>NZ_CP094516.1:3463625-3778500 GCF_029909975.1 Bradyrhizobium sp. ISRA430
ACTGATCGAGCCCGTGCGAGGACGCCTCGAACGCGAGATGCGTGATGCCCTCGCGCGCGATCTCATCGAGCTGCCGGTGCAGCGCGATCGGATCGGGCGTGGTCAGCGAGCCATAGACCGTGCGCTTCGGCGAAACGAGACCTATGGTTCCGATGCTGGCGGAAGCATGCCCGAGCCGCTCCCAGATCTGCCGCGTGAACGCCGCGACTGAGGTCTTGCCGCTGGTGCCGGTGACCGCCGCGATGGTCGCGGGCTGCATAGGGAAGAATCTTGCCGCGGCGAGTGCCAGCGCGCGGCGCGGATTGGCGACTGCAATGAACGGCACCCTGCAGGTGGCAGGCGCCTGATCGCCGACTACCGCCACCGCTCCTGCGGCAGCCGCGGCATCGATGAAGCGCGCGCCGTCGGTCTTGCTGCCGGCCAGCGCGAAAAAAAGGTCACCGTGCCTGACCACGCGGCTGTCGAGCGCAAGCCCCGTCACATCGAGGCCTGCGAGGGCCGGCTCGATTGCGGCATCATTGCCTAAGACGTCACGCAGCTTCATGGTGTTCCAGTCGAGATGCCCTGCCGGAACGCCGAATCCTCGGAAAATACCGACTCAGCACCGCCAATGGGCCATCCGGTTGATTACTGGGTTGTCCTGGATGCTGCAAGAATAAGGCGGTCGGACGGCGGCAGGTCAAATCGTGGCTCGACACCCAAGAGCGGCGCGATACGGGCGATGACCTTGCCCCCCGTCGGCACAGCATTAAAGCCCGACGTGATGAAACCATACGTTTCCTGCAAGGGCTGTGGCTCGTCCAGCATGACGAGAATCTGATATTTCGGATCGTCGGAGGGCATGATTGCGGTGAAGGAGTTGAGCACCCGCTTCTTGGCATAACGGCCGTTAATGACCTTCTCGGACGTGCCGGTTTTGCCGCCGATATAGTAGCCGGGAACATCGGCCTTCTTGGCGGTGCCGATCTCGGCATTGAGCCGCATCAGATATCGCATCTTTTCGGAGGTCTCTGGCTTGATCACACGCTTGGCCATCGCCGACGCTTCCGCTTCGCTGCGTTTCAGGAATGTCGGTGGGATCAGGTAGCCACCGTTCATCAGTGCGTTGATGCCCATCACTGCCTGCAGCGGCGCCACCGACAAGCCCTGGCCGAACGCGATAGTCACGGTGTTCAACTCGCCCCAGTGGCGCGGTACCAGTGGTGCGGCGCTCTCCGGCAACTCGGTACGCAGCCGCGTCAACTGACCCATTTTTGCCAGGAAGGCCTTGTGCGCCTCGACACCCTGGCCAAGCGCGATCCGCGCGGCGCCGATGTTGGACGAGTAGGTGAACACTTCCTTGGTGTTGATGAAACGTCCGAGCGCGTGGCTATCGTGGATGGTGAACTTGCCGTAGTGCAGGTTTCCGCGTGCATCCCACATCGAGTTCAGGTTGATTTTGCCAGAATCGAGGGCCATGGCGAGCGTGAACGCCTTGAACGTCGAGCCCATCTCGTAGACGCCGGTGGTCAGGCGGTTGATGCGGTCGGGGTCATGCGCTTCCTTGGGGTTGTTGGGATCGAAGTCGGGCAGCGAGACCATCGCGACGATCTCCCCGGTCTTGACGTTGGAAATGATGCCCGAGGCCGCCTTCGCGTGAAACTTCTCCTTCGCCTTCAACAGCTCGTCGCGCAGTGCATGCTCGACGCGCAAGTCGACTGACAGCTCGATCGGCTTTTGCAGGCGATCGGTGGCAAAGCCTGCGCGGTGGAGATCGGCGAGCCCATTGTTGTCGAGCCACTTTTCCATGCCGGCGATGCCCTGGTTGTCGATGTTGACGAGACCGATGAGGTGGGCAACCTCGTTGCCGGTCGGATAGACGCGCTTGTTCTCGCGCAGGAAGCCGATGCCGGGAATGCCGAGCTTGTGGATGTCCTGCTGCTGCTTCGGCGTGATCTCGCGCTTCAGCCAGACGAACCCCTTTCGCGACGACAGGCGCTCGCGCACCTCGGCCTCGTCGAGATCAGGCACGGTGGCAGTCAGAAGCTCGATCGCCTCGTCCTTGTCGATGATGCGGCGCGGCTCGCCGAACAGGCTCGGCGCCTTGACGTCGGTTGCGAGGATCGCGCCGTTGCGGTCGACGATGTCGGGCCGCGCGGTCGCGACCACGTCCTGCGCCGCCGCGCGCCGCGCGCCGTGCGCATCGGCGCCGATCGCGAACATCACGAGCCGGCCGCCGATCAGGGCATAGATCGACGCGAAGGCGAGGATGGCAAGCCCGACGCGCGCGCGGGCCTTCGCGGCGCGGTCGACGTTGCGTCCGTAGAGCAGGCTGCGGATCAGCCGCTGGCGCCAAGGCTCGGTTGATTTCGCGGTGGGTTTTGCGGGCGTCGCCGGGCTCATTGCTTGTCCTCGCCCTGAGACACGGAGCCCGTCACCGCGTCGGGATCGCTGGCGGCTTCGATGGTGTTGATCATGGACCCGATCGGATCGGGCTCGCCCGGCCGGAACAGGCGCGGCGGACGCTCCGGCAGATTCTTCAGCGAGTCATATTGCGTGGCGTTGATCGGCTTGAGCGGCAGATGGCGCTCGGTCAGGCCCTGCAGACGCAGCGGCGCATCGAGCTTGGCCCATTCGGACCGCAGCGCCGCGATAGCATCGCGCTGCTCGCGAATCTCCGCGTGCAGCCGCAGCACCTTCTCGGTGCGGGCGGTGGAGTCCATCTTGATCCGGTAGACATAGGCCGCCGCGAAGATCAGCGCGCCGATGACAAGGAGGTGGATGATGCGCATGCGCTAGTCACCCCTCATCACATCGGCGAGGCTTGGCCAGGACGACGGCTCGGCGTCCTCATGCGCAGGCGCAGCCGTGCGCTCGGCGGCGCGCAGCTTGGCGGATCGCGCGCGTGGATTGTGCGCGACCTCCTCCTCGCCGGCGACGACCGGCCGCCGCGTTAGGAGCTGGAAGCTCGGCGGCACTTGTGCCACCTGGGGCAGATGCCGCGAGCCGCCGCCGGTCTTGGCGCGCTCGGACAGGAAGGTCTTCACGATGCGGTCTTCCAGCGAATGGAACGAGACGACCACCAGCCGTCCGCCGGGACGCAGCACGCGCTCGGCCGCAGCCAGCGCGGTCTTGAGCTCGTCGAGCTCTTCATTGACGAAGATGCGTAAGGCCTGGAAGGTTCGCGTTGCCGGATGGATGTCGCCGGGCTTCGAGCGCACGACCCGCGCAACGATGTCAGCCAGCGCGCGTGTCGTGGCGATCGGCGCCTCCTGCCGTGCCGCGACGATGGCGCGTGCGACTTTGCGCGAATGCCGCTCCTCGCCGAAGAGATAGATGATGTCGGCGAGATCGCCTTCCGAGGCACGCGCGACGATTTCGGCGGCGGTCGGTCCGACCTGCCCCATCCGCATGTCGAGCGGACCCTCGAGGCGGAAGGAGAAGCCGCGGCCGGCCTGGTCGAGCTGCATCGAGGACACGCCGACATCCATCACGACGCCATCGACGGCATCGACGCCTTGCGCGGCACAGACCTCGGCGAGGTTCGAGAAACGGTCCTCGACAAGCGTCAGCCGGCCAGCGGAACGCTCGACCAGCTCGGAACCGCCAGCAATGGCCGTGCGATCGCGGTCGATGGCGATGAGGCGGGTTCCCGGCACATCGAGGATTGCGCGGCTGTAGCCACCGCCGCCAAAAGTGGCGTCGACATAGATCCCGGCCGCGCGGGGCGCGAGGTAGTTGAGTGCCTCACGGCCAAGCACGGGAATATGGTCGGCCGACGTCATGCGCCACACCTGCCGGGCGTCCATACGACATCGGAGGCGCGCAAGCCCATGACGTCTCGAATTATTCCCCGTCGCGGCGGTTCCACGACCAAACCCTCGTGCAGCACGCTTGCCAGCCCCGGTCGTCCAGGGCCGCAAACCCTGTGTTCCCAGCGGAAATTGTCGGGCAGCCATGGGATTTCGAGCCAAAAACGCTTTGGCCGCCTCCGGACGCGGGTCGGCTCTTCACCACTCAGTAACGGCCCTTAGCGTTAAGAAAGCGTTGATCGGCCCGTTACAAGTCGAAAAGGTTACCTTCTGGTGATGCTTCATCCACACACAACGCGCAAAATGCGTCCGTTAACTGCGCCGCCCGATTGCGTGCGGCGATGGGGTAAAGGAATAGTAAAGAGAAGGGCTTGGCCCACGTTCCTGTCCGACCTGAGTTGTATATGCCGTCCGGTTCGTCCGCGTCATCTGGATCTGATTCGAAGCGTCAGCGTGTTCTCCCGGCTCCCAAGGGCGCGGCGGGCATGAGGACGTTCGACCCGGATTCTTCGATCGTCTCGGACATCATCCCCTCGCCCAACTATGGCGAGCGCAACAAGGGGCGGCAGCCGGATATGATCCTGCTGCACTACACCGGCATGCCCGACGTCGAAGGCGCGCTGGCACGGCTGTGCACGGCAGGCACTGAGGTCTCTGCTCATTACGTCGTGCTGGAGGATGGCCGCATCGTACAATGCGTGCCCGAGGCCAAACGCGCCTGGCACGCCGGCGTCTCGTCCTGGGCCGGCGAGGACGACATCAACTCGTGCTCGATCGGGATCGAGATCGTCAACCGGGGACACGACTGGGGTTATCCCGAGTTTCCGCTGCGGCAGATCGCAGCGGTGATCGCGCTGTGCCGCGGCATCGTGCTCCGCCGCAAAGTGCCGGCGCACCGCGTGCTCGGCCATTCCGACGTGGCACCGGCGCGGAAGAAGGATCCGGGCGAAAAGTTCCCGTGGCATTCGCTGGCCAATTCCGGCGTCGGTCACTGGGTCACGCCGGCCCCGGTCGTGCGCGGCGAGAGCCTGATGCTCGGCACCATCAGCGACGAAGTGCTGAGCCTGCAACAGGCGCTCGCAAAATACGGCTATGGCATCCCCCTCACCGGCAAATACGACGCCGCAACGATGGAAGTCGTCACCGCCTTCCAGCGCCACTTCCGCCCGGCGCGGCTCGATGGCGTGGCGGATCACTCGACGCTATCGACATTGCAAGCGCTGCTCGCCAGCTTGCCAGCGGAGGGGACGACGGTCGCGTCGAAGTGACGGCGCAGGTCCCGTCATTGCGAGCGCAGCGGAGCAATCCAGAATCCCTCGGCGGAAAGACTCTGGATCGCTTCGTCGCTTCGCTCCTCGCAATGACTGAGTGTGTGGCGACTACTGCAGTTCTTTGATCCTTCGCGCATAGAGCCGCCGCAACGGTTCGAGCTGCGTCGCCTCCGTCGCAGCAACATACGCCTCACGCGCTTCTTCCTTCCGGCCGAGCCGTCGCAACAAATCCGCCCGCACTGCCGGCAGCAGTTCGTAGCCGTCAAGCCCGCCGCGCGCCGCGATCGCGTTGACGAGATCGAGCGCACGCGCGGGGCCGTCGACCATCGAGATCACGGCCGCATGATTGAGCTCGATCACCGGCGAGGGACTGATGCGCAGCAGCACCTCGTAGAGGGCGGCGATCTGCGGCCAGTCGGTATCCTCATAGCTCGGCGCGCGGGCATGCAGCGCGGCAATCGCGGCCTGCACCGCATAGGCTTGCGGCCGGCCCGGCGCGCGCAGTGCCTCATCCACGAGCTGGAGGCCTTCCGCGATCTGGTCGCGATCCCACAGCGTGCGGTCCTGCTCTTCGAGCAGCACGATGTCGCCGGATGCGGTTTCTCGCCCCTCGCGCCGCGCGTCATGGAGCAGCATCAGGGACAACAGGCCCTTGATCTCGCTACGATCCGGCACCAGTCGATCGAGCAACCGGCCGAGCCTGATCGCCTCGACCGCGAGATCGGGCCGCATCAGGTCTGTGCCAGACGTTGCCACGTAGCCTTCGGTAAAGACGAGATAGATCACGGCGAGCACGCCGCCGAGGCGCGGCTCCAGCGTTTCACGCTCCGGCACCTCATAGGGAATGCCGGCGAGACGGATCTTCTGCTTGGCACGGACGAGACGCTGCGCCATCGCCTCTTCACTAATGAGGAAGGCACGCGCGACCTGCGCGGTGGAGAGGCCGCAGACGGTGCGCAGCGTCAATGCGACCTGGACCTCGATCGCGAACGCCGGATGGCAGCAAGTAAAGATCAGCCGCAGCATGTCGTCGTCGAGCATCGTCGGCGGCTCGTCGGGCGCCTCTGCGTTGAGCTCGAGCTCGTGCATCAGCGCCTGCTCCTTGCCGCGGAAGGCAACCCGGCGGCGGATGCGGTCGATGGCCTTGTTGCGTCCGACATTGACGAGCCAGGCGCGCGGATTGTCGGGCACCGCGCATGCCGACCAGCGCTCCAGTGCGACCGCAAAAGCATCCTGAAGTGCGTCCTCGGCGAGATCGAAATCGCCGACGAGGCGGATGAGCGTGGCCAACGCCCGCCCCGCCTCGTCACGGAAGATTTTTTCGATCTCGGAAGGGATCATGTCATGCGATCACCACGCCGCCGTCACTTCTCATACACCCAGATCGGCCGCACCTCGATCGAGCCTATGCGCGCGCTGGGGATCCGCGCCGCGATCTCGATTGCCGCATTGAGATCCTTGGCCTCGACCAGATAGTAGCCGGCGAGTTGCTCGCGGGTCTCGGCGAACGGACCATCCGTCGTGAGCGTCTTGCCTTCGCGCACGCGCACCGTCGTCGCGGTCGTGGTCGGCTGCAGCCGGTCGCCGGCCTTGAAATTGCCGCTCTGGATGATGGACTGGGTGAAGGTCTGATATTCGCCGAGCAGCCTCTGGCTGGTGGCGGCATCATTCTTCGCGTACTCGACCTCGTTCTGGTAGATCATCAGCAGGTACTGCATCGCTTAACTCCTGTTGCTCGGCTGGATCGCCGACATCCAGTCGAACGGGGCGCACACCAAACGACATCTTCAGGATAAATTATTTTCGCCGCCGCGTGCGGCGCGATATCGCCTTGACGAAACCGTCATAAATGCCCATGCGTAAGCGGTCAGTCGGCCGGACGGCCGCTCCGGCAAGTGTCGAAAGGCCGCCGGGGAGGAAAGTCCGGGCTCCCTTGACATGCGGTGCCGGATAACGTCCGGCGGGGGCAACCCCAGGGAAAGTGCCACAGAGAACGAACCGCCTCGCTTGCCTTCGGGCTTCGCGGGGCAAGGGTGAAAAGGTGCGGTAAGAGCGCACCGCGGTTCCGGCAACGGAGCCGGCATGGCAAACCCCACCGGGAGCAAAACCGAATAGGGACGGCTTAAGCGGGCTGTTCGCGAAAGCGATAACGCCGCGGGGCGATGTCAGGTCCGCCGTCCGGGTAGGTTGCTCGAGGCAATGTGCAAACATTGTCCCAGAGGAATGGCCGTCACGTATCGCCTGCGCAAGCGGGCGGTGCCCTACAGAACCCGGCTTACAGGCCGGCTGATGTGCAACGAGGGGTTCGATGCTGGCTGCATCGGACCCCTCACCATTTGGGCACCGTCATTCCGCGGCTCGCGAAGCGAGAGCCCGGAATCCATCGGGCCGCAGAGTTGGTGGGGAAATGGATTCTATGATGCGCAATTGCGCATCAGAGCTCGCGACTTCGTCGCGCCCCATTGCACACTTGCGCAATGTGGAATGACGACGTCAGTTAGTGCGCGCGGCCTTCACCAGCACCGGCGCAAGCTCACCGGCGTCGCGCCGGCGCTTGGCGGCCTCGAAGCCGTGCATGCCGATCTGCCATTGCAGGCCGACGATCGCGCCTTTGGTCGGCTGCAGCAGCGCGAGCGAGGCAAACAGCGTCACCGGCAGCCACACCGCGAGCTGCAGCCAGACCGGCGGCGCATAGGCGGTCTCGACCGCGAGGATCGCCGGCACCACGAGATGGCCGACCACGACGATCACAAGATAGGCGGGAAAATCGTCGGCGCGGTGGTGAAACAGTTCCTCGCCGCAATGCTCGCAGCTATCCGCCACCTTCAGGAAGCGGCCGAACACGTGCCCTTCGCCGCAGTTCGGACACTTGCCGAGAAAGCCCCGCCACATCGCCTTCGTCAGTGAGACTGAACCCGTCGCCATGACCGCACCTCTTTTGATCTGACGATCCATACAATAATATCCTGCATCCATACATTCAAAGAATATGGGCGAATTTGCATGGATTGGATCCCTACAATCGCAGAGCTGAGCGGGCCGCGGTACCAGCGCATCGTCGATGCCATGGAGGCCGACATTGCCGCGGGCAGGCTGGTGCGCGGCCAGCAACTGCCGACGCAGCGCGCGCTCGCCAAGGCGCTCGACATCGATCTCACCACGGTCACGCGCGCCTATACCGAGGCGCGGCGCCGCGGGATTCTGGAGGCCCGGGTCGGACAGGGTTCGTTCGTGTCGGAGACCAGCGCGCGCCGCGCGGTCGATCTGCCGCATCCGATTGCGATCGACCTGTCGATGAACGTGCCGCCGCATCCGCTGGAAGCGCAGCTCGACGAGCGCATCATCGCCGGCCTGGAGGCGATCCGCGAGCAATCGGGGCTGACCGCATTCCTGAACTACCAGCCGCCCGGCGGCAGTGCGCATGAGCGTGAGGTCGCGGCGACATGGATGCGCGCGCGCGTTGCGCATGCGCATGCCGACCGGCTCGTGATCTTTCCGGGCGCGCAGACGATTCTGTTCAATCTGCTCGCCCATCTCGCGCGGCCCGGCGAGGTGGTGCTGACGGAGGCGCTCAGTTTCCCCGGCATCAAGGCAGCCGCAGCCCAGCTTGGCGTCAAGCTGGTCGGCGTGGCGATGGATGAAGGCGGTATTCTCCCTGATGCTCTTGCAAAAGCCTGTCGCGCGCACAAGCCGAAGGCCGTCTACCTCATTCCGACGTTGCACAATCCGACCACCGCTACGCTCACCAGGGAGCGGCGCGATGCGATCGCAAAGATCATTCGCGATGCCGGCACCGTGCTGATCGAGGACGATGCCTATGGGCTGCTCGACCGATCGGCATCACCGATCGCGAACCTCATTCCGGAGCGGACATATCTGGCGACCACCTTGTCGAAATGCATCGCACCGGCGCTGCGCGTGGCCTATCTGGTGACACCCGACAGCGGCGCGCAGCAGCAAATGCGCAGCCATTTGCAGGCCACGGTGCAGATGCCGGCGCCGTTGATGGTCGCGCTGGTGACGCACTGGCTCGAGAGCGGCATCGCCGACCGCATCATCACCGCCATCCGCAACGAGGCGATCGGCCGTCAGCAGCTCGCGCAACGCACACTGAAAGGCTTTCAGTTCCTGGCCAAGCCCGCCGCGCACCATCTGTGGCTTCGATTGCCTGAGGGCCGCGACCGGCTCGACGCCACCGCGCATCTGCTGCGCAACGGACTCGCCGTCATCGCCAGCGACGCTTTCGTGGTGGATGGAACGCCGCCGCACGCGGCGCGCGTCTCGCTCGGGGCCGCGCGCAACCGATCGGAATTGACCGAAGCACTACGCATCCTGATCGGCGCGCTGCACAAGCCCGCCGAAACCAGGCAAATCGTTTAGCAACGCTAACGATGACGGCGGTGGCGGGGATAGACGACCGGAGCGCCGGCCGGCGGATAGAGCTGCGATGCGTAGGCATCGGCCGGTATGCCGGTCAGGCCGCGCGCCGCTCTGCCTGCGGGCGTGAGCTGCCCGCCATTGAGCACGTCGCGATCCGGATGGGCGGCCTGATAGGCCGCGGGCTCCGAGAGCTGAGCCTCTGCCAAAGTCGGCATCAGCGCCGCCGCAGATAACAGCGCGGCCGCAACGGCAATCTTCGTGCGAGTCATGGTCGTTCTCCATCATCTCATTCGGGACTTGGCCAATCGGAGCGCACCATGGCGTCGGGCGGGTCCGCCGAATTGAAGTACGGCCATCATGTAGGTGCGTCAGTCGCGAAAGCCCGGCCGCCGGGATCACGCTTGCGTGCGATATGGAATTGACCTCTCCAGCCGCACCCGTGCTATGCGAGGGATGGCGATCAACAGTTCGGGATCGTCCATTGCAACAAGGAAAGTCTGTTGGAAACGCTCACCTATGCGCTGCTGCTGTTCGGCGCGCTGGCCGGCGGCTTCGTCTCGGGACTGGCTGGATTCGGCACGGCGCTGATGGCGCTCGGTATCTGGCTGTACGTGCTGCCGCCCTCGCTCGCGGTGCCGCTGGTCCTGATCTGCTCGGTGATCGCGCAGACCTCGACGCTGCCGTCGATGTGGAAGAGTTTCGATCTCTCGCTGGTCTGGCCGTTCCTGATCGGCGGCCTCGCCGGCGTGCCGCTGGGAACGATGATGGTCGCCTCCGCCGATCCGAAGGTGTTCAAGCTGAGCGTCGGCATCCTGCTGCTGATCTTTCCGAGCGCGCTGTACCTGAACAAGCGGCCGCTCGCCTTCAAGTTCGGCGGCCGCGCCGCCGACGGCGCGATTGGCTTTGCAGGCGGCATCCTGGGCGGCCTTGCCGGTCTGTCGGGGCCGCTGCCGATCCTTTGGGCCAATCTGCGCGGCTGGAACAAGCACGAGCGGCGCGGCATCTTCCAGCTCTTCAATTTCACCGTGCTTGCAACCGCGCTGGCGGTGCAGACGGCGTCAGGCCTCGTCGCGCTCAAGGTGGTCTGGCTCGCGCTGATTGCCTTTCCCGGCACGCTCGTCGGAGCATGGGCCGGCGCCCGCGTCTATCACGCACTGAGCGACAAGCATTTTGGCGATGTCGTGCTCGGCCTATTGTTCCTGTCGGGCGTCGGCCTCGTCTGGAACAGTCTTGGCGCGCACTAAAGCGCGATGAGATCAGAATCGTCATCGCGCTTCGGATTGTTGTTTCGGCACGTAGCAGAGCGGCAAGTGCTGCCCTACTCCGCCGCCGAGATCATGCGGCCGAACTCGGTCGCCTGGCGCTCGAACAGCCCGCGATAGATGCCACCCGGCTTGGCCGCGAGCAGCGCGTGAGTGCCCTGCTCGACGATCTCGCCGCGGTCGAACACCAGGATGCGATCAAGGCCGCGCACGGTCGACAGCCGGTGCGCGATCACGATCGAGGTCCGTCCCTTCATCAGCCGCTCCATCGCCTCTTGGATCAGCGCCTCCGATTCCGAATCAAGGCTCGAGGTCGCCTCGTCCAGGATCAGCACCGGCGCATCGGCCAGGAAGGCGCGCGCCAGCGCCACGCGCTGCCGCTCGCCGCCCGACAGCTTCACGCCGCGCTCGCCGACCAGCGTGCCGTAGCCCTTCGGCAGGCGCAGGATGAAGTCGTGCGCGTTCGCCAGCCGGGCCGCCTGCTCGATCGCCTCCATGCTGGCACCGGGCCGGCCATAGGCGATGTTCTCGGCGAGCGAGCGATGAAACAGGATCGGGTCCTGCTGCACGATCGCGATCTGGCTGCGCAGCGATTGCTGCGTGGCGAGCGCGATGTCCTGGCCGTCGATCAACACGCGCCCACCGGTGACGTCGTAGAGCCGCTGCACCAGCTTGACGAAGGTCGTCTTGCCGGAACCGGAGCGGCCGACGAGGCCGATCCGTTCGCCGGCGCGAATCGTCACCGACAGGCCGTCATAGAGCGGCGCGCGATGGCCGCCATAATGGAACGTGACGTCGTCGAACACGATCTCGCCGCCCTCGATCGCGATCGGCCGCGCATCCGCGGCATCCGCGATGCCGATCGTCTCGTCGTGGATGGCAACCAGTTCCTCCATGTCGTTGACCGAGCGCTGGAGGTTGTTGATGTGCATGCCGACGTCACGCAAGTACGCGTGAATGACATAGTAGCTCGTCAGCACATAGGTGACGTCGCCGGGCGAAGCGCGCCCCGCCATCCACAGCAGCACCGAGCCGCCGATCACCGATCCGCGGAGGCACAGCAGCAGCGAGAGCTGCGACAGGGCGGTGTAATTGTAGCGCAGCCAGGTCCGCCGCACGCGCACGCGCCAGCGGTTGATGACGCGGGCGAGCCGCGCATCCTCGCGCGCCTCGGCACCGAAGGACTTCACCACCGCATTGCATGTCAGTGAGTCCGCCAGCGTGCCGCCGACCTTGGTGTCCCAGGCGTTGGAGACGCGAGCGGCCGGAGCGATGTAGCGCGTCGAAAACCACACCGTCATCGCAACATAGATCACCGCGCCGAGCGCGATCACGAGGCCAAGCGAGGCCCAATGCACACCGAGCAGGATCATCGATCCGATCAACACCAACAGCGAGGGCGCCAGCGCCATCAGGATGGTGTCATTCAACAGGTCGAGCGCCCACATGCCGCGGGTGATCTTGCGCACCGTGGAGCCGGCAAAGGAGTTGGCGTGCCAATCGGTCGAGAAACGCTGCACGCGCATGAAGGCGTCCTGCGCGACATCGGACATGATCTTGAGCGTGAACGGCACAATCGCCTGCAGGCCGGTGAGCCGCAGCACCATCGAGGCCGCGCCCAGCGCCACGATCGCGCCGAATGCGACCAGTGCCGCATGGCGCGCGTCGGGATCGGAAGGGCCGCGCGTCAACGCATCGACCAGATGCCCCGAGAACACCGGCATGAACAGGTCGGCGATGGTCGCGCCTAACAGTCCGCCGGCCACGACGAGGCTTCGTCCCGGCTGCTTCAGCCAGTGCCGGAACACAAAGGGCAGCACCACGCGAATGGCCGCGGGCTTTTTTGACAGAGCGGTCATGGCATCATCCGGCCGCTTGTGCCGCGGGCCGGCTCCATCGATGGACGCATACCGGCCACGAAGGCCGAAACGGCGTCGCGTAAACCTGACTTAAAGTTGGGAAGCGGAGCGATCGGGGCTCTTGGTCGAAACCTTGGCCCAATCGAAGCTGGCGGAAATGGCCTCTAAAAGGCCGAGTAGATACCGAGCCAGAACATCATCGAGCGCGGGCGTGTGATCTGCGAATGCGACGAAATCATGCAAATCCCTCCCCGGTTCGGGTCAATGAGGGCGCTTTATAGATGTGTCGCTTTCGATTTACAACACGGCTCGCGCGCGATCACGCACGAGTGTTGCAAATTTAATGCGCGTCGCCGTTTTGATGCCCGCTGTCATGCCCCGCGACCCGGCTACGCCAAGGCTTCGCCGGGCTTGAGGTCTTGGGGCGCCGAAGCTTTAGCGAAGGCGGCAGGCGGGGCATCCGGTATTCCAGAGACGCCTGACGTCCCTCGATCTGCCGCGGCGTACTGGATCGCCCGATCGAGTCGGGCGATGACACCTTCTATGTGCCTAATGCGCGTCGCCGCCGCTGCCGAACGGCGAGGCCGGCTTGTTCAGCAGCGTGACCAGGACGCTGAGGCCAAGATAGAACAGCGTCAGGATGAAGAAGGCATCGCCAAAGCTCATCACCACGGCCTGGCGGTGGACGAGCTGCGAGAGCTGCTTCATCGCCATCAGCGTGGAATCCCCAAGCCCCTGAAACTTCTGCATGAACATGTTCAGGGTTTCGGTCGCGGTAGCGTTGCCCCAGGTCACGCGCTCCTGCAGGCGCGTGATGTGCAGGTCGGTGCGGTTGTTGAGAACGGTGTTGATGACGGCGAGCCCCACCGCGCCGCCGAGATTGCGCATCAGGTTGAACAGGCCGGAGGCGTTCTTCACCAGGTCCGGCCGTAGCGTGCCGAGCGCGATGTTGTTGGTCGGCACCATCGCGAACATCATGCCGATGCCCCGCAGGATCTGCGGTATCAGGAGCTCGTAGAAGTCGAACTCGCGCGTGATCCAGGTCATCTGGTAGGAGCCGATCGCGAACACGATCAGGCCGAACGCGATCATGTAGCGCATATCGAGTGACGCCATGAGCCGGCCGACCAGCGGGGCGACCAGGAACATGGTGATGCCGGACACGAACATGGTCTCACCGATCATCAGCGCGCTGTAGCCGCGCACCTCGGCGAGATAGCGCGGATAGACGTAGGTCAGGCCGTAGAGGCCGATGCCGATGCAGAATTGCAGGGTGCAGCCGACCGCGAAATTCCGGTTGGTGAAGGTGCGCAGGTTGACGATCGGCTCGGCCGCCGTGAAGACCCGCCAGAAGAAGGCAATCGCCGAGATGGCGCAGATCCAGGCGCAGATCGCGACCGAAGTGTCCTGCATCCATTCATATTGCGGACCTTCCTCCAGCACATATTCCAGAGTGCCGAGGAAGCCGGCCATGAAGATCAGTCCCCACCAGTCGAAGCGGTCGAGCAGCTCGAAATGCGGCTCGTCGAAATCGACCAGCGCGAGCACGCCGATGGTGATGCCGATGCCGGGCACGACGTTGATGAAGAACAGCCAATTCCACGACATCGCGTCGGTGATGATGCCGCCGACCGTCGGCCCGATGGTCGGCGCCAGCGTCGCGACGAGGCCGATGATGGGGCCGACGATGTGGAATTTGGAACGGGGGAATACAGTGTAGGCCGAGGCGAACACGGTCGGGACCATTCCGGCGCCGAGAAAGCCCTGCAGCGCGCGCCAGAGGATCATCTCCTCGCTCGTGGTGGCGAAGCCGCAAAGCAGGCTCGAGACGGTGAAGCCGGCAGCCGAGCTCGCAAACAACAGCCGCGTGCCGAAAGCGCGCGACAAAAATCCCGACAGCGGGATCGCGATCACTTCGGCGATCAGATAGGCGGTCTGGACCCAGGAGACCTCGCTCGAGCTCGCCGACAGGCCTGCCTGGATTTCGCTGAGGGAGGCCGAGACGATCTGGATGTCCAGGATCGACATGAACAGCCCGAACACCATGATGATGAAGGCGAACAGCCGCTTCGGCGCGATGCGCTCCGAAGCGGGGTCCACCATCATGGCAGGCGAAGCAGTGGTGGCGTTGGCCATGGTCGAGACCTGCGGCACTGACGCGCTACTGCGGATGGATCATGGTGGGATCGTCGAGATCGACTTCGCTGTCGGCGTCGGCCGCGCCCTTGTTGGTGTCGACGGTCGCGTAGACCGACATGCCGGCGCGGAGCAGGTTCTGCCTGGCAACCGACCTCGGCACGCGAATGCGGACCGGCACGCGCTGCACGATCTTGGTGAAGTTGCCGGTGGCGTTGTCCGGTGGCAGCAGCGTGAACACCGAGCCCGCGCCCGCCGCGATGCTGTCGACGACGCCGCTGAACTTGCGCATGCCGTAGGCGTCGACCTTGATCGTCACGGGCTGGCCGGGGCGGATGCGCTTGAGCTGCGTCTCCTTGAAGTTGGCGTCGATATAGACCTCGTCGAGCGGCACGATGTTGCCGAGACGCTGGCCGACCGCGACGAAGTCGCCGGTGTTGACGAGGCGGTTGGAGAAGATGCCGTCGACCGGCGCACGCACCGCGGTGAAGCCGAGGTCACGCTCGGCCTTGGCGAGCGTGGTCTTGAGCTCAGCGAGCTGTGCCTGCGCTTCGGCCTGCTGCGCCTTGGCGACGTCGACATTGCTGATCGCGACGTCATAGGCGGCCTGCGCGGCCTTGACCGCGGCGGCGCCCTGGTCGCGTCCGGCTTCCGAGGTCTCGAACGTGGCGCGGGAGGCAAAGCCCTTGCTGCTCAATGCCTGCTGGCGCTCATAATCGAGATCGGCGCGCTTGAGGCCGGCTTCGGCTGAGACGAGCTGCGCCTTGGCCTGCACGACCTGGCTGTCGAGCGCGGCGACCTGCCGGCCGATGCGGTCGATGGTGGCCTGCTGGGTCGCGATCTTGGTCGCGGCAGCATCGACCGCGATCTTGTAGTCGCCATCGTCGATGCGGATGACGATGTCGCCGGCATGCACCGGTGTATTGTCACGGGCGAGGATCGAGGCGATGTGGCCGGCAACGCGCGCGCCCAACATGGTGTTGTTGGCGCGGACATAGGCGTCGTCGGTGGAGACATAGAAGCGACCGACCAGCGCGTAGTAGCCGGCATAGCTCGCCGCCGCGAGCGCCAGCAGCACGCCGGCGCCCATCAGGACGAATTTGCGCTTGCCGGATCTGGGAGCGCCGCCTGCGGCCTGCGGCGCGGGTGCGGTCGGCGCCGGCTTGTCGGTCACGGGGGTCTCCGGCACCTCGACGGTGTGGCGCCTGACTTCCTCGGCCACGTGAGAGCGCAACTGCTCGGCCAGTTCCGTCGCGACCTCCCCGTCTCCCGGCTCCGGCGCATGGTCCGGCGCTTGGTCCAACGGTCGGTCTGCCGGTTCCTGACGAAGGACACGGGCAGCCTGATCTCTCGATGCGGCCATAAAGGCCTCCCCAATGAAAAAGCGCGAGCCGGCACGCGCCGTCGGGTGGCCCGCCCTTCTCGCCCATCCTAAATATCATTGACCGAACCGTTCGGTCAATATAGATTGTTCCGCACCTAAGGACTGTAGCGACGAATCCTTTCCTTGGGCCGCCATCGTCCACGACCCCGAGATAAACCTTTCGAGACCCTAAACCAATGGTTGCAGCCGATCGCGAACATCTGCGTCTTGTCTCCGAAGAGGACAGCTCCAAGCGGCGCCAGATCCTGGATGGCGCCCGCAAGGTATTCATGAATCTCGGTTTCGACGGCGCCAGCATGGGCGAGATTGCGCGGGCGGCCGCCGTCTCCAAAGGCACACTCTACGTCTATTTCGCCGACAAATGCGCGTTGTTCGAGGCAATCCTCGAAGAGGAGGCGCTGCAGCACGGCCAGGTCGTGTTCAATTTCGATCCCGCGCGCGATGCCGAGACCACGCTGAAGGAGTTCGGCTCGGCCTACATCCACCTGCTCTGCCGGCCCGGCGGCGGATCGGCGATCCGCACCGTGATGGCGATCGCCGAGCGCATGCCCGATGTCGGCCGCCGCTACTACGCACGCGTGCTAGACAAGACCATCAACCGGCTCGCCGAATATCTCAGGGCCCATGTCGCCTCCGGCGATCTCAGGATCGACGATTGCGACCTCGCCGCCTCGCAATTCATGGAAGTGTGCAAGGCCTCGCTGTTCCTGCCGTTCATCTTCCAGGCCGCGCCCGCGCCCTCGGAGGAACGCATGGCTGAGGTGATCAACAGCGCCACGCGGATGTTTCTGGCGGCGTATGGAGTGAAGTGAGAGAGAGCCACGGCCGTAGCGCAGGGCGTATCTCTAACCACGTCATTGCTAGCGTACCCCGCGACGCTATACATAAGCCATGTCCCGCGATCTTCACCCTCTCCGCACGCCGGTCGACGTTCTCAATTATGAGATCGCCCAGGAGCAGGCCTCTGCGTTCGGGCGGATGGGGCGCGCGCTGGAACAAGCGCTCGCGAAGCTGCGCGAATTCGATGCCAGCCATCCGCCCTCGGATGCGCCGGCATCGACGCGGCAAGCACGGCGCGCCCTGGTAATGGAGGCCGGTCACGCGCTTTGGATGTTCGTGGTGCAGCGGGAGGCATGCGGCATGCGCGACAGCCGTCCCGTCATGCGCGACTACAACGTGCCGGGCGAAGTGCAGCACTGCATGGGGCTGGCCCCAGTTGCCTCGACGCGACCTGCAAAGTGACTTGCCCAATCCAACGATCGCACGCGCACGCCCGCCCTACTCATCGGCGAACTCGTCTTCCTCGTTGACCTTGTGCTTGCTCTTGCGGCCGAGCGAGCCCGTCACGTAGGGATCGCGCGTGTTCGCATAGGGATTGCGCCGCTGCGCGCGGGCGGCGACCTCGTCGCCGGAGACCGCGGCCGGCTGGCAGATCAGGCGGCCGCTGGCGCGCCGCATCAGGTCGACGTGGATGTGATCGTAGTGATAGACGTTGGAGCCCGGCGCGAGCACGGTGGTGAAATGCGCGCACGCCCCTGATTGCACGTCGCGCAAAAAGCCCTGCTCTTCCGGCAGTCCGCGCCAGCCGTCCTTAACCGAGACGCGACGGCCGTCGGCGAGCACGAAGGCGGCGATGTCGAGCGCGTTGCCGAAGGCGTGCTCGGAAATATGGGCATGCGGATTGCCGTTCATGCCGCGGCAGGAATAGGCAGAGATCTGCTTGATCTCGACCACGCGTTGGCCGAACCAGCGCGTCGCCGACGGCTGCACGGTATCGGCCAGCCAGCGGTCGAGCTCGGAGACGATCGGGCAGGCGAGCGTCGCGGTCGGCTTCACTGCGACCGGCCCGACGGCTGTGACGGGATTGCCCTGCACAGGACCGAGACGCGGCGGCGGCTGTTGCGCGGGAGCCTGCGAATAAGGTGCCGCCGGCCGCGCCGGATAGCTCGGCGTGTTCATGTAGCGCGCAGCACCCGCAGCATCGGTGCCGTCGGGCGGCAGATCGATCTCGTCCTCCTGCGGCGCCACGCCGGGCGCGCTCAGCGAGACCGGGCCGGACGATGCGCCATAGCCCGACGGCTGGCGCGCGGTGCTCTCGGGATAGCTCGACCGCTGCGGATACCCGGACGACGTCGGATAAGGCTGGCTTGGCGGATAGCTCGACTGTTGCTGCGTCACCGGCCAGCGCGGCTGGTTGCCGATGCTCGCGGGCGGGCGCAATACTTCGTCGGCAAAGCCATAGCTGCTCGAGGCTTCGCCGATCGCGGCGACCTTCAGCGGAAATTCGGCACCGCAGACACCGGGGCCGGAGATCGGCTCGACGCGGACGATGTCCGCGCTCTCCTTCACCGCGCCCGATTTCAGGCACGCGGCTTCCGCCTCGGCCCGCCACGGTTCGCGTTCGGCCTGGAAGAAGCCGCGTCCGCAACCCGCGAGCGAAACAAGGACGATGGAGCCGACGAGATACAAACGAACTCCGCGCGTCATGCACGCACGTTCGGTGAATTTACTTAAAGACTCTTCAACGCATTGATTTCAGCCTTCTTTAACCATGCAGGGCGGGCGCACGCTGGATCAGCGGCAGCACGGCTTACTTTTTCAAGAAGCGACTCTCTGTTAACCATATTGGTTGCGCGCAAATCGGCGCGATCAGCGGGAGCATCCCAGGGAGCAACGTCATGACGTTCGTCGGAAGACTGAGCGTTGTCACTGCGTACCTTGCCATGGCCTTTGTCGCCGCCATCGTGCTCGGCATGATCTAGAGGCCTTCAACCGACCGCATCACGGACTTGCCCGAGAAGACCCCCGCATGGAGAGCGGGGCCTGCATGGTTCGAGAGGCGGGCAAGAGCGCGTTCCTCACCATGAGGAGTGAGAGTGGGTTTGAACGTTCGATAATCCCGTGCGACAGACGTTCATCGGCCATTCAGCCGGCCCCGGCTGAAATCGGTCGATCTCGCCTCGCGTTCTCACCGGGACTTCATCAGTGGCATTTTTGGTGGCTTGGCGCCGCTTCGTGTTCGCGCTTGCGCTGCTGGCGTCGCCGCTGGCCGGCGCGAGTGTCGCGTTCGCATCCGATACAATCGAGGTTGCGCAGGCTCAAACCCAGCCACAGGCGCAGCCGGCACCCGAGCCCTCCCCGAGCCCGGCCGCTTCGCCGACACCTGCGGCTGATGCGCAGCCTGCCGAGGAGCCGATCGGCAACGTCGCGACCGTGACCGGGATCGCCACCGTGATCCGCGACAAGAACTCCTATCCGCTGAAGGTGCGCGACGACATCTATCTCAACGACATCGTGCAGACGGCATCGAACTCCTCGCTCGGCATCACCTTCAACGATTCCACCACGTTCAATCTCTCCGCCAGCGCCAAGATCACCATCGACAATTACGTCTATGAGGATGGCGGCAAACAGAACGCCGCGATCTTCGACATCGGCAAGGGCACGGTCGCGTTCGTCGCGGCGGCGGTGGCCAAGACCGGCGACATGAAGATCACGACGCCGACGGCGACGCTCGGCATTCGCGGCACCACCGGCGTCGTCGACGTGCCGGCGACCGCGAGCACGACGGGAGCGACTGCGAACAACGTCAACATCAAGCTCTATCCGGACGCTGACGGCCGGGTCGGACATATCGATGTCAACGACCGCACCAGCGGCACGCGGCTCGGCGTGCTGACGCAAGGATCGAGCGGGTTTGCGATCCGGCCAGGCGCGGGCGGCCCCGGCGGCGTGCGCTTTGCCGCGGTACCGATCACGATCGCGCCGCAGCAGGTCGCACGCGACCGCGCCTTTGTGACCCAGGTGCATCTGGCGCAGACCACGGGCCGGCAGATCGTCACCGAGCAGCGCGATTTCCGCCGCGCCAATCCGACCGCGAGCCCGCGCATCCCGCGGCCGCTCCAGCAACAGCGTCCGGCGGCGCCGGGACAACAGCCGCAGCGTCCGAACGGCCTGCCGGGTCAGAACCGTCCGGGTCAGCAGCAGCCGGGCACGCCGAACCGTCAAGGCCCGCAGCAGCCGCAACGGCAAGGCACGCAGCCGTCGCAACAGCGTCAAGGACAAGGCGGCGCCGTGCAGCCAGGTACGCCGCGCACGGGCCAAGGTCAGCAGGGCCAGCAGCAGGGTGCGGGACAACCGGCAGGCGTGCCACGCGCCGGCCAAGGCACGCAGCCGCGCGGCGCGCCGCAGGCCCAGCCGCCCCGCAACCGACAGCCCCCCTCGCAGCCCGGCGGCGCCACTCCGCCGCAACCCGGCAGGGCGCCGCAGCCGCAAACGCCGCGCAGCGGATTGCAGCCACCGCCCGCGGCTCAGCAACCAGGCGGCGTGCAGCGCCAGGACCTCCAGCAGCGCCTGCCCGGCGCTCCGCGCAAGCCGGCGCCTGCGCCGAAGGAGAAGAAGGAGCGGAGGTGAACATGCTCCCCCTCCGTCATTGCGAGCGCAGCGAAGCAATCCAGAATCCTTCCGTGGGGGGACTCTGGATTGCTTCGCTGCGCTCGCAATGACGACTTGGAAGGAGCTGGCGCTACCCGAGCCCTCCAACTTGCGGATGCTTTCCTCACCTGCAAACAGGCGCGGTAAAAAGAGCTTACGCCTCGCCGCGCAGCCAGGCTCTCACCCTTTGCAACAGGCCATGACGCAGCTCCTCGACGGATGCCGCTTCCGCGGCCGTCAGCGTCTGCATGGCGGCATCGACATCGCCGGCAGCAAGCGGCGGCGTGGCCTCTGTATCGGCCGTCGCGAGGCCGGCGGCGGCGAGCGCGATCGGGCCGATCTCAGTCAGGAAGGCGCGCTCATATTCGCGCGACAGGCGCGCGATCGCATTCTCGAGCGGCAGCCAGTCGACCGCCTTGATGTCGTTCGTCAGCTTGCGGACGGGACCGCCCTCGGCCTCCATCCGCCAGAAATGCACGACCTTGGAGCGTCCGCCCGACTGGTAGACGAGCGTGCCCAGGAATTCATGGATGGCGACGTCGTGGCCGGTCTCCTCCAGTACCTCGCGGTGCGCGGCCTTTTTCGGCGTCTCGCCATCATCGAGCTTGCCCTTGGGCAGGACCCATTCATTGCGCTTGCGCTGCCGCACGACTGCAACCAGCGGCGTCACGCCACGCCGCAGCACAATACCACCCGCCGCCAGCACCGGCGCCCGCGCCATCACTCGTTACCTGTCGTGTCGTCGAATCGTCCCCGCGGACGATATAGGCGGCCGACACGGCGGATTGAAGGCTACCTTCGCCTGAGCAGCGCTTGACCTGCGCGGATGCGCGTGCCCTCGGCGATGCCGTCGCAGAATGTAAAATCGCCGGGCGCGAGGATGATGATGGTCGAGCCGTGCTCGAACCAGCCGAGCTCCTCGCCCTTCGTCACGCTGACGTTGCAGGAGAAATTGACTGGTCCCGGCGTCTGCGCGTTCAGCACCATGTCGAGGAAATGCAAGCGGATGCTCGCGACCAAGATGGCCGCGACCGGCACCAGTGTCACGGCCTCGCCGGTTGCGAGATGCGTGCGGATTACCACGCGCTCATTCTTGCAGAACAGGCGCTCGACCCGCTTCAACGCGATCGGGTTGACGTTCCAGACGTCGCCGTGGATGAGCGTGACGCGTTCGATATGCGCGTCATAGGGCGCGTGGAAGCGGTGATACATGCTCGAAGTCAGCCGCAGCGTGACGAAGGAGCCGTTGCGGTGCTGGTCGACCAGTGCGGAGTCGCCGACGAGGTCGAGCAGCGAATAGGGCGCGCCCTTGACCTGGAACAACTCGGTATCGGCAATCCGGCCGTGGGCGCCGACGATGCCGTCCGACGGGCTTGCGACGACCGCGGGATCGGGATCGAACGGCCGCAGGCCCGGCTTCAGCTCGCGGGTGAAGCAGTCGTGCAGGCTCTTGAAATGGTCTTTTCGCGCCTCCGACAGATCGAGGTCGGAGAACAGCTTCCACAGCGCGATCGAGCCGTCCCGAACCAGCGGGTTCTCGATCTTGGAGAACCAGCCCATGAAGCGGGTCAGAGCCGCGCGGGGGATGCGGTTGGTCAGCAGGAAATTGATGTCTTCCTGCTGGGTGAAAGAGGCGATGAGGGCTTTGACTGTCATGAATCTGTCAGCTCGTAAGGTTAGCGCTTGTTGTCATGGAAACGACACTCCCGATTCTCTCTTTGTCCGTGGCCGCCGCAGCGTCCGCTGCCGCCGCCTTCCCGAAGATCAAGGCGCGGATCGAGCTGTCCCGCGCCAAGCACCGCTCGCTCTCCGGGCACTCCAAGATGTCGCGCCGGGTGGCGCGGCTGATCCCGTTCTACGAGTTCGATAGCAACGACTACTTCGCCTGCGACGGAGCGCCGGCGAACATCGCAAGCCAACGCAAGGACGGCTTCTTCCGCCTCGCTGCCCTCTACGCCGAGCGCTACCCCAAGGGCCGCGCGATGACAAAGGAAGCGGCGGAGAAGATCTCCGACCTGAACTTCACCGAGAGCTACCGCGTGCCGTTCCAGTTCTCGCGCCTCGTGCGCGAGCACCTGGGCACCTCGACCTTCATGGAGTCGTCGAGCGGTGTCACCGTCAAGGATGTCGACGGCAACGTCTCCTACGACCTCACCGGCTCCTACGGCGTCAACATTTTCGGCAACGACTTCTATAAGGAGTGCATCGAGGGAGCCGAAAAACGGGCGCATGCGCTCGGACCGGTGCTCGGCCCCTACCATCCCGTCATCCTGGAGAACGTGGCACGGCTCTGCCAGATCTCCGGCCTCGACGAAGTCTCCTTCCACATGTCCGGCACGGAAGCTGTGATGCAGGCCGTGCGGCTGGCGCGTTACCACA
Organism: Bradyrhizobium sp. ISRA430; assembly: GCF_029909975.1. Taxonomy (NCBI): domain Bacteria; kingdom Pseudomonadati; phylum Pseudomonadota; class Alphaproteobacteria; order Hyphomicrobiales; family Nitrobacteraceae; genus Bradyrhizobium; species Bradyrhizobium sp. ISRA430. The sequence goes on from NZ_CP094516.1 coordinate 3,486,522, forward strand.
CCAAGCGCACACACCTCGTCCGCTTTGCGGGGGCCTATCACGGCTGGTGGGGCGACGTGCAGCCCGGCGTCGGCAACCCGGTTACCGCGCACGAGACCTACACGCTCGCCGAGATGTCGGAGAAGACGCTGCACGTGCTGCGCACGCGGCGCGACATCGCCTGCGTGCTGGTCAATCCGCTGCAGGGGCTGCATCCGAATGCCAACGCTCCCGGCGATTCCGCGCTGGTCGATTCTTCCCGCGGCGGCAACTTCGACCGCCAAGCATACACCAAGTGGCTCATGAGGCTGCGCGAGGTCTGCACCGAGCGCGGCATCGTGCTGATCTTCGACGAAGTGTTCGTCGGCTTCCGCCTCGCGGCCGGTGGTGCCCAGGACTATTTCGGCGTGCGCGCCGACATGGTGACCTACGGCAAGAGCCTCGCCGGCGGCCTGCCGGTCGGCGTGGTCTGCGGCAAGAAGGAGCTGATGCGCCGCTTCCGCGACGACCGCCCCGCCGACATCTGCTTCGCGCGCGGCACCTTCAACTCGCATCCCTACGTCATGACGGCGATGGACGAGTTCCTGAGCCGGCTGGCGAGTCCGAACTTCCGCGTCGTCTATGACGGGCTGGAGGAGACCTGGAACGGCCGCGCGCAAAAGCTCAACCAGATGCTGGAGGGCGCCAGCCTGCCGGTACGCGTCGCCAACCTGTCCTCGATCTGGACGGTGAAATACACCACACCGTCCCGCTACAACTGGATGCTGCAATACTATCTGCGCGCCGAAGGCCTGTCGCTGAGCTGGGTCGGCACCGGCCGGCTGATCTTCAGCCTCAATTACACTGACGCCGATTTCACTGAGGTTGCCGAGCGCTTCGTCCGCGCGGCAGAGAAGATGAAGGCGGACGGCTTCTGGTGGCACGACCCGAGCCTCACCAACAAGCGCATCAAGCGGCAGATCCTGAAGGAGATGCTGGCCAAGCGCTTCGGGCGCTGAAGTCATTTCCGTCACCGCAAGCACCGCTCGTTCCTCCCCCTCTCCCCGCTCCTCGCGGGGAGAGGGTTGGGGTGAGGGCCTGCTTCCGCAATCACGATGAGAGCTGGACTCGCGGAGACTCCCCCTCACCCGAATTTGCGCTACGCGCAAATTCGACCTCTCCCCGCAAACGGGGAGAGGTGAAGCGAGCATGCGGCTCGGTTGTGTCACCTCCGAAGTGTCCTGCGGGAGTGCCAAGACGTGGATGCCCGGGACGAGCCCGGGCATGACGCAACCTATCGACATCGGAGTGTTTGGTGCGAGCAGCGTGCTCAGGCGTGCTGCTCTTCGAGCGTGGGCTCGCCGATGAGGCCCAGCGTGTGCTCGGGGTTGAGGTGCAGGCCGGGATCCATCAGCTCGCCGCGCATCAAGGCGAGCGGGGCCTTGTGATAGAGCATCAGGTCGTGGAACGGGTCAGTCAGGATCTTGGTCATCCAGACGAGGCCGGTCTCGACGTCGCGGATGAAGAACAGATGCACGGTGCGGAACAGAAGACCGCCGATGCCGACTGCGAGCCAGATCTTTGCAACCTGACGCATGAAGTCGGTCGCGCCCGCCCAGGGCTTGAACAGGCCGAACAGCGTCGGATCGACGAACAGCACCAGCGGCGACAGCGCCCAGATCGACATCAGCACCACCTTGCGCTGCAGGTTGTAGCCGACCTTGATCTCTTCCTTGTGCTCATGCGTCGCCTGGTTGATGTGGTCGTAGCCATGCGGCTCGAAGAAGAAGTGACCGGCCTGGCGCGAGGTCATCGAGACCAGCCAGCCGACCAGCGCTGAGATCACGGGATCGATGAAGATCCAGACATAGGCGAACAGGAAGCTCAGCGCGCTGACGAAGTGCAGGCTCTGATTGATGCGGCTGTGGTGGTAGTAGCGATGGTCGTCCCAGCGCTGGATGCGCAGATGCTCGAGGTAATTCTTGATCATGGTCTCCCCCAAAATGCTTTCGGGCTCGGGATTTACAGAGATTCGATGTAGGCCGTGTGACAACATCATTTTGTCATGTGACGACACGCAGCGGCGCGATGACGCACGCGAAGGCGTGAGCCAGAGCTCAAGCCGCCTTGGCGACCTCGACCTTGCGGAAGCGCACCAGCGAGAAATGGCCGAGCGGCGGGATCAGGCGGCGCTCGGCGAGCTCGATGCCATGGGCGCCGGCGAGCCATTTCGCATAGCGCGACCAGGCGAACTCGGCGGTGCGGAAGCCGAGCGGACGCACCACTGGCTGCAGCTTCTGCTCGATGAAGCGGCGCATGCCGGCATCCGCGCTGACGCGGGTCAGGATGATCAGCTCGCCGCCGGGACGCAGCACGCGGGCGAATTCATCGAGCGCCTTCTCCGGGTTCGGCACGGCGGTGACGACATATTGCGCCATCACGACGTCGAAGGAGTTGTCGGGGAATTCGAGCTTCTCGGCGTCCATCACCGCGAGGCCCTCAACGTTCTTCAGCCTCTGTTCCTTCACGCGCTGGCGCGCTTTGTCCAGCATCGCTTCCGAAATGTCGGTGCCGAAGATGCGAACGTTGCTCGCGTACATCGGCAGCGAGATGCCGGTGCCGACGCCGACTTCGAGCACGCGGCCGCCGATCTTGTTGGTCGCTGCGATCGCGGCCTGGCGCCCCTTGGCGAACACGCCGCCGAACACGAGGTCGTAGACGGGCGCCCAGCGGTCATAGGCCTGCTCGACCGTACCGCGGTCGAGGTCAAGCTGGTGGGTGCCGTCAAGGTTCATGATCTTAGCCATCGATGTGGTTCTCGCTGTGGTTCAAACGGTGGGATTCAACCGCGCACCGGCCGCCGCGCCATCACCGGCGAGGCGCGCAGCGAGCGGCTGGGCTGAAGTGAGGTGAGATTGCCGACGAACTGACGCGCACTGTTCTCCCAGGAACGCTCGAGCGCGAAGTTGCGGCAGGTCTCGCGCGACATGGTGAGCGCATGCAGACAAGCCGCGCGCAGATCGTGGTCGATCGCACCGATCGGATGATCGGCGATGACGTCCTTGGGACCCGTGACCGGGAAGGCCGCAACCGGCGTGCCGCAGGCGAGCGCCTCGAGTTGCACGACGCCGAAGGTGTCGGTAAGGCTCGGAAACACGAAGACGTCGGCAGCGGCAAGATGCGAGGTGAGGTCCGCGCCCTTCTTCTCGCCGAGGAAGACGACGCCCGGATACTTCCTTTCGAGCTGTGTCCGCTGCGGGCCATCGCCGACGACGACCTTGGTGCCGGGCAGATCGAGCGAGAGGAAGGCCTCGAGATTCTTCTCAACCGCCACGCGGCCCATGGTCATGAAGATCGGCCGCGGCAGATCGAGCCGTGCCGGATTGTCGGGATTGAACAAATTGGTGTCGACGCCACGCGTCCAGAAGCCGAGCCGCTTGAAGCCGCGCGCGGAGAGCTCCTGGCGCAGCGAGGGCGTCGCCACCATGGTCATGGCGGCAGCATCATGGAAGTGGCGCAGCACGGCATAGCCGACTGCTGCCGGGATGCCGGTCCGCACCGAGACGTATTCGGGAAAGCGCGTGGTGTAGGAGGTGGTGAAGGCGAGCCGGTTGCGGCGGCAATAGGCACGCGCGGCCCAGCCGATCGGGCCTTCGGTCGCGATATGCAAGGCTTCCGGCGCCGCCTTCTCGATCCGCCGCGCGATCTCCTTGGCCCTCGGCAGCGCGACGCGCAGGCCTGGATAGGTCGGCAGCGGCCATGACGGAAAGCCGTCGGGGGTCAGGAATTCGATATCGACGTCAAGCGCCTTGGCGGCGCCCGCGAGCGAAGTCAGCGTCCGGACCACGCCGTTAACCTGCGGATGCCAGGCGTCAGTCGCGATTAATACCCGCATGGGAAAATCCCGAGAGTTTGATGATTCTCGGCTAGCGACCTTCAACGAAGGATATTTCAGGCGTGTGACGTCACATAAGTGTCGGCAGAATGTTTTGTTGGGATTGGGACCGCGGCAGCCACGAAACTGTCATGAAACAATTCTTGCCGCGACGAAACCGTTTTCGATTTTCAGCGCAAACGTCCCGAAACTTCTTTCCGTTAGTGATTTGGGCAACGGAGCACTGGAAGCGGTGCCGCGGTGATCAACAACACCGAGCAAACAGGGGCGATCAATGTTCAATCTGGACACGTTCAAGACGTATTCGCGCGCCGTTGCCGTTGGCGCAGTTGCGATCTCCGCGATCGCGTTCGCCGGCCCCGCCAAGGCGGCGCCCGTGCAGCTCTTCCCCTTCTTCCAGCCGCTGCCGCCGATGACCGCGCCGCAGCCGGCCCAGCCGTATCAGCCCTACCAGGCTACGCCCTATCAGGCCGCGCCGTCCGAGGATCAGGATCAGGTCGAGATGCCGGCGCGCTTCCGCCGCCAGACCGTTGCTTACGCGACGCGCGAGGCGCCGGGCACCATCATCATCGATACGCCGAACACCTATCTCTATTACGTGCTCGGAGGCGGCCAGGCCATTCGCTACGGCATCGGCGTCGGCCGCGATGGCTTTACCTGGTCCGGCATCCAGTCGGTGACCAAGAAGGCCGAGTGGCCGGATTGGACCCCGCCGCCTGAGATGATCGCCCGCCAGCCCTATCTGCCACGCCATATGGCCGGCGGTCCCGGCAATCCGCTTGGTGCCCGCGCCATGTATCTCGGCGGCACCATCTACCGCATCCACGGCACCAACGCCCCCGAGACGATCGGCAAACACGTCTCCTCCGGCTGCATCCGCATGACCAATGAGGACGTGACCGATCTCTACTCTCGCGTCAGCGTCGGCGCCAAGGTCGTGGTGCGGCCGATGACGGAACGCCGCGCGGAGCTCGGCAGCGCGACGCGGTAAGCGACAGGACATTGTGACGCAAACGGCCCCGGAACCCACCGGGGCCGTTTTCGTTTGCATGGAGTTCTCTGAGCAACATCGCCAGAGACGCAGACGCGCGATCTTAGGGAGGCGCAGATGCAACCCGGCCAGCAAGTGCTGAGAAGCCGATGGGCGTGCTCGATTGCTGCCGTCGGATTGATGTGGCTGTCAGCGCCCGGGTCTGTCGCGCAGCAATCAACCGCGACCACCGATGAGGCGGCCCATCAGGCCTTCAACAATTCTTGCCGCACCTGTCATTCCGTGAAGGAGGGCGACAATCGTCTCGGCCCAAATCTCAACGGGATCGTCGGACGAAAGGCCGGCTCGCTGCCGGACTACAACTACTCCCCCGCGATGAAGGATGCAGGCTTCGTCTGGGACAAGGACAAGCTCGCGCGCTTCATCGTCAAGCCGGACGAGGTCGTGTCGGGCAACAAGATGCAGCCTTATGGCGGCATTTCCCCGGACGAAGCGGCCAAGGTGGTCGCCTATCTGCAATCGGCGTCAGAGCAGCGGTAAGCAGACGAGCGCGCAAATTGACACCGGCGGCACTTGCCCAAGATCGCGATCGCCAGTTAGCCTCATCCTGAGGAGACCGCGAAGCGGTCGTCTCGAAGGATGGGGCGGGCATGACGGCCGAAGGCGCGTACCTCTACATTCTCAAATGCGCGGATGGCAGCTACTACATCGGAACGACGCGGACCGAGCTTGAGCTCAGGATTGCACAGCACAACGCCGGCACATTCGGCGGCTACACCAAGTCACGCAGGGCCGTGACGCTGGTCTTCTCGCAATGGTTCGATCGGATCACCGACGCGATCGAATGCGAACGCAAACCCAAGAAATGGAGCCGCGCCAAGAAGGAAGCTTTCATGCGCGGCGATTTTGCTGAGCTCTTTTGCTGAGCTCCACGAGTCGGCGACGCGTGGGTCTCATCATCCTTCGAGGCGCCCGCCTATGGCGGGCTCCTCAGGATGAGGGTACTGAATCGCGGCAAGCAGACCGTCGCTCTTGGGCCGCCATGCTCGGCCTGTTCGAGGAGGTCTTCGGGCAGAAGCTGCGCTGATGCGAACGGCCCCGGCGACACCGGGACCGTTTCGTTTTGCGCTGATGATCGTTGCCATCCGCGCCTACCCGCGGCTAGCGCCTCGCTGGTCCGAGATCAGCTTCAGCCACGCCGAGGAATGAAACGCGCTCATCAAGAGATACATCGGCACCATCCCGCCGAGCGCCGACCCGTGCCCGGCGGAGCAGAGCATGTCCGTCGGGCCGCCGAGAACGGCGGTCAGGAAGGCCATGATGGCGAAGGTCGGCGTGGCCGCGAGACCCAGCCACCTGGCGAGGTCGTGCACGGCCGCGGCGTTTTTGCCATCACGGCTGGCGCCGGCGGCCGGGCTGACGGGATAGGCCTCGGTCACGTATTCGTGCCCGCAGCTTCGTCGCGGAATGCTTTCTCTCCGGCATCCGATACCTCGACCCACTTCTTGTCGGGCGCGGCGCCTTCGACGTAGCTGTCGTGCCAGTTCCACCACTTGTAGGTCGGGGTCTGGGGATAGCCCTCCGGCGAGTTCTCCCACACCTCCTGCCGGCCGAGCGGCGTGATGTCGAGGTAATTCCAGGTGCCGCCCATCTGCTCGTCACCGCGGCTCTTGATGAAGTAGGTGCGGAAGACGCGGTTGCCGTCACGAAAGAACACGTTCGTGCCATGCCATTCGTCGACGCCGAAGTCGGCATCGAAGCTGTCCGTGATGGTGACCCACGGCATCGTCCAGCCCATCCGCTTCTTCAGCCGCGCGATGTCGGCCTGGGGCGCACGCGAGGCGAAGACAAGGGTGGTGTCGCGGGCGTTCAGGTGTGCGACATGGGCGACCTGGTCGGCCACCATGGAGCAACCACGGCACGCATGATCGGGCCAGCCGAACACCCCGGGCTCGAAGAAGGCGCGGTAGACGATGAGCTGCCGCCGGCCCTGGAACAAATCGAGCAGACTGACCTTGCCGCCGGGCCCGTCGAATGCGTACGTGTCCACCGCCATCCACGGCATTCGCCGCCGCTCGGCGGCCAGGGCGTCGCGGGCGCGGGTATGTGCCTTTTCTTTCACGAGCAGTTGCTGACGGGCTGCCTCCCAGTCTTGCGGCGATACCACCGGCGGTGTGTGCATGGCAGGCGGTCTGTCGTTTCGTCCGTTTTCAACTGATGTCGTCATGGCTCTCCAAACCTCTCGATTGGGCGATCGGCCCGCGCCTCGCTGTGACAGACGCAAGTCCGCTCGCCCCTCACCGCACATTGTCGGTCGTGAGCTATTTGTGGCACCGGACGGTCGCGCGGTGGGAGTAACAAGTTTGGCGGGATTGCAATGGAGTCGCTGATTACCGCCGCGGCGCGTGCGCTCGACGCCGGTGATCCGCTCGGCGCCCTCAACCGCGTGGCGTTGCGCAACGATGCTCCTTCGCTCGCGCTACGCGGCATCGCAATGGCGCAGCTCGGCGATCTCGCGCGGGCCAAGACGCTGCTGCGGAGCGCCGCACGCGCCTTCGGTCCGAAAGAGGCCGTCGCGCGCGCAAGATGCATCGTTGCCGAAGCCGAGGTCGCGCTCGTCTTGCGCGACCTGAACTGGCCGGCGAAGACGCTCGCGGCGGCGCGGGCCACGCTCGAAAGTCGTGGCGATCTCGTCAATGCCGCCCATGCAGGTCACATCGAGGCTCGCCGCCTTCTTCTCGTCGGGCGCCTCGACGAGGCCGAGCTCACGATGGCCGGGCTCGGCACTACGCCGCTCCCGCCTGCCTCGCAGGTCGTCCACGAGCTCGTGGTCGCAGGCATCGCATTTCGGCGCCTGAGGACGAAAGTCGCGCGCGCGGCGCTCGGCCGCGCGGCTCGCGCAGCCCAGCTTGCAGGCATCCCTGCGCTCTCGGCCGAAGTCGAAAGCGCAAATCTCGTTCTCGACACGCCGGCGGCCCGTCTGATCGCCCGGGGCAAGGAGCGTCCGCTGTTGCTCGCAGAGGTCGAGGGGGTGGCAAATTCGGCCGCGCTTGTCGTGGACGCCTTCCATCATACCGTACGCAGGCAAGGTCGCATTGTCTCGCTCGGCACGCGGCCGGTCCTGTTCGCGCTTGCCCGTATCCTGGCGCAGGCATGGCCGGCGGATGTATCGCGCGAAGCGCTCATTTCCGGCGCGTTTCAGGCGCGGCATGTCGATGAATCGCATCGCGCGCGGTTGCGGGTCGAGATCGGTCGGCTCCGCGCCAAGCTCAAGACGTTGGTCAATGTGAGCGCGACGAAGCAGGGCTATGCGCTGGCACCGCGCACGACGCGGCAGGTTATCGTGCTGGCGCGGCCCGTCGAGGAAAAGCACGCTGCCGTGCTCGCCTTTCTCTCCGATGGCGAGCCCTGGTCGAGTTCGGCGCTCGCGCTGGCGCTTGGAACGAGCCCGCGTACGGTGCAGCGGGCGCTCGACGAGCTCGCGAGGTCGAACAAGGTACAGTCGTTCGGGCACGGGCGGGCGCGCCGCTGGATGACCCCGCCTGTCCCGGGTTTCCCGACAGGCTTGTTACTCCCGGGGCCGCTGCTGAAGACGTAGGATGGATCATCTCACAGGGATCAAGCACATGAAGCGATCAGCCGCCGAAATCATCAGCGAGTACGGGCCTTTCGCAGGCGTCGAGAGTGTGCACGGCGTCACCTATGACGGCGCGCATGTCTGGTTCGCGTCCGGCGACAAGTTGAATGCGGTCGATCCGGCAAGCGGCAAGATCGCACGCTCCTTCAATGTCGCCGCACATGCGGGAACGGCATTCGACGGCCGGCACCTGTTCCAGATTGCCGAAGATCGCATTCAGAAGATCGACGCCGCGACGGGTAAGGTGCTCACCACCATCCCCGCGCCGGGCGGCGGTGGCGATTCCGGACTTGCCTGGGCCGAGGGCTCGCTCTGGGTCGGGCAATATCGTGAGCGGAAAATCCATCAGGTCGATCCGGAAACGGGGACGGTTCTGCGCACCATCGAGAGCAAACGCTTCGTGACCGGAGTCACCTGGGTCGACGGTGAGCTCTGGCATGGCACCTGGGAAAACGATGAAAGTGACGTGCGGCGGATCGATCCCGAAACGGGAAGCGTGCTGGAGCAGCTCGATATGCCCGCCGGCACGGTCGTCACGGGGCTGGAATCCGATGGCGGCGATCGCCTCTTCTGCGGTGGCGGAAGCCGCGGCGACGTGAAAGCGGTCCGCCGTCCCAAGCGTGGCGCGCCGCGATGACGCGATGATTACCCGGCGCGTTCGCAGCCGTTCATCATTCGCCCCAATTCCACCCTATCCATGCGCTCTAGCGGCCTCCTCGTCTGCCCTGTAGACTCCAGCCCCGGGGTGGCTTGGGGGATTGATGCGACCAACGTTGTACTTGAAGACTGTGCTGATCGCCGTCGCCGTGATCGCGGCGTCGTTTTTCATCAGCCTGAAGGCGATGGACTGGCTGTCGTCCCCCGCGACGGGGCCGGCGCCCGCGGTCGCACAACTGCCACCGCTGCCGCCGGTCTCGAAAAGCTCGATCGTGGTAGCGCCGGTGGCCATCGCGCTGTCGGCGATCCGGGAACAGGCCGAGAAAGCCGCGCCGCGCAATTTCGCCGGCAAGGCCGACAATCCGATCTCGCAGATCCTGGAGAACGCCGACATCGGCTGGTCTGCGATGCGTGGGCCGATCTCCACCGTCGGCGACAAGGACGTGCTGACGCTGTCGACGCCGCTCAGTGGCAAGCTGAACGTGACGGGATCGCTGTCGTCGAAGGCGACCGGCGCGCTCGGCGAGGCGCTCGGCAGCGTGCTCGGCGGCAATGCCGCAAAGCAGATCGGCGCCGTCAACATCAAGAACCTGAATGCCAGCGCCGAGATCAAGGGCAACGTGGTCATCACCTCGCGACCGAAGCTCGCGGCGGCCTGGCATCTCGAGCCCAACCTCGGCGCCCAGGTCAATCTCGGCGATACCAACCTCTCGGTCGCCGGAGCCAAGGTCAACGTGCCGGCGCAGGTGAAGCCGCTGATCGACAAGACCGTCGACGAGCAGCTCGACGCCGCCGCCGAGCGTATCCGCAACGATCCGAGCCTGCGCGAGAACGCGAAGGCGCAATGGGCCAAGGCATGCCGTTCGATCCCGCTGCAGGGCTCCGGCTCCTCCGCCGCGCTGCCGCCGCTGTGGCTCGAGATGAAGCCGATCCGTGCAATCGCCGCACAGCCGCGCGTCGATGCAAAGGCCGTGACGCTCCTGCTCGGCCTCGAAGCCGAGACGCGCGTCACCGCGGCACAGACCAAGCCCGATTGCCCGTTCCCCGACAAGATCTCGATCGTGCCGCCGACCGGCACCGGCGTGAACATCGGCGTGCCGATCGACGTGCCCTTCGCCGAGATCAACAAGCTCGTCGCCGCGCAGATGGTCGGGCACACCTATCCCGAGGACGGCTCCGGCCCGGTCGACGTCACCGTGAAGAGCGTCAACGTCGTCCCCTCGGGCGACCGGCTCCTGATCTCGCTCCTGGTGCGTGCCAAGGAAAAGAAGAGCTGGTTCGGCCTCGGCGCGGAAGCGACCGTGCACATCTGGGGCCGCCCGATGCTCGACCAGGCGCAGCAGACGCTGCGGCTTGCCGATATCCAGCTCGCAATGGAGTCCGAGGCGGCGTTCGGCCTGTTGGGTGCAGCCGCGCGCGCGGTGGTGCCGCACATGCAGCAGGCGCTGGTGCAGAAGGCGACGCTCGATCTGAAGCCGATCGCCGCCAACGCGCGCGAGAAGATCGCCGCCGCGATCGCCGACTACCAGAAGACCGATGACGGCCTGCGCGTCGAGGCCAAGATCGACAGCCTGACGCTCGCCGACATCGCCTTCGATTCCAAGACGCTGCGCGTGATCGCGGAAGCCGGCGGCTCGCTCAACGTGTACGTGTCGAAGCTGCAGTAACCGCCTTCTCTCCGCGCGCGCACTGCAAATGGATTATTCGCGGAAAGAGCCCCTCACCCGGATCGCATCTTCGATGCGATCCACCCTCTCCCACAAAAGGGAAAAGGGTGAACACCGTCGCCCCCTTCCCTTTTTGCATTCTGCTACGGCGTGGATCGCTTAGCTGGAGCGGCGGATTGCGGCTAGAACCGGCCCGCAACGAAGCCCAAACAACAACGCACAAGGGAGAACAACCATGCACAAACTCTTCGCCGCAGTCGCGGCCGGTCTCGCCATCGCCGCAACGGGCGGCACGGCGCAGGCGCAGATTTCCGACGACGTCGTCAAGATCGGCGTGCTCACGGACATGTCGAGCCTCTATGCGGACGCCACCGGCAAGGGCTCGCTCGCCGCCGTGGAGATGGCGGTTGCCGACTACGGTGGCAAGGTCGCCGGAAAGCCGGTCGCGGTGGTCGCGGCCGACCACCAGAACAAGCCGGACGTCGGCGTCAATATCGCCCGCAACTGGTACGACAACGACAAGGTCGACGCGATCTTCGACGTGCCCACCTCGTCGGTGGCGCTGCCCATCTCGGCGCTGACGCGCGAAAAGAACAAGATCAACATCAATTCCGGCGGCGGCTCGTCCGACATCACCGGCGCCCAATGCTCGCCCAACACGGTGCACTGGACCTATGACACCTATGCACTGTCGAACGTCGCCGGCAAGGCGATGGTCAAGCGCGGCGAGGACACCTGGTTCTTCGTCACCGCCGACTACGCCTTCGGCATGGCGCTGGAGCGCGACGCCGCCAACGTTGTGAAGGAGAGCGGCGGCAAGGTGCTCGGCGACGTACGTCATCCGCTCAACTCGTCCGACTTCTCCTCCTTCCTGCTCCAGGCCCAGGCCTCCAAGGCCAAGGTGGTCGCGCTGGCCAATGCCGGCGGCGACACCACCAACGCGCTGAAACAGGCGGCCGAGTTCGGCCTGACGCAAGGCGGCCAGAAGATGATCGCGCTTCTGCAGGAGATCACCGACACGCATTCGCTCGGCATCAAGGCGACGCAAGGGCTGATCGTCACCGACGCGTTCTACTGGGACATGAACGACGAGACGCGGGCCTTCTCCAAGCGCTTCAACGAGAAGGTCGGACATATGCCGACCATGATCCAGGCCGGCCTGTATTCGGCGACGATGCACTATCTGAAGGCGATCGACGCCATCAAGACCGACGAGGCACCCAAGGTGATGGCGCAGATGCGCTCGACGCCGATCAACGACTTCTTCGCCAAGAACGGCAAGATCCGCATCGACGGCCGCATGGTCCACGACATGTATCTGTTCGAGGTGAAGAAGCCCGAGGAGTCCAAGGGTGAGTGGGATCTCTACAAGCAGATCGCCACCGTGCCCGGCGACGAGGCATTCCGCCCGCTCGACAAGGGTGGCTGCCCGCTGGTGAACGGGCATTGAGTGAAGGATAATTCTCAGTCATTGCGAGCGAAGCGAAGCAATCCAGAAATGCATCCGCGGAAATAACTCTGGATTGCTTCGTCGCTTCGCTCCTCGCAATGACGAAGAGACACGATCGCGCGCCCGGTGAAACCGGGCGTGCTTGGTTTTGGCGATCAGCCGAGCCGCATTACTCCGAGTACTTGAACTCGGGCATGTTCTTCAGATCGTCCTTGCTCGCGTTGAACACGGCGTGATCCGGATACCACTTCGACGACTTGGCCGGAGCCGCAGCGGTCTTGTCGGTGCCGGTTGCAGCGCCCGTCGTCGTGGAGGCCGGGGGCTTGGCACCAGTCGGGCTCGTGCCGGTGCCGGTGTTGTAGGCCACGGCCTCTTCGGAGAACTTCAGCTTCTCGTAGGGTATGGCGACCAGATGCTCGCCCATGCCGAGGAAGCCGCCGACGCCGATCACGGCCATCTTGATGGCGCCGCTCTTGTCCATCAGCAGGTCGTTGATCGAGCCGATGTTCTCGTTGGAGTCGTTATAGACCCTCAGGCCTGCCATCTTCGATGCACGCCACTCGTTCGACGCCGATGTGGTCGTCGCGGACGCAGTCGGAGCCTTGTCGCCGGTGGCGGTCGGCGATTGTGCAAACGCGACGGTCGCAAGCAACGCGGTCCCGGCGAGGCCGGCCGCGATCGATTTGATCAACATGTGTCCTCTCCTTCAGCAAGAAAACTCGTGTGGAGAAAACAGCCTTGCGCAGTCGCAGTTCCGAACGTGCGGCAATTTCGTCGCATGCACTGTCATTTGCCGCTGCGTTGCGATGAAAGTTCCTGTGTCTTGAACGTTCGTGACGCACGGTTCCCCGACGATCATGCGCCCTGGGAAGAAGCGAGATCGCGGCGAGGAACGCCGACCTGCGTCGCTCAGGTCAGCTCTTGTAGTCGATCAGCAGTGCGGAGAATTGCGAGCCGTTCGACGAGCTGGTCGCGTTGCCGGAGGCGCCGTAGGACGATGTCGATGACTGCGCCTGCTGCAGCGCCTGGAGAAATTGCTGGAGGATCTCGGCCGTGGTCTGGTCGCTTGAGGTGCCGCTCGTCGAGTCCGTGGACGAGGACTGGTCGGAGGAGCCGTCATCCGACGGCGGCGGGCCGGGCGGCGGAGCGCCGGCGCCTTGCGGGCCCTTGGCGAAGGCAGCCTCGAACACGCCCTTGAGTTCGTCGGCCTGGTCCGAGGTCAGCGTCCCGTTCGACACCTCATTGGAGATGAGGTCGTCGATCTTCGACTTCATCTCGTCCTTCGACGGCCGCGTGCCGCTGGACTCGTCGCTGCCGCGGCTCTGCTGCAGCGCCGTGTCGATGTCGTTGAGCGCCGTCGAGAGTGCGGACTGATCCGACGACGAGATCGTGCCGGCGGAGACTTCCGATTGCAATTCCTGCTGTAGCCGCTGTAGCGGCGACTGGTAGCTGCTGCTTGCGAGCGACGAGATCGTGCTCATGATGGCTCCGGGGTTTCTACGGTATCTTGCGCGACGGCTTGACGGTATGGTTAACGGTCTTAACGAGATCTTGCCGGTCACCGGCCAGGCTGTTGCCGGGTGTTGCGAGCAGGCCAGCCGGAAACAAACTGAAACAAAAATCTTCGCCATTCGGCCCGAATCTTGGACAAACAGAGGACATGGCCATTCCCTCGCCCAACATCCTGGTCGTCGAGGACGACCGCGAAACCCGGACGTTGATTGCGAAGTACCTGCGCAACAACGCCTGCAACGTCACCGCCGTCAGCGACGGCCGCGAGATGTCGCGCGCCATGGCCGACCACCGCGTCGACCTCATCATCCTCGACGTCATGCTGCCCGGCGAGGACGGCCTCAGCCTGTGCCGCAAGGTGCGCTCGGAGGCGCAGACGCCGATCATCATGCTGACCGCGCGCGGCGAGGACGTCGATCGCATCGTCGGCCTCGAGATGGGCGCCGACGACTACCTGCCGAAGCCGTTCAATCCGCGCGAGCTGCTCGCCCGCATCAACGCGGTGCTGCGCCGCCAGGCGGCGGCCCAGGCCGCAAGCTCGATCGAAGGCGCAAGCACGCTGACTTTCGAGGGCTGGCGCATCGACCTGCGCCTGCGCGAACTACGCAATCCCGAGGGCGCGCGCGTCGCGGTGACCAGCGCCGAGTTTGACCTGCTCAGGACATTCTGCGAGCGGCCCGGCCGCGTGCTCTCGCGCGACAGCCTGCTCGACCTCACACAGGGGCGCAACACCGGTTCGTTCGAGCGCTCCATCGACGTGCTGGTCAGTCGCATCCGCCGCAAGATCGAGCCCAATCCGCAGGACCCGACCATCATCAAGACGGTCCGCTCCGGCGGCTATTTGTTCACGCCAAGAACTGAAGCAATAAGAACTGAAGCAATGCGAACGGAAGCGGTCACGACGCCCCTGAGCAACTAAAGGGAACGTCGGCCATGAATCCGTTCGGGTTCTTCCACCTCAAGGGTATCGGCGGACAGATCGCCGCGCTCGTCCTGGCTTCGACGGTTGCGCTCCATCTCGTCGTCACCACCGCCTTCCTGATCAGCCGTCCGGACCGCCCCGACACGCCGCCCGACGGCGGCCATCAGCTTGCGGACGCCGCGCTGCTGCTCGCGTCCGCAAGCGGGAGCGAGCGGCCGCGCCTCATGAGCGATCTCACACGCGCGTTCCCCAGGCTCGGCATCGAGACGGTGGCGCCCGGCACGGCGAGGATAGTCGAGGACAGCGAAAGTGCGCACCTGCACGGAATGCGCCGTCATCTCGGTCGTGCCTACAAGGTGGTGCAACTCGCCCCGGACGGCGGCATGCATCGCGTCGGCGTGGAGCTACCCGACGGCACCATGATCGCGGGCCGCGTCGACAACGGTCCGCGGCCGTGGTTCTGGGGCGGGCCGTGGCTGATGACGCTGATGACCGCCTTCATCTGCGTCACCGTGCTCGGGCTGTGGGCGGCGCGTGCGCTGGCGACCCCGCTGTCGTCCTTCGCCAAGGCCGCCGAGAATTTCAGCCTGGACGGGACGTCCGAGCCGCTGCCCGAGCGCGGCCCCGAGGAGATCCGCCAGGTCGCGCGCGCGCTCAACCGCATGCATGAGCGGATCGCACGGCTGATGTCCGATCGCACCCGGATGCTGGCGGCGATCAGCCACGATCTGCGCACCCCGATCACGCGCTTACGGCTGCGCGCCGAGTTCATCGAGGACGAAGGCAACCGCAAGCGCATGCTGATCGATCTCGACCAGATGCGCTCGATGCTGGAGTCCGTGCTGTCGCTGCTGCGCAACGACCGCAAGGTCGAGGCGGTGACGCTGGTCGACGTCGCGAGCACGCTGCAGCTCATCGCTGACCAGTTCGGCGACATGGGCCACGTCGTGCATTATGACGGCCCGGCATCGGCAACCGCCGCGGCACGTCCCGACGACCTCCACCGCGGCATCACCAACCTCGTCGAGAATGCGGTGCGCTTCGGCGCCGAAGTGACGATCCGGCTCGATGTCGAGAGCACCCTTTTCAGGATCGATGTCGAGGACGACGGCCCCGGCATTTCGGATGCGCGCAAGCAGGAGATGCTGGAGCCGTTCGTGCGCGGCGACGACGCGCGCACCATGGACGACTCGACCGGGTTCGGGCTTGGCCTGTCGATTGCGCGCGCGATCGCGCTCGCGCATGGCGGCGAGCTGTCACTGCACGATCGCGATCCGCACGGGCTGATCGTGCGGATTCAATTGCCGATGTGGCAGCAGCCGCGGCTCGCGGCGTAAGGAGCAGCTTAAGCGGCGAGCGGCGGATGCTCGACCGCGTGGTGATCGTAGATCGCCACCGCCTCGAAGCGATAGCCGCAGACGTTGCACTTCCAGAGATAGGAAACGCGCCCTTCGCCCGGCTCGATCCAGTCCGGAAACGGGATCGGCGTGCCGCACTGTGCACAGGGGTTCTGCTTGGGGATGTCGCCGATGTCTGCTCTTGTCATGGACGTCCTCCCGTATTGCTGATCTCAACTACTCGTTTTTGGGCGGATGCGCGACCAGACAGGCCTGCTGTCGCGTAACGCGCTCCGCCGTCTGTCGCGTAACGCGCTCCGCCGTCCGCACCCTTAACATAGGTTTAAGTCGTAAAAACGACGAACCGGCCAAAATCGCCCGATCGGGACGTTTCGCCACATCATCGCCGCGTTCCCGCGGCCTAACGCCCGGGCGCAGGTTCATTGTGCCGAGGAACGTTTCGATGAAAATTTTTTATATTGCTGCGCTCGCGGCGGCCGGATTGATGCTGGCGCAGACGGCAAATGCCGGTGAAAGCGAATACGCCGAGATGGTCGCAGCGCATGCCCGCGCCAATGGCGTGCCGGAAGCGCTGGTGCACCGCGTCATCATGCGCGAGAGCCGGTATCAGCCGAGCCTAATCGGCCGCGGCGGCACGATCGGGCTAATGCAGATCAAGCTCGCGACCGCCCGCGGGGTCGGCTACACCGGCGATGCCGCCGGCCTGCGCGACCCCAACACCAATCTCACCTACGCCGTAAAATATCTCGCAGGTGCCTATCACGCCGCCAATGGCGATCACGCGCGAGCCATTCGTTATTATGCAGGCGGCTATTACTATGCCGCAAAGCGGCAGCGGCAAGACCAACACCAGCAGGTGGTGCAACAGGCGAGCAGCGAGACCCTGCTCGAGCCGAACGGCAATCCGCAGCCGATGTTCGGCGCGCCGCCGCACCGGAAGCTGGCGCAGGGCGTGCGCAACGCGCGGGCGCAGGAGCTGAAGTAACCTTCGTCTCGCGGACGCGCTACAGCGTTCCCGGCGATGCGAAGCATCGTCCGGTGCGCTGCTACGCCATCAACAAAACAATTAGCCCGGCTCAGCAGCGCACCACGCCGCGCAAAGCGGCGCGGCCAGCGCTGCGACCGGGGCACGAGAGGTTCCCGTCAAGTGCGTTGACACAGGCCGTCACTGGCATACATTAGAGCCGTTCCGAGGGGTGCTCCGAGGAGGAGCTGAGATACCGCTAAATGGGCAAATCCGCCCAGGACCGCGGTGACCCTTTGAACCTGATCCGGGTCATGCCGGCGAAGGGACAGGGATGTACCAGACCACCAAGCGACCGGATTCTCCGGTATCCATCATCGGCGCAGGCATTGCTGGAGCTTGGCAGGCGCTTTTGTTCGCGCAGGCCGGCCACACCGTGACTCTACACGAGCGCGGTGACGCCGGGATGACCGACTCCACCAGCCATTGGGCCGGCGGCATGCTCGCACCCTATTGCGAGGCGGAGGTCGCCGAGCCCATCATCAGCCGGCTCGGCCTGCGCGCCCTCGATATCTGGCGGCGCGAACTGCCGGACACTCCGTTCAACGGCTCCCTCGTCGTGGCGCATCCGCGCGAGCGCAACGATTTCGAGCGCTTTGCGCGGATGACCGAGGGCCATCGGCGGCTCGATGCCGCCGGCCTCGCCGCGCTCGAGCCATCACTCGAGGGCCGCTTCCGCGAGGCGCTGTTCTTCCCGACCGAGGGCCATGTCGAGCCGCGCCGGGTGCTGCCAAAACTGCACGAGCGCATCCGCGCCGCCGGCGGCACTATCAGGTTTTCCAGCGACGTCAGCAGCAAAGATCTCGACGGCATCGTGATCGACTGCCGCGGCCTCGCCGCGCGCGAGGAACAATCGGAGCTGCGCGGCGTCAAGGGCGAGATGATCCTGATCGAGACCAGCGAGGTGCAGCTTGCGCGCCCCGTGCGGCTGATCCATCCGCGCTGGCCGCTCTACGTCATTCCGCGCGAGGACAACCTGTTCATGCTTGGCGCAACCTCGATCGAGGCCGAGGACACCGGCGTCAGCGTGCGCTCCGCGCTGGAGCTGCTCGGCGCGGCCTATGCGGTGCATCCGGCCTTCGGCGAGGCCCGCATCGTCGAATTCGGCTCCGGCCTTCGCCCCGCCTATCCTGACAACCTGCCGCGCATTGGTGTTCGCGGCGACAGGATCGCGATCAACGGGCTCTACCGCCACGGCTTCCTGATCGCACCGGCGCTAGCCGAACTGACGCTCGCCTATGTCGAGCGCGGCCAGATCGACAATGAGGTGATGCAATGCGGGTGATCGTCCAATGCGTTTGATAATCAACGGCGAGCAACGCGAGGTGACTTCTGCAAGCGTGGACGCGCTACTGGCCGAGCTCGACTACGAAGGCACGCATTTCGCGATCGCGCTGAACTACGATGTGGTCCCGAAAAGCCGCTGGGCCGAGACAGAGCTCAAGGCCGGCGACGAGATCGAGATCATCACGCCGCGGCAAGGAGGGTGAGGTGATGAGCGTACACACTCTCCCCACGTCGCTCGCGCAGGCCACATACTCCGGCGTCATCGCCCGGCTTGACCGGGCGATCCAGTACGCCGCGGCTTCTCCGTATTACGGTACGGCCTCTGGAATACTGGATCCCCGCTTTCGCGGGGATGACTGCTCCAATTGCAGCGACACCAACCGTCACGCGTTCGTGGGGATGACAGCGACATTTGAGGAGACACCTCGAACATGGTGACCTTCTACGGCAAGCAATTCGCCTCCCGCCTCCTGATCGGCAGCGCGCTGTATCCCTCGCCGGCGATCATGCAGGCGGCGATCCGCGCATCTGGCGCCGGCATCGTCACGGTATCGCTGCGGCGCGAAGCGGCCGGCGGCAAGACCGGGGACGCCTTCTGGAATCTGATCCGTGAGCTCGACGTCGCCGTGCTGCCGAACACCGCCGGCTGCCGCAGCGTGCGCGAGGCGGTGACGACGGCAAAGCTCGCGCGCGAACTGTTTGCTACGTCCTGGATCAAGCTCGAGGTGATCGCCGACAACGACACGCTGCAGCCCGATGTCGTTGGCCTCGTCGAAGCCGCCACCATCCTGATCAAGGACGGCTTTGAGGTGTTCCCCTATTGCACCGAGGATCTCTCGGTCGCAAATCGCCTCGTCGATGCCGGCTGCAAGGTGGTGATGCCATGGGCCGCGCCAATCGGCTCGGCCCGCGGCATCACCAACCGCGATGCGCTGAAGCTTCTGCGCGAGCGGCTGCCGGATATCACGCTGGTGGTCGATGCCGGTCTCGGCGCGCCCAGCCACGCGGCGCAGGCGCTCGAGCTCGGCTACGACGCCGTGCTGCTCAACACCGCAATCGCAAAGGCCGCCGATCCCGTCGCGATGGCCAATGCCTTCCGTCTCGGCGTCGAGGCCGGCCGCACTGCTTACGAGGCCGGGCTGATGGACGCCCGCGACTTCGCCTCCCCCTCCACCCCTGTCGTTGGGACCCCGTTCTGGCATGCCGTATCCTGATCCCTTCTATCCCGTCGTCGACAGCCTCAAATGGGTCGAGCGCCTGACCAAGCTCGGCGTCGGTACGATTCAGTTGCGCGCCAAGAACCTCAACGACGCCGACGCGCTCCAGATCGTCAGCGACGCGCTGGCGGTGACGAAGGGCACGCAGGCAAAACTCGTGGTGAACGATTACTGGCGTGCGGCGATCGTCGCCGGCGCGCAGCATCTGCATCTCGGCCAGGAGGACCTGGCCGACGCCGATGTGAAAGCCATCCGCGAGGCCGGGCTGACGCTCGGCGTCTCCACACACGATGACGACGAGCTCGCCGCCGCGCTCGCGGTCAAGCCCGACTATGTCGCGCTCGGACCGATCTTCTTCACCACGCTGAAGTCGATGCGCTTCGAGCCGCAGGGCATTCCGAAGATCACCGAATGGAAGAAGCGCGTCGGCAACATCCCGCTGGTCGCGATCGGCGGCATCAAGTTCGAGCACGCCGCGGAGATTTTTGCCGCAGGCGCCGATTCCATCGCCGTCGTCAGCGACGTCACCCAGAACGCCGATCCCGATGCCCGGGTGCGGCAGTGGCTCGGCCTTTCCGTGGAGGCGGCGTGATGCCTGTTCTTGCCCCACACGCTCTGCCGTCATCGCCCGGCTTGACCGGGCGATCCAGTACGCCGCGGCTTCTCCGTATTACGGCACGGCCTCTGGAATACTGGATCCCCGCCTTCGCGGGGATGACAGCGGTACTTGTTTCTCGTGCAGCGATGCCAACGAATTAAAGGAGGATCCCATGAACATCCGCTCCAACCCGAAAAAGACCGTGCCCGCCGTCACCACCGGCCCGCTGCCCTCCTCGCGCAAGATCTTTGCGACGCCCGAGGCCGCGCCTGACGTGCGCGTGCCGCTGCGCGAGATCATTCTCTCCGAAGGCGCAGGCGAGCCGAACCTGCCGGTCTACGATACTTCGGGTCCCTACACCGATCCGAGCGTGACGATCGACGTCAACGCCGGCCTCTCCCGCAACCGCAAGGCCTGGGTGCTGGAGCGCGGCGGCGTTGAGGAATATGAGGGCCGCACGATCAAGCCGGAGGACAATGGCGGCGTCTCCACCGAGAAGGCCGCGCGTGCGTTTAGCGCCTATCACAAGCCGCTGCGCGGCCTCGACGGCCACAAGGTGACGCAGCTCGAATTCGCCCGTGCCGGCATCATCACCAAGGAGATGATCTACGTCGCCGAGCGCGAGAATCTCGGCCGGAAGCAGCAGCTCGAACGTGCCGAGGGCGCACTTGCCGACGGCGAAAGCTTCGGCGCTTCGGTGCCCGCCTTCATCACGCCGGAGTTCGTCCGCAGCGAGATCGCGCGCGGCCGCGCCATCATCCCCTCCAACATCAATCACTCCGAGCTTGAGCCGATGATCATCGGCCGCAACTTCCTGACCAAGATCAACGCCAACATCGGCAACTCGGCGGTGACCTCGTCGGTCGAGGAAGAGGTCGAGAAGATGGTGTGGGCGATCCGCTGGGGCGCCGACACCGTGATGGATCTCTCGACGGGCCGCAACATCCACACCACCCGCGAATGGATCCTGCGCAACTCGCCGGTGCCGATCGGCACCGTGCCGATCTACCAGGCGCTGGAGAAGTGCAACGGCGATCCGGTGGCGCTCACCTGGGAGCTCTACAAGGACACGCTGATCGAGCAGTGCGAGCAGGGCGTCGACTACTTCACCATCCACGCCGGCGTCCGCCTGCAGTACATCCACCTCACCGCCAATCGCGTCACCGGCATCGTCTCGCGCGGCGGTTCGATCATGGCCAAGTGGTGCCTGGCGCATCACAAGGAGAGCTTCCTCTATACCCATTTCGACGAGATCTGCGACATCATGCGCAAGTATGACGTCTCGTTCTCGCTCGGCGACGGCCTGCGCCCGGGCTCGATCGCCGATGCCAACGACCGCGCGCAGTTTGCCGAGCTCGAGACGCTCGGCGAGCTCACCAAGATCGCATGGGACAAGGGCTGCCAGGTCATGATCGAAGGCCCCGGCCATATCCCGATGCACAAGATCAAGATCAACGTCGACAAGCAGCTCAAGGAGTGCGGCGAGGCGCCGTTCTACACCCTCGGGCCGCTGACCACCGACATCGCGCCGGGCTATGACCACATCACCTCAGGCATCGGTGCTGCCATGATCGGCTGGTTCGGCTGCGCCATGCTCTGCTACGTCACCCCGAAGGAGCATCTCGGCCTGCCCGACCGCAACGACGTCAAGACCGGCGTCATCACCTACAAGATCGCCGCCCACGCCGCCGATCTCGCCAAGGGCCACCCGGCCGCCCAGCTTCGCGACGACGCGCTCTCGCGCGCCCGTTTCGAATTCCGCTGGACCGACCAGTTCAACCTCGGCCTCGATCCCGACACCGCAAAGAGCTTCCACGACGAGACCCTGCCGAAGGAAGCCCACAAGGTCGCCCATTTCTGCTCGATGTGCGGCCCGAAGTTCTGCTCGATGAAGATCACGCAGGACGTGCGCGACTACGCCGCGACGCTGAACGATCCGACCGCCGTCGGCGCATCGATGGCCGGCACCATCGAGGATGGGATGGCGAAGATGAGCGAGAAGTTCAAGGAGATGGGCAGCAACGTGTATCTGGATGCGGAGAAGGTGAAGGAGAGCAATCGGGCGCTGTGAGGTGCCTGACACGACGCTCGAACGACTCCCGGACCAGCTCCGCGAAAACCTTCGCCTCGTTTTCGTCGGTACCGCCGCAAGCACACGATCAGCGCGGGATGGGCACTACTACGCCCATCCCGGCAACCGGTTCTGGCGGGCGATCCATGAGGCCGGGATCACACCGCGGCGCTATCAGCCGAGTGAGTTCGCGGCGCTGTTAGATTTCGGGATCGGCTTCACCGATCTCTCCAAGTCGGGCGCCGGGATGGATCGCCAGATCGAGGCAGCATCGATCGACGTGCCGGGCTTCAGGGCCAAGATCGAGAAGTATCGCCCGAGGACCATTGCGTTCACGAGCAAGAAGGCGGCGAGCCTGTTTTATGGCAGGCCGTCCGGCGTGATTTCGCTGGGGCGGCAGCAGGCTGACGCGCAATTTCCCGACGTGTTCGTGCTCGCCTCCCCATCCGGCGCCGCGTCCGGCCATTGGACGCTGGAGCCGTGGCGTGACCTTGCGGCGTGGATTGCAGCGTAGGGTCGGTTAGCAGCAACGCCCACACTTAGCCGTCGTCCCGGCGAAGGCCGGGACCCATACCGCGGAATCCATCAGTTGCGAATGTTCGCAGTACCGGACCACGAGTCTTCGCCAAACCGCTTCCTGGGGTTATGGGTCCGGCCTTCGCCGTGACGACACCGTGGATTTGGCAATACGGTGCTAAAAAACACGACGCCGCTTTGTGAGCGGCTAATCCACTCTACGCGGTCACGCCCGCCGCCTCACCCCGCATACGCCCGATCCAGATCCGCGATCACGATCTTCTTCATCTGCATCATGGCCTGCATGACGCGACCCGCCTTGGTGCGGTCGGGGTCGCCGAGGTAGCGGCCGAGCGCGGTCGGGATCACCTGCCAGGACAGGCCGAACCTGTCCTTGAGCCAGCCGCACCTGGATTCTTCACCGCCGTACGCGGTGAGCCGGCTCCAGAAATAATCCACCTGCTCCTGCGTCTCGACGCTGATGAAGAACGACACCGCCTCGTTGAAGCGGTGTTGCGGCCCGCCATTGAGGGCGTTGAAGCGCTGCCCTTCCAGCTCGAACACCGCCATGAAGTCGCTGACGGTCTCGACCTTGGCGTTGGGAAACACCGATTTGTAGAAAGCGACGGCTTCCGGGACGTTGTTGTCGAACCAGAGAAACGGCGTGATGGAAGTCATGTTTCGGGAATCCTCGGGTTTGAGATGGGACGGACAGGCGCGGGCCTGCCCGTAGGACGAACGGGAGGCCGGGCGCCCGACAGGCGGCGGATCATTTTTCTTGGCGATCCTGTATGATTGGCCTGGAGTTACCCGGTTGAGGAGCGCCGCCCATGCTGACCCTCTACTCCTACCCCGAACTTTTCGGTGTCGCCGACAACAACGGCTATGGCCTCAAGGTCTACGCTTTCCTGAAGCTGGCGGGCGTGCCCTTCGTGCACGAGCACGTGTTCGACGCCTCCGCCGCGCCGCGCAGGCAGCTTCCTTATGTCGTCGATAACGGCGAGACCATTGGCGACAGCGAGACGATCATCGCGCACGCAATCGCAAAATATCGCCTGACCATCGATGCCGCGCTTTCGCCGGACCAGCGCCGGACTAATCATTTGGTCACGCGCATGCTCGACGATCTCTACTGGGTGATGTCGTATTCGCGCTGGCAGGACGATCGCTACTTTCCGGCGTTCCGCGACGCCTTCATCGCGCAGCATCCGCGGATCAATGCCGAGGGGCTGGAGAGGGCGAAGGCCTACAACGCGCAGCGCTATCATTTCCAGGGCATCGGCCGCTACACGCCCGAGCAGGCTTACGCGCGGGGCCTCACTGACCTGAAGGTGCTGGCCGAGATCGTGCCCGCGCACGGCTTCGTCCATGGAGCGATGCCGACCAGCATCGATGCCGGCATCTACGGCTTCGTCGCCAACATCTATTTCTTCCCGATACCGACGCCGCTGAAGGCGTTCGTCGATGCCCACGAGAATCTCGTCGCGCATTGCGCGAGGATTCATGCGGCGGTCGGAAAATCGTAGGGTGGGTTAGCGAAGCGTAACCCACCTCTTCTCTCGCGGCGGATGGTCTGTCGCTTGTGGCGTGGTGGGTTACGCCTCGCGCCATCGCCTGTTGAACGACGGCGCTCGTGATCGGCTAACCCACCCTAGACACCGGTGCTGTTACCGCATCGTGATCGCAAGACCGCTGAGGTCCGCGTTCGCCATGAGGCCGACTTGCGTGCCGGCGAGCTCCAGCACGGCCCCCTTCTGGTTGGTCAGCACGATGGCCCGCGCGCCGGCCCCCACCGCGAGGCCGGCCCCGGCGGCGCCGTAGACGCCGGCGACGTCGGAGGGGCGGTAGATGTTGGAGACGCGGCCGCGCAGCACGGTCCTGGAGCCGCCGAAGACGAGGCCGTAGTCGAGGCCGCCGGTCGAGAGCGCATAGGAGCGGCCGCGGAAGTTCAGGACGCCCGAGCCGCCGGAGCCGCCGATGATCCAGCCCGCCTTGTAGATCGTCAGCACCACCGTGCCGCTGTCGGCCTGGGCCGCGGTCGAGAGGCCGGCAAGAGCGGCGATGGCGACGAGCGCGGCGCGAAAGGTGGATGCGATCTTCATGGAGGGCTCCGGAGGCTGTTCTTCAAGGCTGGAATCGAATCAGACGAGGCAAATCTATCCAATCGATCGCGGCGGCAAAATGATTGGGGTACTTCTCTCCCTCTCGCCGTTCTTACGGGGCCGAGACGAGCTTCGCTCGCTCTGAGAGGCCTGGGGTGAGGGGCTCCATCCACGATTGCGGTGATCAACGGACTCGCGGAAGCTACCCTCACCCGCATTGCATTTCGATGAAATGCGGCCTCTCCCCGCAGGCGGGGAGAGGCGAAGCTTCGCGATCCTCAGTGGCATCATTGCATCGTGCCGCTGTTTTGCCCGACGTGTCAAACGTCTCTCCCCGCATCCGCCTATGCTGAAGCTTCGGCGGACAAGCGCGACGGAAGGCGAAGCAATACGATCATCGGCGCCATGACAGCGTCTGTTGCGGTTTTGCTCGACCTGTCAAATGCCTACACGACGTCACCGGCAGCATGCATCGGGCGGGCGTTTCTACTTTGCATGGGGTTGTTTTCGAGATTTTTGTTGGGCGCGAGATCGCGGCCTCCGCAGGCGCCGGGAGCGAATGCGGTTGCAACCGTCCCGCATGTCGCTACGCTCATGCGGGTTACGCGACCGTCCTGATCCGAGGTGACCCATGCCGATCCAGCATTTTGCGCCCCCGCCGCATGTCAAGGCGCCGCCGCTGTCGTTCGCCACGCGTGTCGGCGATCTCCTGTTCATCTCGGGCATTCCCGGCTTCGATGCCGACGGCGCGCTGCCTGACGGTTTCGAAGCGCAATTCGGCAACGTCGTCATCAACATCAAGCGTGTGTTGACCGAGGCCGGCGCGACGTTCCGCGATCTCGTCAAGGTCAACGTGCTGCTGACGCGCGCCTCCGACGTCGCGACGATGAACGCGCTCTATGCCGGCGCGTTCGGCCCGCCGCCCTATCCGGCGCGCACCACCTGCGTGGTGCAGGCCCTGCCGAACTCGAAGATGTTGATCGAGATCGAGGCGGTGGCGTCGCTGGCCAAGTGAGCCGCGCTCAGCGCGTGTGGCTTGCCGGGCACGCGGCCAAACCAAGTGCCCGACTCCGTCTGACATGTCCGTGAACGGCCGCTCCCCGGCTTGCAACGGACCTGCTTTTGCCGCACGAAATTTCGGTTCACCCTTCCCCACAAGGAGATACTTCATGCGTCGCGTTCTCGCGCTCTGTGCCGCTGCCGGCATCGCCACGTCCGCCTTTGCCGCACCGGCCTCGGCGAAGGTCGGCTATTACGTGATCCGCTGGGACAACACCGGCATCTGCCAGGTCTGGAACGAGGACCTGAAGTACAAGCCGTTCGAGTGGGGAGCTTCGACCTACAAGGTCGTGAGCAAGCCTCTCCCGACATTCGCGGCCGCTTCGGATATTCAGATCAAGCTGCGCGCGGAGCGCCGCTGCACGCTCTAAGCCAACGACGAGGCGGATCGAACTGGAAGGCGGGTTGCGCGCGCAGCCCGCCTTCGCTTTTTGGCCGGTCGCGCCGTCTGGCTCAGGTGTAACGCGACAGCGATCGAAACGCGGCACCTCACGCGTTAACGCTGCGTTTTCCGGCCAAATTCCAGCATTTCCTGCGCGCGCGGTTTGAACCTGATCAGCTTGCGGAACTACTCACGTCTTGTCCGGGGCGCACTCCCCCCAGCGTCCCGCGCCACCCTCCCCATCATTGTCGGGAGGTGCATCACATCTTTCATTTAAGGAGCTGATCCATGCGTCGTATTTCCATGCTGTGCGCTGCTGCCTGTCTTGCCGCTACCGCCTTCATCGCCGCAAGCCCGGCCGAAGCCGGCTATCACCTGATCCGCTGGCAGGACACGGGCTTCTGCCAGATCTGGGATGAGAGCATCCCGTCCACGCCGTGGCCCGCCGACTACGCCCGCGTCAGCGCGTCCGTTCCGACCTTCGTCGATGCGCTCGCGGTCAAGGACCACGCGCTGCGCAACGGCCACTGCACCTGGTAAAATCGCGATCGAGCGCAGGCATCGTAGGGTGGGCAAAGCGAAGCGTGCCCACCGCTTAGAATCCGGGATCGGCGGCACGGTGGGCACGGCGCAAATGCGCCTTTGCCCACCCTACAAGATCTACAAGATCTCGCTTGTCGCTATCCCGCGTCCTTGTGCGCGCCAGGATGGATCAGGATGTCCCGCGCGGCGGCGAGGTCGATGAAGGCCTGCGCACTGCCACCCTGATCGGGATGCATGCCCTTGGCGGCGCGGCGATAGGCCTGGTTGATGTCCTCGCAGGTGAGCTGCACGGCGAGCGGCAGGCCGAGCGTCCTGCGGGCGCGCTCCTCGTTGGAGAGCTTTTTCGGCAGCGCGTTGCGGCGCCCGAAGCGCGGCGCGGTCAGATCGTGGATGACCTCGAGGATCACGCCGACGCGGCGTTGGGCTGCCAGCGTGACGCTGTCATCGTCATTGTCCACGGCCTGGCGCAGCACCGGAAGCGCCTGCTCGGCCGCCTGGCGCAGCATCGTGTCGGTGCTCATCCGCGCGATCTCGGCCACGAGCCGGCCCGCCTCCGCCCAGTCGGCAGAGTCCGCCGACCGCAGGCGTTCGAGGGCGATTTTCCAAGGTTCAAGTCGTTCCATCATGCGCGCAACGTTTAGCAACAGAGATCAGTATGCCAAGGTCGCCGTTTCCGACCCCTTAATTTCGAGTTAGCCTTTCATGAAACTTCGAAACGAATCCGGGAGGAAAATGTCATGGCATTGCTCGCAAACCACATCGCGGTCGTCACCGGCGCAGGATCCGGCATCGGCCGGGCGATCGCGGCGGGCTACGCACGCGAAGGCGCACAGGTCGTGCTGCTCGACGTCAATGCCGACACGGTTGCGGAAGCCGCAACGGAGATCCAAAAAGCAGGCGGCAAAGCCGAGAGCTTTGCGCTCGATGTCACCAGGCGCGAGGACTGTTTTGCGCTGGCAAAGCAGGTCGCCGACAAGGTCGGACAGGTGTCGATCCTCGTCAACAATGCCGGCATCACCCGCCGCAATGCCTTCACCGCCGGGACCGAGACGGTGGCGAAGGACTGGAACGACATCATCTCGCTCAACCTCAACGGCGTCTTCAACATGACGCAAGCGTTCCTCAGCCCCTTGCGCGCGAGCAAGGGCCGCATCGTCAATATCGGCTCGATCCAGTCCTTCGTGCATCTGCGCACGCCGAGCTCGGCGGCCTACACCACCTCCAAGCATGGCGTGCTCGGCTTCACCAAGGCGCTCGCGGTCGAGCTCGGCAAGGAAGGCGTGCGCGTCAACGCGATCGGCCCGGGCTTCATCGAGACCAACATCAACGCGACTGTGCGCGCCACCAATCCGGCGCTGGTGCAGGCCTTCGTCGATCACACCCCGCTCGGGCGCACCGGCAAGCCCGATGACATCGTCGGCCCCGCGATCTTCCTCGCGTCGGATCTGTCGGCTTACGTCACGGGCACGATCGTGATGGTGGACGGCGGGTATCGGACGGTGTGACGGAGCGACGCGTTCGCCACTTGTGCAGTGTCATCGTCCGCGAAAGCGGACGATCCAGTATTCCAGAGACAGTGACGAATACGGAGAAGCCGCGGCGTACTGGATGCCCGCCTCCGCGGGCATGACACCTGCTTTGTGGCGCGAGATCGGCCCGCATCGCTATGCATCCCGTGCCAATCGCGGCGGCTTCGCGGTATTCCTGGGGTCAATTGGTGTGCTGCCCCGGCAATTAACCAATCGTTAACCAAACGCGCCCACCGTAGATCTACGGCTTGGGGGTCGTTTGTTCTCGATCCGCTTCCAATGATGGAAGCGGGCGTTGGTCGGGAGGTGTGTTGATGACCACTGTTCATGTCGCGACGCCGCAGGGCGCGCAATTCCTTGCCCCAAACCAGATCGTTCCGCTGCTGATCGGCGCGACCGTCGACGAGGTCGAGCGCGAGCTCGTGCTTCAGACGCTCGCCCGCTGCGACGGCAACCGCACGCGCGCAGCCCGCGTGCTCGGTCTGTCGGTGCGCACGCTGCGCAACAAGATCAGGCTCTATGCGGCCTCCGGCATCGAGGTGCCGGCGTATCACGACTAGCACGTGACGCCACGCAAAAGCGCCTCGTGCTGCCAATTGATGTTGACCAAGCCCGACGCGCTGCGCGGGCAGAATTGCTGCTGTCGTCAAACGCCGCTAAGTAGCTTGCTTCCGGTAGAGGGAGCAGCGGTGTGGCAGACAATCAGAACCGGCAAGGACGGCAAGGACCTCAGGGGCGGCAGGGCGAGCCGGGACGGCCGGGGCCACAGGGGCATCCGGGCCGGCGCGGGCCGGACGGCGCGCGCGGCAAGCCGGGGCCACAAGGCAAGCCCGGTCCGCTTGGAAAGGCCGGACCGGTAGGCAAGGCCGGTCCGCAGGGCAAGCAGGGCGAGGCCGGGCCACGCGGACCAGCCGGACCGCAGGGGCCGGTCGGGCCGCAAGGCCCACGCGGCGAGGCAGGTCCGCCCGGTCAGTTGCCCTCGATCGAGCAGGTGCTGCCATGGCTGGAGCAGCTCTTCGATGCCTGGGACGAACGTCGCCGCCAGCGCGAGCAGGAAGCCGCCGAGCAAGCGGCGCTGGAAGCCGCCGTGCAGGACGAAGCCGATCCCATCGTCGACAACGACGGCGACGATAGCGAAAAGGACGATCGCAAGAAAAAGAAGAAAAAGAGGAAACACGGCAAGGACTAGCCGCCGCGCCCGGGACTCGAGCCTCGCTCAAGAGGATGAATCGTCCTGGCGTAGCAGCATGCCCATGCGCGGAGCAGCAGCCAAGGAACGGCTAGCCGAAGCGTAGGCGCGAACGCTCCCTCGCCCGCTCCGCCTCGACCTCCCGATCCCGCGCCGGCGCGTGGGTGTGCAGCGACGTGAGGAGGCGGCGCGCGGCGTCCGACACCTCCGCCACGGCGCGGTTGAAGGCTTCCTCATTGACTTGCGAGGGCTTGTTGAAGCCGGAGAGCTTGCGCACGAACTGCAGCGCGCTGGCATGGATCTCGTCCTCCGTCGCCGGCGGCTCGAAGTTGAACAGCGTCTTGATGTTGCGGCACATGAGTTTCTCCTCGGCTCCTCTGAAAGGCACGTCTGTTCAAGGACGATCGGCGCGGGCCCAATGCTACATGCCGGGTCCGCCTCTGTCATCGCCATCCGGGCGTCGCGGACACGGCGAGTCAGAACGGGATGGAGACGCCAAGGCGCGCGAAGAAGGCCCGCCCCTTCGGCGTGAGACGAAGCGCACGTGGAATGCGATACGGCGCGAGCGCATGCGTTTCGATCAACCGCTTCAGGATCGCATTGGCAAACGGGCCTGCCAAATGCGGAACGCGCTCGGTCCAATCGTTGCAGAGGCGCATGTGCGGATCACGGCCCGGCCTGAAGTCGATCGCCTCGGCATGACACCAGGCAAAGCCCTGCTCGGTGAGCGCGGCCTCCCGGCCGCGCAGCGCGATCAGGTCGCGGCGCACCAAACCGTCCCGCAGCGCCACGCCGAGTTGGCCGGCGAGATGGCAATAGCAGGTCCGCGCGCGCCGGAGCTCTGTCGGCGCGCCTCGCGTGCGTTCGATGTGATCGGTCCTGACGGCGAGATTGACCAAGTTTTCGATCAGGCCCGCCACCTCATCGTCTGCGATCCGATAGTACCGGAACCGCCCCTGCTGCCACACCGAGAGCAGGCGCGCCTCTGTCAGCTTCTGCAAATGCGCGCTGGCGCTTTGCGGCGACACGCCGGCCAGCGATGCCAGCTCGCCCGCGGGCAGCGCCTTGCCACCGAAAAGGGCACTGACCATGGCTTCGCGCGCGGGATCGCTCAAAGCCTCGGTGAGCCGCGAAAATCCTGACTGCACTGACCGCCGTGTGACCGCCATCAAATACTCCTGCCCCTGATCTGGGCCTGACGTCATCTCGTCGCAATCCCGCCAAGGCCGGTCATTTCAGAATTGGGTGAAACTTTGGCGAGCCGTCCTCTGCGATCCTTCGAAGATGTCGCCCGAATCCAGAGGATTACATCATGATCGACGAAGCACGCCAAAGCGATGCCGAACGCATCTGCAAACTGTGGGACGAAGCCCTCAGCAACAAGGACCTCGAAGCAGCCCTCGCACTCTATGCCGATGCTGCATCCATCGAAAGCCCGCTGGTCCAACACCTCATGAAGATCCCGACTGGCATCGTCGAAGGCAGGGAGAACTTGCGTGCCTTCATCGCGCGCGTGTTCCAGACCAATCCGCCGCAGCGAAAGCGCTTCAAGCAAGGCTTCTTCACGGACGGCCGTATCGTCACCTGGGAATATCCGCGCGTCTCTCCCGATGGCGACCAGATGGAGCTGGTCGAGATCATGGAGATCGACAAGGGGCTGATCCAGCGCCACAGGGTCTACTGGGGCTGGTACGCGCTCGGCTTTCTCAAGCACGAATGAGCCGGCCACCTGGTTCTGCCTGCCGGCGAAAATATTCCGCTTGCGCGATGCACCATCCAGGAAAATGTTTTGGCGCCCGGCCGTGCATCCGCTCTCGATCCCCGGAGCGACGCTGCTAAGATCGCGCGCGAAGCGGCCCGGATCAAAGCGGCCGCAGCGGGGAGAGAACCATGAAAGCTTCGTGCGCGGTGCTGACGGCCGCATTTCTGTCGATCTCGGTATCTGCCATGGCTGCCGATTATCCGGCACCGAAACAAGGCGACTGGATCGCCAAGGATTTCAAGTTCCACACCGGCGAAGTCATGCCGGAGCTGCGGCTGCACTACACCACCGTGGGCGAGCCGACCGGCCAGCCCGTGCTGGTGCTGCATGGTTCGGGTGGCTCGGCCGCGAGCATGCTGACGCCCGCCTTCGCCGGCGAGATGTTCGGCCCTGGCCAGCCGCTCGACGCATCGAAATACTACATCATCATTCCCGACGGCATCGGCCACGGCAAATCGTCAAAGCCCTCCGACGGGATGAAGACGAGCTTTCCGAAATACGATTACGGCGACATGGTCGAGGCGCAGTATCGCCTGGTGACGGAAGGCCTCGGCGTCAAGCATTTGCGGCTGGTCATCGGCAATTCGATGGGCGGCATGCACACTTGGCTGTGGGGCGAGAAATATCCGAAGGCGATGGATGCGCTGGTGCCGATGGCCTGCCAGCCCACCGAGATGGCGGCGCGCAACTGGATGCTGCGGCGGATCATGCTCGACACCATCCGCAACGATCCCGACTACAATGGCGGCAATTACACGAGCCAGCCGCGGATGATGAAATACGCCATCGTCACTTACGGCATCGCGAGCATCGGCGGAACGCTGGCCTATCAGTCACAGGCGCCGACGGCGGCTAAGGCCGACAAGATCGTCGACG
This sequence comes from Bradyrhizobium sp. ISRA430, assembly GCF_029909975.1. NCBI lineage: Bacteria > Pseudomonadati > Pseudomonadota > Alphaproteobacteria > Hyphomicrobiales > Nitrobacteraceae > Bradyrhizobium > Bradyrhizobium sp. ISRA430. The sequence goes on from NZ_CP094516.1 coordinate 3,518,724, forward strand.
ATCGGCTCGGAACGCCCGTGACGGCGGATGCCAACGACTTCGTCTATCAGTGGGAGGCCTCGCACGATTACAACCCCGCGGAAAAGCTGGAGCAGATTGATGCGCCGCTGCTTCTGATCAATTCCGCGGACGATGAGCGCAATCCGCCGGAGACCGGCGTCACCGACGCCGCGATGAAGCGGATCAAGAACGCGCGCCTGTACCTCATCCCCGCGAGCACCGACACGCGCGGCCACGGCACCACCGGCAATGCAAAGTTCTACACCGAGCAGGTCCGGCAATTGCTGCAAACGGCACCACAGCGGACGATGTGAGGCGACCGGCGAGGCACCATGTCGACAGCTCGCTTTCGCCGGGCCGCGCTCGCGCTTCCCGGCGTCATCGAAGGTGCACATCACGGCCATGCCGACTTCCGGGTCGGCAAGCGCGTGTTCGCGTCGCTGGGCTATCCTGATGATGAATGGGGCATGGTGAAGCTGACGCCGGAGCAGCAGGCCTTGCTGGTCGAAACCGAGCCGGAGATGTTTCGTCCGGTGCCCGGTGCTTGGGGCAGAAACGGCAGCACCAATGTGAGACTGGTGAAAGCCGATCAGGTGACGCTGCGGAGCGCGCTTCTGATGGCATGGCGCAACGCCGCACCGAAATCGCTGCTCGGCTCGTGCGACATGCCGGCACGCTGATCGCGCAAGCCCATGCCGAATTCCGTTAGCAGCGAGCGTTCCAATCGGATAGCTTGACGCAAAGCACTTTCGGAGACACGCCCTTGACCGACCTTTGCGCCGAAGACCTCGCCACCATCTATCCGAAGCCTAGCCCCCGCGTGATCGCGAAAGCGCGCCCGGCGATCGATGCACATGCGAAGAAATTCATCGAGATGTCCCCGTTCTGCGTGCTCGCGACATCAGGCGCCGACGGCAGCGTCGACGCCTCACCGCGCGGTGGCGGTACGGGCTTCGTGCATGTCGCCGGCCCCAATCAGTTGCTGATGCCCGACCGTTCCGGCAACAACCGCATCGACAGCTTCAAAAACGTCGTCGAGGGCTCGGGCTTCGTGCACCTGTTGTTCTTCGTGCCCGGGATCGACGAGACGGTGCGCGTCGGCGGGCGCGGCACGCTGTCGGCCGATCCGGATCTGCTCGCCTCGATGGTGGAGTTCGGCAAACCGCCGCGCGCGGTGCTGAACGTCGCCGTCAGCGAAGTCTATTTCCACTGCGGCAAGGCGTTGATGCGCTCAAAGCTGTGGTCGCCGGAGGTCAAGGTGCAGCGCTCGGTGATGCCGAGCATCAGCCAGGTGATCCACGATCAGACCAGCCTGGGCGAGCCCGAAGGCCAGGACGCCGTGGAAGCGCGCTACAGGACGCAACTATAGGCGGCGGCCCTAAGGCGAGTCGTCCCGGACAAGCGCAGCTCCTGGCAACGCGCAACGTTGTCCAGAGCGGAGCGCAGATCCGGGACCCATAACCACAGGGAGGAGTTTTACGAAGACTCGCGATTGCCGATCACGCGCCGCAACTTCTCCCTGGGGTAACGGGTCCTGGCTTTCGCCAGGACGACGCCGGAGAATGCGGCGCTAGACGCGCGATCTAATGCCCGTTGCCTTCGAGCCCGCCGACGTGCTTCTGGGTATAGAGCTCGAGGCCGATGCGGCCGATCAGATCGAGCTGGGTTTCGAGGAAGTCGATGTGGTGCTCCTCGTCGCTCATCAGCTTCTCGAACAGGTCGCGCGTGACGTAGTCCTTGACGCTGTGGCAATAGGTGGCCGCTTCCTGATAGAGCGCCCGCGCGCTCATCTCGGCGGCGAGATCGCACTCGATGATCTCCTTGACGTTCTGGCCGATGCGCAGGGGGTCGAGCACCTGCATGTTGGGGAAACCGTCGAAGAAGATGATCCGGTCGGTCAGCTTGTCGGCGTGCTCCATCTCCTCGATGGACTCCTTGCGCCAGACCTTGGCCATCTCGAGGAGTCCCCAATTGTTGAGGAAGCGGTAATGCAGCCAGTATTGATTGATCGCAGTCAGCTCGTGACGCAGTGCCTTGTTGAGATATTCGATGACTTTTGCGTCGCCCTGCATGATTCACTCCAGCTCTTGCGGCCAACTCGGTCGGAAATCGAGTTTAGAACGCTTCTAAAACAGTTTGGGAACAAGGGCAACCGGCTACGAGGACGCAGCCCGGGATTAGCTCAGCCGACGAAGGCGAGGACTTCAGCAGGCTGCGAGGGCGAAATCGGCCGGCTCGGCCGTCTCGTCGTTGGCGGCCACCTGATGGTTGTGCGGGCAGCCGGCACAGCAGGCCTTGGCGCAGGGACCGAGCGCTTCCTCGATGATGGTTTTGATGGTGCGGGCGCAGCGGCCGCACTCGGCGCTGCAGCCAAGGCATCCATAGACCTGTTTGGCATGACGCACGGCGTCGTCGGAGTCGGCGACGGCGGCGCGGATGTCGTCATCGCTCAGCACGTTACAGGAACAGACGATCATGGAAAGCAACAGGCCCTTCGGTGATGCACCATCATCGATATTTAAGGGGCCGGCAGGATGCAAAAGGAAAAACCGGTATTTGAAGCTATTCCAAACTGGCCTGGAACCAGCCTAGAACGGCTCTAAAATGCGACGTTGCAATGGATCAAGATCGCACCGGATTCGGTCTAATCGCTGCCACCGCCTCCGCCACCGTCGCCGCCGCCCCCACAATCTCCGCCACCGCCGCTGTCACCGCTGGAGCAGCTCCCGCTATCACCCGAGCTGCTCGAACTGTCGCTGGAAAACCAGCTTCCGAGCGAGAGGCCGTCACTCGTCCCCGAATAGCTGTCGGCGCCGGCGCCCGCCCGCGACGGCCGCCGGCCGCGGTTCTGGATATGGGTGATCCAACCATAGCCGATTGCGAAGATGATTCCGGCACGATCAGGGTATTTATCATCGCGCTGCCCATCATCGTCTCCCTGGCGGACCTGCGATCGGTATCAATTGGTCGCCGCCGCAAAGGTGCCGTTCATTGATCATTCAAGCGAAGTATGGAACCTTGCCCCCAAAGAGTTCCGTGTGTGAAAGGTCGCTCCCTATGAAGAAGTCGCTCCTGGCGGTCGCTGCCGCCGCTACCCTGGCCCTGGCGGCCGGGTCCCCGGCTCATGCCCAGCGCGGCGTCGCCGCGGGCGTGGCGGCCGGCATCATCGGCGGTGCCATCGTCGGTGGCGCGCTGGCCTCTCCGTACTATTACGGACCGGGCCCCGGCTACGACTACTACGAGCCCGGCTACTACCCGCCCCGCTACTATGCGCCGGCTCCCGGCTATGTCGCCGATGATTATTATTACGGCGGCTGCGTCTGGCAGAAGCAGCGCTTCTGGGACGGCTTTGCCTGGCGCGTTCGTCGCGTGAGAGTCTGCGGCTGAGGCGCGAAACACCGGTTCATTACGGAGCGCCGTTCATCTGAGGGCCCGAAAAAGACCGCTTTTTCTGGTCACAGCTCCGTGCGCGTTTACCGTGGATTGACCATTTGCGCGCTTCGTAGTCCAACGGCCAATTCCATCAGAGTGTGCGTGAACCTTTGAAACCCTGGCGTTCCTAACTAAGGAGCGTCCATCTCCCAGGAGAGCCAAGAGCATGAAGAAGACTTTTGTTGCCGCCCTTACGGTTGCGACGGTCGCCGGTTCGCTGGTGACCGCCACTCCGCCCGCGAAAGCCGGTGACGGCGTCGGCGCCGGCATCGCGGCCGGCCTGATCGGCGGCGCCATCGTCGGCGGCGCCATTGCGTCGAGCCGTCCCGCCTATGGCGGCCCCGTTTACGTGGCCGAGCCCCCGCCGCCGGCACCCTGCTACTGGCGCCGTGAGCGGTACTGGGACGGCTACGGCTGGGTCGTTCGCCCGGTTCGCGTCTGCTACTGACCTGATCGCACGGCGCGTGAGGCGCCGCGATCGAAGCCCGGCCGAGCACATCGGCCGGGCTTTTTTCTTTGGCGGGAAACTGAGGCTCGCTAGCGCGCCGCCTCGATCGAGCGCAGCACCTCTTCGCTCGGCCAGCAATCCACTTTCAGCCCCGCCGACTTCTGATACGTCCCAAGCGCGGCGCGGGTTTGCATGCCGGCCTTGCCGTCGATCTTGTCCTTGTAGAGCCCGATGCGCGTGAGGCCACGCTGCATTGTCTCGACGTCCTTGGTGCGCAACTGCTTCGAGGCTGACCACGGTGTGGCAAACGACAGCGGGCTCGTCATGCGGTCGCTGAGATGGCCGACAAACAGCACATAGAGGTCGGAGAAATTGTATTCCTTGATGACGAAGTAGTTCTTCGTGGTCAGGAACGAGGGACCGTAAATGCCTTCCGGCTGCAGCAGCGAGGCCGGCTGTGCCTGCTCGGCGGCACTCAACTTTTGCCCGCGTACCGGCACAAAACCTTCGCGCATCCACTGGCTGATCGGCTTCGTCACCTCGGGCACACCCGCCGTGCAATCGACCTTCGCCGGCGCCTGCACCTCGTAGGCCCAGCGCACGCCGCTCTGCCAGCCCTTGTTGACGAGCTGCTGCGCGGCCGAGGCCAGCGCGTCCGGCACCGAATGCCAGATGTCGATGCGGCCATCGCCCTCGAAATCGACGCCGTGCTTGTAATATTCCGACGGCAGGAACTGCGTCAGCCCGGTCGCGCCGGCCCAGGATGAGCGCATGTCCTTGCGCGTCACCGCGCCCTCGCCAAGGATTTTCAGCGCGAGAATGAACTCATTGCGGTATGTGTCCTTACGCCGGCCGACATAGGCCTGTGTCGCGAGCACGCGGACGAGATCGTAGGGCAGCGTATAGCGGCCATAGTCGGTCTCGCGGCCCCAGATCGCGAGCATGACGGTCGCGGGCACGCCGGAGCTTTTCTCGATCTGCGTCAGCGCAGGGCGATATTTTTGCAGCAACCGCTGTCCCTCGCCCGCAAGCCGCGCGATCGAGGCTTCCCTGATGTAGTCCGCCGGCACCTGCACGAACTCGGCCTGCGACGGCGCGCCGGTCGCGGGCCGTCCCGGCAGGATCAAATCGGGCAGCTTGTAGTCCGGCTCGAGTCCGCGCGTCTGTTCGTCGAACGTCGCGCGCGACACGCCGGCCGCCTGCGCCTCCGGCCAGAGCGAGGCGATGAACTGGCTAAAGGCGGCATCGGCCGCCCGGGCGGACGACCAGCCGCAGGTGAGCACAATCACTGCAGCGATGAGCGTCCGCCGCATCATGCTGAAATCACCGCGTCAGCTTCTTGTACTTCACGCGGTGCGGGATGATGCTGTCCTGGCCGAGCCGGCGCATCTTGTCCTTCTCGTAGTCCTGGAAGTTGCCCTCGAACCATTCGACATGGCTGTCGCCTTCGAACGCGAGGATGTGGGTGGCGATGCGGTCGAGGAACCAGCGATCGTGGCTGATGATGACAGCGCAGCCGGCGAAATCCTCCAGCGCCTCTTCGAGCGCGCGCAGCGTGTCGACGTCGAGATCGTTGGTCGGTTCGTCGAGCAGCAGCACGTTGGCGCCGGACTTGAGCATCTTGGCGAGATGCACGCGGTTGCGCTCACCGCCGGAGAGCGCGCCGACTTTCTTCTGCTGGTCCGCGCCCTTGAAGTTGAATGCCGAGCAGTAGCCGCGCGAGTTCACTTCCTTCTTGCCGAGCAGGATCAGCTCGTTGCCGCCGGAGATCTCCTCCCACACGGTCTTGTTGCCTTCGAGCGCATCGCGCGACTGGTCGACATAGCCGAGATGCACGGTTTCGCCGACCGTGATGGTGCCCTTGTCCGGGGTCTCCTGCTTGGTGATCATCTTGAACAGCGTGGTCTTGCCGGCGCCGTTGGCGCCGATCACGCCGACGATGCCACCGGGCGGCAGCTTGAAGGTGAGATCGTCGATCAGAAGGCGATCGCCAAAGCCTTTGCTGAGGCCCTCGAAGTCGACCACGTTGGCGCCGAGACGTTCGGCGACGGGAATGATGATCTGCGCGGTCTGGGTCTGCTTCTCGCTCGCCTTCTTGAGCAGCTCCTCATAGCGCTGATAACGCGCCTTGGATTTGGCTTGACGTGCCTTCGGCGAGGACGCGACCCACTCCTGCTCGCGAGCGAGCGTCTTCTGGTGGGCAGCCTCCTCGCGACCCTCCTGCTCCAGGCGCTTCTGCTTCTGCACCAGCCAGGACGAGTAGTTGCCCTCATAGGGAATGCCGCGGCCACGATCCAGTTCGAGGATCCAGCCCGTGACGTTGTCGAGGAAGTAGCGGTCGTGGGTGACGATCAGGATCGCGCCGGGATAGTTGCGCAAGTGACCTTCGAGCCACGACACCGATTCCGCATCGAGATGGTTGGTCGGCTCGTCCAGCAGCAGCAGCTCCGGCTGGTCGAGCAGCAACCGGCACAGCGCGACGCGGCGGCGCTCACCGCCGGAGAGCTTGGTGACGTCGGCATCGTCGGGCGGACAGCGCAGCGCGTCCATGGCCTGATCGACCTTGCTGTCGAGATCCCAGAGGCTCTGGGCCTCGATCTCGTCCTGCAGCTTGGTCATTTCGTCGGCGGTCTCGTCGGAGTAGTTGACCGCGAGTTCGTTGTAGCGGTCGAGGATCGCCTTCTGCTTGGCGACGCCCTGCATGACGTTCTCGCGCACGGAGAGCTTGGGATCGAGGTGCGGTTCCTGTTCGAGATAGCCGACGCGGGCGCCCTCGGCGACCCAGGCCTCGCCCGAGTACTCCTTGTCGAGGCCGGCCATGATCTTGAGCAGTGTCGACTTGCCCGAGCCGTTGACGCCGAGGACGCCGATCTTGGCGTCCGGGTAGAACGACAAGTGGATGTTATCGAGCACCTTGCGGGTCGGGTAGCTCTTGGTCAGGCCCTGCATGAAATAGATGAACTGGCGCGCCATCGGTCCCGTGAAACCTTCGATTTGAGGAAATTTGCTGCCGCCGATGTAGCGATCCCGTCCCGAAAGGGCAATGTTTTCCGATCGTTCACCAAGGATGAATACGGAACGGACACCATGCGGACACCGATCCGGACAATTGAAACCATTTTTTAATAAAGCAGGCCAAAGCTCGCCTCAGCACTGAAAAAAGTGCCACCCGCGCAGAACGAGCGGGGAGAACAAAGAGGCCGCATCATGGCTCTGATCGAGACCACCTCCCTTCCCGTACCGGCGGAAGCCGGCCGTTCCGCCAGCCTCGTCGCGGAGATCAAGAGCTTCTGGAAGGGCTTCTTCGCCACCGCTTTCAACCCCTATCGTCCCGAGTTGCACTACATGCGCGGCCCCGGTCCGGCCTGGCGCGCCAAGCACGGGATCGATGCGCCGTTGCGCTTGAAGCCCCGCGACCTCTGAGCCCCTTCCTCCCTGCATATCGGATTTTTGAAGACGCGAGCGGCTTGCGCGCGGGTCTGATTGCGCGCAACCATGGCCGGGTTCCGACGATGGCGCCCCCGCTTACGCCATCACCTCTCGCCATGGATGAACGCTGATGACGCGGCTGCGCTGTGCAATTCTCGACGACTATTTCAACATCGCCCTCAACGTCGCCGACTGGCCGAAACTCGCCGACCGCGTCGACGTCACCGTGTTCAGCCATCCGTTCGCCTCCGAGCAGGCCGCGGCCGGCGCGCTTGCCGATTTCGAGATCATCTGTGCGATGCGCGAGCGAACCGCATTCCCAAAGAGTCTGTTCGGAGCGCTACCAAAGCTGAAGCTGCTACTCACCTCCGGAATGCGCAACGCATCGATCGACATGGAGGCTGCGAAGGCGCGCAGCGTTGCGATTGCCGGCACGCAATATTCCCGCGATCCGACCGCCGCGCTGACCATGGGCCTGATCCTTGAACTGACCCGCGGCATCGGCCGCGAGAATGCGCGCATGCATGCGGGCGAACCCTGGCAGACGTTCGCCGGCATCGAGATCGAGGGCCGCACGCTCGGCATCGTCGGGCTCGGCAAGCTCGGCAGCAAAGTCGCCGGCATCGCCAAGGCCTTCGGCATGAACGTGATCGCCTGGAGCCCGAATCTCACGCCCGAGAAGTGCAAGGAGGTCGGCGTCGGCTATGCCAGCAAGGAGGAGCTGTTCGCCAAGGCCGATATCATCACCATCCACGTGGTGCTGAGCCCGCGCTCGCGCGGACTGGTCGGAGCTGCCGATCTCGCGCGGATGAAGCCGACGGCGTTTCTCATAAACAGCGCGCGCGGACCGATCGTCGACGAGGCGGCGCTGCTGGAGGCGTTGCAGCAGAAGAAGATCGCTGGCGCCGGCATCGATGTGTTCTCGGTCGAGCCGCTACCTGTCGATCATCCGTTCCGCAAGCTCGACAATCTCGTGCTGACGCCGCATCTCGGCTACGCGACCGAGGACGGCCTGCGGATCCATTACGGCCAGATGGTCGAGGCGATCGACGCCTGGACCAAAGGCAGCGAGCTGCCGCGCAAGCTCGCCTGAGAGGGCCGCGCCTCAGGCCGCAGAGCGCTCGGCTCCCGACGTCGTCGCAAGCTCAGCGAATCCCTGACGCCATGACGGGTGCGCAGGGTGCCATCCGAGTTCGTCCTTTGCCTTGGCATTGGATGCGCCGCGCACCTGGGTCATCATCGCCACCATATGCTCACCGGCGAGCAGCCGGCCAAGCCAGGCCGGAACATGAAATGGCGGTCTTGCGCCCAATAGCCCCGCCAGCGCCGGCAACCACTCCCTGACTCGCGCCGGGTGATCATCGACAATGTTGTAGATGTTGCCGGGAACGCCATGCCCGATCGCCGCCAGAGTGGCGGAAGCGGCATCCTCGGTATTGATGAATGACCAGTAGCCGCCACCGTCGCCGACGAGCGGCACCCGTCGACGAAAAAGTTGGTCGCGCATCGCGGGCGACAGGGTGCCGGTTTCGGCGCCGTAGAAGAATCCGTAGCGTAGGACGATTCCTTCGGGAGCGGTTGACGCCGTAACGGTCCGCTCGAGATACTGGATCGCCTCGAGCGTACGGCGTAGTTCCTCAGGCGGATGCGGATCGAGCTCGTCCGTCTCGGCCTTGACCGCTCCCCCCGAGCGACTGAACGTCCAGCCGCAGAAGCTTTGCGCAATGAAACGCCGGGCGCCGGCTTCGCGCGCGGCCGCCAGCAGAATGTCGGTTCCCCTTGTGCGCAGTTCGTTGGTCCTGGCGAATGCACGGTCGAAATGCCGAAGGTCGGTTGCTGCCGCGAGGTCCGTCATCTGATGGATCACGACGTCGGGAGTTGCCGAGATTACCGCTGCGCGCATGCCGTTCGCATCGAGGCCATCGGCGATAGCCGGTTCCGCGCCCATCCGCTTGATGAGGTCAGCTTTCGCGGGGCTTCGCGTCGATCCAACGACCTGGTGCCCATTCGCGGCCAACATGGGAACAAGGTGACGTCCCAGGGCGCCGGTCGCGCCTGCAACAAAGACTCGCATTCTGCGCTCCTCGAATTCGTTGACCACTTAGGCAAGTAGTCGACGCATGCGGGGATTCAACGGCGCGAATGGACAGCCGAACCGGCAGGCGCCAAACAAAAGCGACGCGTGGCCGAAGCACACGCGCCGCTTGTCGTTCGGATAATCGTCAGCCGGCTTAGCGCACCGTCACCGGCGCCGGCAGCGGCGGCACCACCGTCGGCTGCGTGCCCGCGACCGGGCCGGCCTGGGCGGACATCGGAGCGGGCGCGGCCGCGCCGGTCGTCGGCGCAGCAGACGCAGTCGCCGTTCCCGGCGCCGGGCCGCCCGGCATCACCACCACGCGGGTGCCGACCTTGACGCGGTCGAACAGGTCCGAGACGTCCTCGTTCAGCATGCCGATGCAGCCGGAGGACACGAACTTGCCGATCGTCGACGGCTGGTTGGTGCCGTGGATGCGGTAGACGGTCGAGCCGAGATACATCGCGCGGGCGCCGAGCGGATTGCCGGGACCGCCGGCCATGAAGCGCGGCAGATAGGGCTGACGCTCGATCATCTCCGTCGGCGGATGCCAATCCGGCCACTCCGCCTTGCGGGTGATCTTCTGCACCCCGGTCCAGGTGAAGCCATCGCGGCCGACGCGCACGCCGTAGCGGATCGCGCGACCATTGCCGAGGATGTAGTAGAGGTAGGTGTTCGGCGTATCGACGACGATCGTGCCGGCCGGCTCCTTGGTCTGGAACGCGACTTCCTGGCGGCGCAGATTCGGCGGCAACTGCGCGGGCGCGGCGTCGGGCTGCTCCTCGGGCGGCAGTGAGGCAACCGTCATCGGTCGGCCGTCGCTGCCGACGGCGGGCTGCTGCCCGACCGCTCCGGTCGCCCCTGGACCATTGACCGACTCCGGAGGACGCAGGCCGTCGCTGGCGGTCGCCTGCGCCGGACGATCGGCATAGATCACCGGCGGCGGGCCATCACGGCGGCCGTAGCGAGGATCGTCGGGCGACATCACCGGGCCCTGCGGCTGGGCGGCCGAATAGGTCGGGCTACCGGCGGGACGTCCATAACGGGGATCGTCCGGCGACATCACCGGGCCTTGGGGCGGGGCCGCCGAATAGACCGGAGGCGCACCTGCGGGACGTCCGTAGCGGGGATCGTCGGGCGACATCACCGGGCCGGTGGGGCCGGGCGGCGGCAACGCCGCGGAGTTCTGCGGCACGGCGTCATCGTCCTCGTCCAGCGCGTCGAAATTCGGCACGCGATCGCCGGGACGATATTCGGACGGAGCGCCATAGCTTGGCGCCTGCTGCACCGGATAGGTCTGAGCCTGCGCGAGCGAGGTTCCCGCCGCAGCGACGGTTGCGGCAGCGCATATCGTCAGAAAATGTTTGATCATCATCGCTCTTGTATAGTCCCCAGGCCCGACCGGACCGTTAACGCGCACATGACCGAAGATCGCGGCACATTCAAGACATATCAGGGTTATTTGCCCCGATTTGGCGATTTGTGATCCGCTGCGTGACCGTTGCTCCGGTGCATCACGGGGCGGAAATCGCATCAGGCCGTAGATTGCCGGAGTCTTCCGCCGTTTTTTAGGGGAACGGCACCGAGGGGTTGCGGTAAGGTCAAATCAGCCTGATTCGTCTCGCTTTGAGCTTCGACCCCGCGCGGCGAACGCGGCAATCAGTACCGTCACCGCGTTCAGATGGCTCAAGGGCCCTGGCCGTCACCGCCAGAGCGGAAATCCGTATCCTTCGATGCTTCCCGGCTTTCGCTTCCTGTTTGCCGCGATCCTGCTGTCAACCGCCATCCTGGTGTTCGGCCTAGGGGCCGCCGCGCTGCTGCGGACGACCCACGAGCAGTACGTCAACAATCCCTCCTGGCGGAACGGCCCGCAGGAGCAGGTGTTTGCCCAAGTCTCCGCGCAGGCCCAGCCGGTCCTCGCCGCATTGCGCGCGGAGCCCGAGCCGGCCGAGCCCGTGGCCGATGAGGCCGAGCCGTCGCTGCGGGACCAGGTCCCGACGATCTCGCTGCCCGCGGTCGAGGTCGGGCCCGAGCAGCTCGCCGCGGTGACGCTTGAAGCCCAATCTCAGCCCGAGCCGCAAGCCGCCGACATCGCGCCCCTCGCCACGGCGCCGTCGGCCACGGAGACCCCCGCCGCCGAGGCGGTCAGGACGGAGGCTGCGGCCGCCCCGCCCACGGATACGCTGACCCCGGCCGACACGACCGCTTCCATCCCCGCGGACAAACCCGCGCCGGCCGCTGCGGTCGCCGAAGCACAGCCGTCCGAGGCAACGGTTGTCGTGGCCTCGCCTGCGACCGACAGCGCTACGGCCAAAGTGGCCGCGCTGAGCGAGCCAGCGACCACGGCACCAAAGGATCTGCCGGGCAACGCAAAAGCCGACAGCAGCACACCGGAGAGCAAGACGACCAAGCCGCGCGCGCACAAGGTGAAGAAGCGGCGCCGCATCGTCCAGCGCCCACCGCCGCCTCAGCCGGTGCAGCAGACGTATTATTATTTTCCGTTCGCGCAGCAGCAGCCGACGCAGGCCGCGACGGCCACACGCGCCCGCCAATAAGGCTTACGCGGGCCCGGTCGCGACCGGCGGGCCGCCGGCCTGGCCCCATTCCGACCACGAGCCGTCGTAGAGCGCGGAGTCGGTGACCCCGAGCCGATAGAGCGCCAGCGTCAACACGCCGGCCGACACGCCGGAGCCGCAGCTCGTCACGATCGGCGCATCGAGCTTGACGCCGGCGCCGGTGAAGGCGGCGCGCAGATCGTCGAGCGGCTTCATCGTGCCGGTCGCGGCATCGAACAGCAGATTGTAGGGCACGTTGCGGGCGCCGGGGATGTGGCCGGAGCGGATGCCCGGCCGCGGCTCAGGCGCCCGGCCCTCGAAGCGGTCGGCGGCGCGCGCATCGATCACCTGCTCTTTGCTGCTTTCGACGTTGGCGATCAATTGCTCCATACTGCGCACGCGCTTCGGATCATAGCTCGCCTTGAAGGTCGCAGGCTTAGGCTTCACCTCGCCGCTTTCGACGGGACGTCCCTCGGCGCGCCACTTCTTCAGCCCGCCATTGAGAATGCGCACATTGCCGTGGCCATAGGACAGGAACATCCACCACGCGCGCGGCGCGGCGACCCAGCCGCCGGCATCGTAGATCACCACCGTATCGGCATTGGAGATGCCGAGATTGCCGACGTCACGGCCGAACTGTTGGGCGCTCGGAAACATGTGCGGCAGCGGATTGGAATGATCCGACACCGCATCGACGTCGAAGAACACGGCACCCGGCAGGTGCGCGGCCAAATAGTCGTCCTTCGGCAGCGGCAGCACGCCCGGCAGCTTGAAGGTGGCGTCGAGGACCTTCACGTTGGCATCGTCAATGTGAGCGGCGAGCCAGTCGGTGGAGACGAGGGGATCGGTGGGGGTGGTCATCAATGCATTTCCTTTTCGTCAGCGCGAGCCCGGAATCCATTCATCCACAAACCCCGTCGCCCGATGGATTCCGGGCTCGCGACTTCGTCGCGCCCCGCAATGACGGGTGGAGCCCGGAATCACGGGTGGAGCGAGTGTAGACCACTCGATCACCCCTTCTTCTTCGGCTCCCACTTCTCCGTCGGGCCGCCGGCGTCGCGCCAGGCGGCGTAGCCGCCGGCGATGTGGGCGACGGGCTTGAGGCCCATGTCCTGCGCGGTCTTGGCGGCGAGCGCGGAGCGCAGGCCACCTGCGCAGTGGAAGACGAACTTCTTGTCCTCCTGGAAGATCGGCTTTGCATAGGGGCTCTGCGGATCGATCCAGAATTCGAGCATGCCGCGCGTGCAGGCGAACGCGCCAGGGATGCGGCCGTCGCGCTCGATCTCTCTGGGATCGCGGATGTCGACGATAACGACGTCGCCGGTCTTGGAGATCTCGATCGCGTCCTTGGCTGTGAGCGTCTCGATCTCGGCATTGGCCTCGTCGATCAGCGCCTTGATGCCGCGGCTGATGGTCTGGGGCATGTGCTTCTCCCTCTTTTCTCTCTCGTCGTTCCGGGCGGTGCGCAGCATCGAACCCGGAATCCATTTCTCCACCAACGCCGCGGCCCGATGGATTCTCAGATGCGCAATTGCGCATCATAGTTCGCGACTTCGTCGCGCCCCGGAATGACGGCGGTGGCTAGTGCGTCAACTCCTTCATCGCGCCTTCGAGACCCTCGATGGTGATCGGGAACATGCGATTGGCGAAGATGCGGCGGATGATAGTCGTCGATTCCGAATAGTCCCAGTGCTTCTGCTGCACCGGATTGAGCCACACCGCATGCGGATAGGTGCGGATGATGCGCTCGAGCCAAACCGAGCCGGGCTCCTCGTTGACGTGCTCGACCGAGCCGCCCGGCACCATGATCTCGTAGGGCGACATCGAGGCGTCGCCGACGAACACGACCTTGTAGTCGTGCGGATATTTGTGCAGCACGTCCCAGGTCGGCGTGCGGTCGGTGAAGCGGCGCTTGTTCTGCTTCCACACGCCTTCATAGAGGCAGTTGTGGAAGTAGAAATACTCCATGTGCTTGAACTCGCTCTTCGCCGCCGAGAACAGCTCTTCGACCTGCTCGATATGCGCGTCCATCGAGCCGCCGATGTCGAAGAAGACGAGCACCTTCACCGCATTGCGCCGCTCGGGCCGCATGTGGACGTCGAGATAGCCGTGATTGGCGGTCTCCCGGATCGTGGTGTCAAGATCGAGTTCGTCCGGCGCACCGGTGCGCGCGAATTTGCGCAGACGGCGCAACGCCACCTTGATGTTGCGGATGCCGAGCTCGACATTGCCGTCGAGATCCTTGAACTCGCGCTTGTCCCACACCTTCACGGCGCGGTTGTTGCGGTTCTTCTCCTGGCCGATGCGCACGCCTTCCGGATTGTAGCCATAGGCGCCGAACGGCGAGGTGCCGGCGGTGCCGATCCACTTGCTGCCGCCCTGGTGGCGGCCCTTCTGCTCCTCGAGCCGCTTCTTCAAGGTCTCCATGAGCTTGTCCCAGCCCATGGCCTCGATCTGCTTCTTCTCCTCCTCGGTGAGGTACTTTTCCGCGAGCTTCTTCAGCCACTCCTCGGGGATCTCCGCCTTCTCCATGGCGTCGAGCAGGCTTTCCAGTCCCTTGAACACCGTGCCGAAGACGCGATCGAACTTATCGAGGTTGCGCTCGTCCTTCACCAGCGCCGAGCGCGACAGGTAATAGAAATTCTCGACCGTGTAATCCGCGAGGTCGGCATCCAGCGCCTCCATCAGCGTGAGGTATTCGCGCAGCGTCACAGGGACCTGCGCATCGCGCAATGAGGTGAAGAATTGCAGGAACATGAGTGACAGATTGCCCGTCGGGTGGCTGCCGTCAAGGGGCGCCGTCCGCCCCTCGAAGCTGGACCGGGGCACTATTTGCTCTAGAATTGAGCCGCTTGAGGCTTGGCTTTGGGGATCTTTATCATGGGAATCATCGCAGCGCTGATCATCGGCGCGATCGCCGGCTGGCTCGCCGGGAAAATTGTCCACGGGGCGGGATTTGGCCTGATCGGCAACATCGTGGTGGGCATCATCGGCGCGCTGGTCGCGAGCTGGGTGCTGCCGCAGCTTCACATCGAGCTCGCTACCGGCACCTTCGGCGCCATCGTGGACGCCACGATCGGCGCGGTGATTGTGCTGGTCATCCTTTCGCTGATAAAACGGGTCTGAACGCTTGACCGAACCCAAGGAACGGCCGCTTCGAGCGGCCGTTCCTTTTGTCGGCCCGAAGCCAAAGGCTCGCGCCGACGATCAACTAAGGACGCGCAATGAAATTTACCGGCACCAAGGACTATGTTGCGACCGACGATCTCAAGGTCGCGGTCAACGCCTCGATCGTGCTGGAGCGGCCGCTGCTCATCAAGGGCGAGCCCGGCACCGGCAAGACGGTGCTGGCCGAGGAAGTGGCGAAGGCGCTGAACGCGCCGCTTTTGACCTGGCACATCAAGTCCACCACCAAGGCGCAGCAGGGCCTCTACGAGTATGACGCGGTGTCGCGCCTGCGCGACAGCCAGCTCGGCGATGCGCGGGTGTCCGACATCAAGAACTACATCAAGCGCGGCAAACTGTGGGAGGCCTTCACCGCCGAGCAGCGCCCGGTGCTGTTGATCGACGAGATCGACAAGGCCGACATCGAGTTTCCGAACGACCTGCTGCTCGAGCTCGACCGCATGGAATTCCATGTCTACGAGACCGGCGAGACGATCAGGGCGAAGCAGCGCCCGATCATGATGATCACCTCCAACAACGAGAAGGAGCTGCCGGACGCGTTCCTGCGCCGCTGCTTCTTCCACTACATCAAATTCCCGGACGCCGAGACCATGGGCCGGATCGTCGACGTCCACTTCCCCGGCATTAAGAAGCGCCTCGTCGAGGAAGCCTTGCGCATCTTCTTCGAGGTGCGCGAGGTGCCCGGCCTGAAGAAGAAGCCGTCGACCTCCGAGCTGCTCGATTGGCTGAAGCTGCTGCTCAACGAAGACATGAGCGTCGAGCAGCTCCGCGAGCGTGATCCGCGAAAACTGATCCCACCGCTGCACGGCGCGCTGCTCAAGAACGAGCAGGACGTGCACCTGTTCGAGCGGCTGGCGTTCCTGAGCCGGCGGGAGGTGTAGGCGGCTGGGATGCCTCGTAGGATGGGTAGAGCGAAGCGAAACCCATCGCGTCCAACGCAAACGCTGCGAGATGATGGGTTTCGCTTCGCTCTACCCATCCTACAAACTATTGGCTTTCGCCAGGACGACATTGGAGGGCGTTGGCGCGCTCTCTCGATTTCGTCATTGCGAGCGCAGCGAAGCAATCCAGAATCCCTCCGCGGAAAGGACTCTGGATTGCTTCGCTGCGCTCGCAATGACGAAACGAGGTTGCGGCGAATTCGCGCTACGCCACCGCCGCATCCGGAATGCGCGCGGCTTCCATGGGCTGCTTGCCGCGGATCAAGTCCGAGGCACGGTCGGCGATCATCATGGTCGACGCATTCAGGTTCGCCGAGATCATGCGCGGCATCACCGAAGCGTCGATCACGCGCAGGCCTTCGAGGCCGTGGACTCGAAGCTGGTCGTCGACCACCGCCCAAGTCGAATCCGCAGGGCCCATGCGGCAGGTGCAGCCGGGGTGGAAGGTGGTGGTACCGCGCTGAGTTGCGGCGTGCAGGAATTCGTCGTCGGTGTTGACGTTCGGACCGGGGAAATCCTCGTACGCGTAATAGGGCGACAGCGGCGCGGATTTCAGCAAGCGCCGCGCGAGCTTCATCCCGCCCACGACGACGCGACGGTCGAGCTCGGCGTCGAGATAGTTGGTCTGGATGATCGGCGGCGCAAACGGGTCAGCCGAGCGGATGCGGACATAACCGCGGCTCTCCGGGCGCTGCTGCCATGAGGCGACCGTCATCCCGGGCTCGTCCTCGAGCTGGCCCTGCACGCCTTCCTTGTAGGACGCCGGCGTGAAGGTGAGCTGCAGGTCGGAGCTCTCCGCGCTCTCGCCCGAATGCCAGAAGCAATAGACCATAGTCGGCGACAGCGACAGCAGGCCGCGGCGCGTGATGGCCCATTTCAGCGCCTCGACCCAGAGCGAGAGGCCTCGGCGCAGCTCGTTGATGGTCTTGATGTCCTTGACGCGCGCGACCGTACGCGGCGCGTAATGGTCCTGGAGACCCTCGCCGACCGGCAACGCGTGACGCACCGTGATGCCGTGGGCCTGCAACAAATCGGGTGAGCCGATGCCGGAGAGCTGCAAGAGCTGCGGCGAATTATAGGTACCACCGGACAGGATCACTTCCTTGTTGGCGCGCACCTCGACAGGATGGCCGCCACGGCCGCCCTTCATGTAGCGCACGCCGACGGCGCGCTTGCCCTCGAAGATGATCTCGGTCGCATGCGCATGCGTGTGCACATGCACGTTGGGCCGCTTCATCGCGGGCTTGAGGAACGCGGTCGAACCGGAGACGCGCAGGCCGTTGTTGATGGTACGCTGGCAGTAGGAGACGCCTTCCTGGGTCTTGCCGTTGTAATCGGGGTTGCGGGGAATGCCGAGCGACACCGCACCTTCCATGAAGGCCTCACAGAGCGGATCGCGCCAATCCATCGTCGTGACCGTGAGACGGCCCTCACGGCCGCGATAGAGCGCCTCGCCCTCGCCCACCCGCTTCTCCAGCCGCCGGAAGTATGGCAGCACGTCGGCGTAACCCCAACCGCGATTGCCCATCTGCGCCCAGGTGTCAAAATCCATGCGCTGGCCACGGTTGTAGATATGGCCGTTGATCGAGGACGAGCCGCCGAGCGTCTTGCCGCGCGGCGCGTAGATGCTGCGCCCGCCGGTCCAGGGCCCCGGCTCCTGCTGGTAGGCCCAGTTGATGCTCTTCATGTGGAAGGTCTTGATGAAGCCCGCCGGCAGGTGAATGTAGGGATGCCAGTCGCTGGGGCCCGCCTCGAGCACGCAGACGCTGGTAGCGGGGTCTTCGCTGAGCCGGCTGGTCAGCACGCAGCCGGCCGAGCCCGCGCCGACGATCACATAATCAAATCTATCCATGGTATCCGCCAGAAGCCGCTCAGCGCGGCTTGTCGTTGAGTTGATAATTCAGATGCGCCTGCACCGTCGGCCATTCCGCGGCGGTGATGCTGTAAACCACTGTGTCGCGCAGCGTGCCGTTGGGCGCGATCTGGTGGCTGCGCAATATGCCGTCCTGCTTGGCGCCCAGACGCTCGATCGCGCGGCGGCTCTGGTGATTGAAGAAATGCGTGCGGAACTCGACCGCGATGCAGTTCAGTGTCTCGAAGGCGTGCTGGAGCAGCAGCAATTTGCACTGCGTATTGAGCGGCCCACGCTGCGCGCTCTTCCCATACCAGGTCGAGCCAATCTCGACGCGACGATTGGCGGCATCGATATTCATGTAGGTCGTCATGCCGACGATTTTCCCTGCGGCATCGAACACGGTGAACGGCAGCATGGAGCCGGCGGCCTGGAGCCCGAGACGGCGGTCGATTTCCTTGCCCATGTTCTCCGGCAGGGGAATCGCGGTGTACCAGAGTTTCGAGAGCTCGCCGTCCTTCACGGCCTCCACCAGCCCCTCGCGATGCTGATGCGACAGCGGCTCGAGACGGGCATGCTGTCCGCGCAGGGTAATGGGATCCGGCCAGGGCATTGAAGGTGTCTCCTTACGTCATTGCGAGCGAAGCGAAGCAATCCAGAATCTTTCCGCGGATGCATTCCTGGATTGCTTCGTCGCTTCGCTCCTCGCAATGACGGTAACTACTACAGGCATTGCTCACTTGTTTAGAAAATTAAGTGGCAAACCGACGCGCGGCCAGTCCATGGCGATCAGCTCGCCCCTGCCCGACAGCGTGATGTAGGCGGTCTTCAGCTCGGGGCCGCCGAAGGCGATGTTGGTGGTGACGCGGTCGCCGGTCGGCACCTGCTCGACCAGCGTGCCGTCGGGCGCGATCACCGAGATGCAGCCGGAGACGAGGGTCGCAACGCAGACATTACCGTTTGCCTCCACCGCAAGCGAGTCGAACATCTGGTAGCCGCCGAGGCCGCAGATCGGCTTTCCGCGCTCGCCGCGGTAGATCGCATCGCGCGGCTTGAGCGTGCCCGGCGCGGAGAGCTCGTAGGCCCAGAGCCGCCCCGTGGGCGTCTCCGCGATGTAGACGGTGGCCTCGTCCGGCGACAGCCCGATGCCGTTCGCCGGCAGCACGCCGTGCACGACCTCGACGATCTCCTTCATGCCGGGCTTGAGGTAATACATGCCGCCGACGTCCATCTCGCGCGCGCGGCGCTTGCCGAGATCGGAAAACCACAGGCCGCCGTGCTTGTCGAAGACGAGATCGTTCGGCCCGCGCAGATCGTGCTCGCCGCACTTCGTCATGACGGTCTCGACCTTGCCGGATTGCAGGTCGACGCGCTGGATCGAACCGCCGAGATAGTCATCGGGCTGCGGTCCCGGCATGATCGTGGTGCGGGTCGGGATCCAGGAGAAGCCGCCATTGTTGCAGACATAGATCTTACCGTCGGGCCCGAGCGCGGCACCATTCGGGCCGCCCGGAACCTTGGCGACGATCTCCTTGCGGCCATCGGGATAGACGCGGGTCAGGCGCTGGCCACGGATTTCGACCAGCACGACCGAACCGTCCGGCATCACGACCGGCCCTTCGGGAAATTCAAGGTCGGTGGCGAGAACGCGGACGTTGGACATTTTGGGACCTCCCGGCTGCTTGTTATGGCTTGCACGGGATGTCCGGCGCGGGCCCCGCAGGCAAGATTTGCCTGCGGTTATGACAAAGTCACTGAGCCTTGCCAAGCAAGCGGGCAGGTATGCCAGCCCTGCGCGGTAAAGCGCGATGAGGACTGTCATCGCGCTCTCGGTTGTTATTTGAGCATGATCTTTCGGAAAACCGCTTTACTCCTTGACCGGCAGCCAGATCTCGAAGCCGCCATTGCCGGTCGCGGGATCGAACCTCTCGTCATAGCGCTCGAAGCTCGGCGCGTCCGCAGCTTTCAGGCCAGAGGCCGGCAGCCATTGATTCCAGATCGTGTTGACGGTGCGGCGGATCGAGGCGACGTGCTCGGCGTGGGTGAACACCGCATAGCGCTGCTCGGGAATGCGGATGCGACCGAAGCGGCGCGGCAGGTCGGAGAAATCGGCGACCTCGACGCCAGCGATGTAGTCGAAATTGCCGGCGTCATCGCCGTTGCAGCAGACGCCATAGGCCACTTGATATTCTCCCTGGCCAATGCGCGCAGGAATGTCGGCGACCTCCTGGTGGAAACGGTGCCACAGGCCCGGGATGACGGCGCCGTTGTCGCAAGAGATGCGCTCGGTGGGGCCGGCGACGAGAAAGGTCTTTGCGGTTTCGAAACGCGGGGCTGTGAGAGTGTCGAGCATGGTGGAGTCCATGAGGATCGGCTCCTGAAGCTTGAGGTCCTTGACGCACGTTGCCGCCCTCACCGCTTCGGGCGTGGCGCCGAAATGGTCGCGGAACGCGCGGGTGAATGCTTCGTGGGAGCCGTAGTCCGCCTCCAGCGCCAGTGACAGGATATCGGGCGCGCCTTTGGCAAGGAGACGCGCGGCCTCCGTCAGCCGCCGCCCGCGCACGTAACGCATCACTGGAAGCCCGGTCGCTGTGGCAAACGCGCGCACCATGTGGAACCGCGATACGCCGCCGACCGCAGCGATCTCGTCGAGCGTCATCGGCTCGGCAAAGATGGCTCTCGACATACCAGAGTGCGCGTTGGGCAGGGTTCATGGTGTGTTGGCCCTCGTTCGAAGCGCGGCCACGATGCGCGCGATGCCGCCCGCTCCGCTTGATCGGCATTGCTGTCGTGCAAGAGGATAGCGCCGGAGCGGCCACTGGCAACGTCCAGGCGTTCATGTCTACACTCCAGAGCTTCCCTGAAACCGCTCACGAGAAAGCTGGAGGAACCGCGCCATGAAAATCACCGATGTGCGGGCACACCATATCCGCATCCCCTATGACGCCGGCGTTGCGAGCTTTCGCCAAGGCGCCTCCGCGATCACCGCCCTCGACATGGTGATCGTCGAGGTTACGACTGACGCTGGGCTGACCGGCTGGGGCGATGCCTTCGCCTATGTCTGCCCGCGCACCACGTGCAGCGCCGTCGAGGAGATGATCGCGCCGCAGGCCCGCGGGCTCGAGGCTCCTGACGCGGCCGGCATTCCGGCAGTGATGGAACAGATCCAGCGCAACCTGCATCTGTTCGGCCGCTATGGCATCACCATGTTCGCGATCTCCGGACTCGACATCGCATTGTGGGACCTTGCCGCGAAGATCAAGGGAGTTCCGGTGCATCGCCTGCTCGGGGAAATCAAGCGCACGGCCATTCCAGCCTATGCGAGCCTGTTGCGGATCGGTAAACCCGAGAGCATCGCCGCCGAATGCAGGAAGGCCCTCGCGCTCGGCTACGGCGCCATCAAGCTGCACGAGACCACGACGCCTGCGGTACTTGCCGCGCGCGAGGCGATCGGCCCCGGCATTCCGCTGATGGTCGACATGAACTGCCCGCTCACCGGCGAGCAGGCGATCGCGTTCGCGAAGACATGCCGGGATGCGCAACCGATGTTCTTGGAGGAGCCGGTCTGGCCGCCGGAGGATTTTGCCACGCTCGCCGAGGTGCGCAGCAAGAGCGGGCTCGCGATCGCCGCCGGCGAGAATGCCTGCACGGAATATCAATTCCGCCAGATGATGACGGCGGGCGCGGTGAGCCACGCCCAGCCATCGGTCATCAAGGTCGGCGGCATCACAGAATTCCTAAAGGTCGTAAGCCTGGCCGATGAGCTCGGCGTCAGTATCGTCCCGCATTCACCGTATTTCGGCCCGGGCCTTCTGGCGACACTGCATCTGTTGGCGTTGCGCGACGACGGGCTCGTCGAGATGTTCTACTTGAAGCGCGAGGCATGCCTCTGGAGTGGTCGCGCCGATGTCGATGCCACCGGTCATGTCGCGGTTCCGGCCGGCCCGGGGCTTGGCTACGAGCCCGATCTTGGCGTGATGGAGCGATATCGCGTCGCGTGATCGCTACAGCGCGATGAGATCGGGATGAATCGTCATCGCGCTTTAGGTTATTGTTTGAGCATGATCTCCGCGCAAACGCGTTCCGCGTTTGTCGCGAGGGAAAGCCGCTGCACACTTTTCCGGATCATGCTCAAGAGCGGGCGCGCCTATCTCGTCGCATCCTTGTTTCCCTCCTTGGCCGCCGGCTGCGCATCCTTTGCGGGCGGCGCATCCTGCTTCTTCTTCAACTCTTCCGCCGTCTTCGCCTGCGCGGCTTGGAGATCGCCGAGTGTCTTCTGCAAGCCGGCGACGCTGGCCTTGAGCGTATCGATCTGGCGATTGGCAGCGTCGAGCTTCTGCTGATGATCAAGGTTGAGCTTGGTGATCGTCTTCTGCAGGAAGTCGACGTTGCTCTGCAGGCAGCTCGTGCGCCGCTCCATTGTCTTCTCGACCGTGCAGATCTCGATGCCGGGCACGTCCTGCGCGCCGACCTGTGGCGGCGCGAGCGTTGCAAGCAGCAACGTCGCGAAACAAATGGCAGCACTCCTGCACGGCATGCGGGTTCCCTATCGATTCGATCACATCAATGTGCGCAGATCGCGCACAGCACGCCGAGGCTACCACACTGACACCGCATTCTCGCGTTGAGCTTGGCCCGTTCCCATGGGCGGGGAGCAATGATCAGCACGCGGGGAGACGTGGGTGCTTCTCCGCGGCTTTCTTTAGGGGAGATTTTTGGAATGGCAACGCGCGAAAGACGTTTGGCAGAGTTCGACGGCGCAGGAGAACCACCGCCCGGCATGCCGCTCGAAGTGCTGTGTGAAGATCATAGCGGAACGTATCAATTGCCGTTCGCATGCCGTTACGTCGAGGGTCGCTGGCGCAACGACGAAGCGGGAATCGCTGTGGAAGCCACCGTCATCGGCTGGCGCCTGCCGCGCGTGAAGCAGACCGCCTGACCGCGCGGCCCTGTCTCAAAATGTAACGGCGCAACGCGTCCGCTTAACCTTCGGAACGCGGCCCGAACGAATCACGTCCGAATCAGTCGGAACGCTTTGTACGCGCCTGTTCACGGCTAGATGTCGCCAAGTGCCTGCGCGCGCGTACCATATCTGCGCGACGCGCGTGCAGGCGTGAGCCGTCGCCTGCTCGCAAAAGTTAACGGCTTCAAGCGCATGGCGTCTCCGGCGGACCATAGCCGGGCGCCGGCGCATCGCGGGATGCTGGGTACCTTCCCCCGCTCCCGAAACAGGCAACGCCGCGGAAGGTCTGCCTAATATTCGACCTCGAGCT
Source organism: Bradyrhizobium sp. ISRA430 (assembly GCF_029909975.1). Taxonomy (NCBI): domain Bacteria; kingdom Pseudomonadati; phylum Pseudomonadota; class Alphaproteobacteria; order Hyphomicrobiales; family Nitrobacteraceae; genus Bradyrhizobium; species Bradyrhizobium sp. ISRA430. The sequence goes on from NZ_CP094516.1 coordinate 3,541,914, forward strand.
CCTCGATCTCGGCAGGTTCCTCCCGGGCCGCCGCAATCCATTCCTGCATCTCGACCATCCCCATGATGGTGTCGGCATAGGCCTTTAGCCGCGGCTCGAGCTTGACGTCATAGGTCACAAAGCGCGTCACGACGGGCGCGTACATCGCATCCGCCATGGTGCGCGTCGCGCCGAACAGGAAGGGCCCGCCGGATTTCTCCAGGCAGTCGCGCCAGATGAACCAGACCCTGTCGATATCGGCCTGCGCCCGCGACCAGATCTTGAAGCCTGGGAAATGCCCCTTCAGATTGACCGGCAGCGACGCGCGCAGCGTGGTGAAACCGGAATGGATTTCGCCGCAGATCGAACGGCAATGGGCGCGCTCGATGCGGTCGGCCGGCAACAGGCCGGCGTCCGGCCTGACCTCGTTGAGATATTCGGCGATTGCCAGCGTATCCCAGATCGTGGCGTCCTCGTGTCGCAGGCACGGCACCAGGATCGACGACGACAGCAGGAGAATTTCGGCGCGCGCGGAAGGATCGTCGGGCGCGGTCACGATCTCCTCGAAATCGAGCCCGGAAAACTTCGCCAGCAGCCAGCCGCGCAGTGACCAGGACGAATAGTTCTTGCTGCTGATCGTCAGTGTCGCCTTCGCCATATGGCTCTTCCCTCACGCTTCGCGACACCGCTGCGCCGTCCCTGCGGTGCCCAATGCTTGTGCTTCCCGCGCAATCAGCAGCAAGCGACGTGCCAGTTTTCAGGGCGCCATGCCCCGGGCTGGCGCCGATATTGCATGGCAGCACGGGACAGGTGGGCGCTTCAGTATGATGTCGATGTTCTATCAGGCCTTTCAGAACCACATGGACCTGACCCAGCCATGGCGGGCGGGGGCCTCTTCCGCGCTGAAGTACCTCAACCTGGTACCGCAGGGCATGTCAGATCAGATCATCGGCCGGCTCGCCGCAGCGCTGGAGTTGATCTCGCGCTCCACCCTTACTTATGACCGCCCAGCCTATGACATCGACCAGGTCACGGTGGGCAATCGCGAGGTCGCCGTCACCGAAGAGATCGTCTACGCCACGCCGTTCGGCTCGCTGTTGCATTTCAAGAAGGAGGACGTGCCCGAGCAGCCGCGCATGCTGCTGGTGGCGCCGATGTCCGGACACTTCGCCACGCTGCTGCGCGGCACCGTGAAGACGCTGCTCCAGGACCACGACGTCTACATCACCGACTGGCACAATCCGCGCAACATTCCGCGCAGTGAAGGCCGCTTCGGACTCGACGACTATACCGAGCACCTCATCGATTTCCTCGGACAGCTCGGTCCGCGCCCGCACATGGTCGCGATCTGCCAACCCTCGGTCTCGGCGCTCGCCGCCGCCGCGATCATGTGCGAGGACAACCACCCGTCCCGGCCGGCCACGCTGACGCTGATGGCCGGCCCGATCGACACGCGGGTGCAACCCACAAAGGTCAATGAATTCGCCAAGAGCAAGCCGATCGCCTGGTTCGAGCGCAACCTGATCAACTACGTGCCGGTGCAGTGCCGCGGCGCCTTGCGGAAAGTCTATCCGGGGTTCGTGCAGCTCACCGCCTTCGTCTCGATGAATCTCGAGCGCCACATCAAGCAGCATCTCGATCTCGCCAACCACATCGCCAAGGGCGAGAAGGACAAGGCCGAAAGCATCAAGACCTTCTACGACGAATATTTCGCAGTGATGGACCTGCCGGCCGAGTTCTACATCGAGACCGTACGCGACGTGTTCCAGGAGCACCTCCTGCCACTGGGCAGGCTGATGCATCGCGGCCGCATGGTGAACCCCAGGGCGATCGGCCGCATGGGGCTGATGACGGTCGAGGGCGAGAAGGACGACATCTGCTCGATCGGCCAGACGCTCGCAGCCCAGGACCTTTGCACCGGCGTGCGCGCCTATCGCCGTGTCCACCACATGCAGGCCGGCGTCGGCCACTACGGCGTGTTCTCAGGCAAGCGCTGGAACAACGAGATCTATCCACTCTTGCGGGATTTCGTGCACGTCAATTCGTGAGGCGCGGCGGGCGTCCGGCCGGGCGAAATGCGCCTCTACCCTCGGGGATTCGCCCAGCCCCCGTAGCACCGCCGATGACGCCCCCCGCAATCCGCACATCTCCGGATTTCGCCGCGCCGGATGCGGGCTAAAATCCCTTCGGAAGACGGCGCCTTCCGTCAGCTTTGACCATCGACTGCGGCAAGCGGAACCTGTAGCTACATTGCGTCAAGGGAACGGCCGATGCCGCGGCTGGAGCTTGGTGTTGGGCCAATGAAACCAAGGGGGCTTTTGACACTTGCCATGGCCTTGCAGGCCGTGGTGACTGCCGCGGCCCTGCTGGCGTCGTATGCCTTGATCCGCACCGCCCAGCCGCACGAGTTCGGCCCGGCGCAAATCCTGGCGCTGCTCGCAAGCGGCGGCGTCGCGCTTGTCCTCGCGCGGTTCTGCGCGCGCCGGGTCGAAAGCCGGCAGAGTAAGCAGGCCGCCGCGCAAATGGCCGGCGAGGCGGAGCTGCGCGCCGCGCTCGCGCAAAGCGAGCGGCAAACGCAGGCGGTAATCGAAACCGCATTCGACGCCTTCGTCCAAACCGATGAAGACGGCATCGTGGTGTCGTGGAGCCCGCAGGCCGAAGCGCTGTCGGGCTGGACGCGCGCGGAGGCGATCGGCCGCGACGTGGTCGACCTCGTCGTTGCCGAGCCGCTCCGCGACGCGTTCAGGCAGCGCATGACGCAGCGCCTGCCCGAGTTGTCTGAAAGCCCGATCGGTATCCGCTTCGAAGCGAGCCTGATCCACAGGAACGGCGACCAGATCCTGATCGAGGCATCGAGCACGGCGCTACGCCGCGGCGGGAGCTATGTCGTCAACACCTTCGTCAGGGACGTGACGCAGAAGCGTGCCGCCGAAGAGCAACTGATCCAGGCGCAGAAGATGGAAGCGGTCGGCCAGCTCACGGGCGGCATCGCGCACGAGTTCAACAATATGCTCACCGTCATCACCGGGACGATCGAGATCCTCGCGGAGGCCGTAAGGAACGATCCGCATCTTTCGACGATCACGAAACTGATCAGCGAAGCGGCCGATCGCGGCGCCACGCTGACCTCCAGCCTGCTCTCATTCGCAAGGAAGCAATCGCTGCTGCCGAGCGAGATCGACGTCAACGAGCTGATCGAGGAGGTCGCCAGACTCCTGCTCGCCACCTTCGACAAGAAGATCGAGATCGCGACGAAGCTCAATCGCGAGGCCTGGCCGGCGCTCGTCGACAAGGGACAGTTGAGCTCGGCGCTGCTCAATCTCGCGCTCAACGCCCGCGATGCGATGGCCGACGGCGGCAAGCTCACGATCATGACGAGCAATGTCGTGTTCGGGCTGCGTGACGCCGCGGCGGCCGGCGTCGGCTATGCCGGCGACTACGTCGAAATCGCCATTGCCGACACCGGCACCGGGATTGCGCAGTCCAATCTCGGCAGGATCTTCGATCCGTTCTTTTCCACGAAGGAGGTTGGAAAGGGGACCGGGCTCGGGCTCAGCATGGTGTTCGGTTTCGTCAAGCAGTCCGGCGGCAGCATCAAGGTCTCCTCGGAGGAAGGCCGTGGCACCACGTTCAGGATCTACCTGCCCAAGGCCGAGACCGGCACAGGCCGCGCGACCGGCGACAGCGTGCACAGGATGGTCGGCGGACATGAGACCATCCTCTGCGTCGAGGACGACCGCGAGGTGCGCAAATACGTGACGGTCCAGCTTGAGAGTTTGGGCTACAAGGTCATCGTCGCTGCCGGCGCCGTCGAGGCGCTCGCCATTGCCGCAGAAGGTACGCCCTTCGACCTCCTGTTCAGCGACATTGTCATGCCCGGCGGCATGAATGGCCGGGAGCTTGCCGAACGCCTTGTCGCCGCGCGGCCGTCATTGCGGGTCCTGCTCACCTCGGGCTACGCCTACGACTCGCTGCATGCGCAGGACCGCGCCGGCCACGGCGTGCCACTCCTGACCAAACCCTACCGCAAGGCCGAGCTCGCGCGCATGTTGCGCCGCTGCCTTGACACTGCCGTCGACGCCGTCGGCGATCCGATCCCGCTACCCTACTCGGTCCAACCCGAGGTTGACCGCTTCCTGCGCAAGCAGGCGTCCGACGAGAACGGCGCGACGCGGTCAAAGAAGTAGCGCGCCAGCTAACTCAGCCGCCGCCTCAGGGTCGCCGAGGGCGTCTCGCCGAATTTTGCGCGGTAGTCGCCGGCCATGCGGCTCAAATGCGTGAAGCCGAGATCGAGGGCGATGTCGGTGATGGAGGCATCGGGCACGGCTTGCGAGAGGCGAGCGTGGAGGTTGGCGAGGCGGATGTCGCGCAACATCCCGGAGATCGACTGGCCGAAATGCCGGCGAAAGCCGAGCTGAAGTGCGCGGATGCCAATGCCGGACACGCAGGCAAGCTGCACGAGATCGAGCGGTTCACCGGCATTGACCGCAAGATAGTCCCGCGCGGCGCGAAGCGCGCGCGGCAGGCGTTCGGCCTGTCCCGAGAACGTCCTGATCGCATCGGACAGGTCGTGCCGTTGGTGGTTGAGGAAATGATCGAGCAGCGTCTCGCGCCAGTCGGCGGTCGCGACCGCCGAAAGGCTGCGGGATGGTCCGAGGCGTTCGGCAAGCGTCATCAAAGCGTCGAGCTTCGCTCGGAGGCCGAATGCAGTGGGCGCGTTCAGGTCTATGACCGGATCGAACTCGACGGCCGCGGATGTCCGGCCCGACAGCGCCGCAGCGCGCTGCTCGACCATGCGGCGGTCGAGCAGCAGGATCGCCTGCGCGCAGTCGGTCCACACCATCCGGGTCGGAATCGTCGGGGACAACAGCGAGGCTGCCCGTCCCGGCGCGGTCGCGATGTCGCTGGCGCCCGCGCGTATCCGGGCGGCGCCCCGCAGGGGGATCTGCACCAGGAAGAAGCGTTCGAGGCAGCCGGGATCGATAATGACCGATCCGCCATAGCCGACATAGCTGATCGAAAAGCCGTCAAAGGCCGCGCAGTTGTGCCGGGCCGAGAAGCCGGACGACCGCGCTTGCATGGGCTTGAGGTCATGCGGGCAGAAGATGCGCCCGACTTGCTCGGCCGCCTCGTCGACATCAGCCGTGCTGACGCGGGCGAACTCCGCGAGCCTTTCGGTACTGGAGCGGCGCGCGCTCATTTCCAGCTCGGCTGCGGACATCACCGACCACGCTTCGCGTCACGGAATTATTTTAAGCCTATAATGGTTTCTCGTCCCCGGAAAGAGCCGCGTCGCAAAATCGTCGTGCTGCAGGGCAGCAGCCAAGTCCGGAGCCGCGTCCGGATTCGTTTAGCGGATAGACAGCGCCGTGCGCGTAGCCGAAGCTCCACCCTCGCCGGAATCCATGAGGAGGCGAGCATGACTGCACTCGAGAAGGGCATTACCGCGAACGGCACGGGCTATGGCGGCAAGAGCTGGAACATCCTGGGCCAGCTCTATTTCCCGAAAGCCATCACCGACTCCACCTTCGCGTTCGAGACCAACAGCGAGCCCGGCCAGTTCGTGCCGGTGCACATCCATCCGACCCAGGACGAGTTCATCCTGGTGCAGGAAGGCGTGCTCGACCTCAAGCTCGACGGCCAGTGGGTCAAGGCCAAGGCCGGCGATCTCGTGCGCATGCCGCGCGGCATCCCGCACGGCTATTTCAACAAGTCGGACAAGCCGTGCCGCGCGCTGTTCTGGGTCTCGCCGATGCAGAAGCTGGAGGCGCTGTTCAACCAGCTCCACAACCTGACCGACCCCGCCGAGGTCGTGCGCATCTCGGCCCTGCACGAGGTCGACTTCCTGCCGCCCGAGGCCAACGACTAGGCGGCCGGCCTCCACGTTCATTTTCGCCCGATCGCAAGTCCACGGGCCGCTCAGCGCGGCCGAGCGTGGCCGCTTGCGCCCAAAGCAACTCCAATGTGCGAGCAGTCCCATGGTCAGCCCCAAGCATGTCTGCGTGATCGGCGCCGGCGTCTCCGGCCTTGCCGCCGCAAAGGCGTTTTCTACCCGCGGTCACCGGGTCACTATCGTCGAACGTAGCGCCGATCTCGGCGGCGTCTGGGAGCCGGCACGCTCCTATCCGGAGGTGCAGACCCAGAGCCCGAAGGAGCTCTACCGCTACACCGATCGCGCCATGCCGCAAGGCTATCCGGAATGGCCGACTGGGCCGCAGGTCTATGCCTACCTCATCGACTATGCGAGGAGCTTCGGCATCGACCGCATGCTGCGGCTTCGCACCAGCGTGGCCGGCATGGCGCGGCGCGCGGACGGCAAGCCGGGCTGGACGCTGACGCTGACGGACAAGAGTGGCGCGATCACGAATGAGGATTTCGATTTCGTCGCCGTCTGCACCGGACAATTCAACGAGCCGCGCGAGCTGAACTGTCCCGGCGAAGACGGATTCAAGGCGCAGGGCGGCCAGATCCTGCATTCGTCCAAATACAATGACCCCGCGCTTGCGAAGGGGCGCCGCGTCGTCGTGCTCGGCGGATCGAAATCGGCGACCGACATCGCCGTCAACGCGGTGAAGGCGGGCGCGCGCGAGGTGACGATCGTGATGCGTGAACCGGTCTGGCGCATTCCCTACTTCATCGGCGGGCTCGTCAACTTCAAGCGCATCCTCTACATCCGAGCCCAGGAGCAGATGTTTCCCGGCTGGGGCGCGAGCCCGATAGCCCGCCTCGCTCATCGCCTCGCGGCTCCCTTGGTCTGGGCGAACTGGCGCGGGCTGGAAAGCCTGTTGAAGGCACAGCTCAAGCTCGGGGCATGCCGGATGGTGCCGAAGGAGCGCATCGAGGATGGCGTCAATTGCTCGGTGCCGATCGCCACGCCCGGCTTCTATCCGATGGTCGCCGACGGCCGCATCAAGGCGCTGTTCGGCAGCTTCGATCATTACGAAGGCGAGACTGTCGTGATGAGCGGAGGCGAGCACGTCGCCGCAGATGTCGCAGTGCTCGCGATCGGCTACAAGCTCGGCGTGCCGTTCCTGCCCGCAGCGTATCAGGCCAAGCTGGTCGATGCGGACGGGCAGTACCGGCTCTATCGTCTGATCGCCAATCCGGACCTGCCGGAGCTCGGCTTCGTCGGCTTCAATTCCTCGTTCTGCACCGTGCTCTGCGCCGACCTCGCCGCCAACTGGCTGGTCCGCTACGCTGACGGGCAACTCGCACGCCAGCCGCGGGCGCAAGAGATGCGCGACAACATCGAGATGATGCTGCACTTCAAGCGCGTCGAGCGGCCGGCCGCAGGCGTCTATGGCGGTCTTTGCGTCGCACCCTACCACTACCGTCACTTCGACGAGCTCTTGGCCGACATCGGCGCCAAGGAGCACAAGCGGAGCCGCCTTGCCGAACGCTTCCTGCCACCGGATGCCGACGCCTACGCAAAGTTCCTGGCGTCGGCGCCGGACTACCGGGCAGCGGCATGAGTTCCGGTTGAGCGGGATTTTGCATCTCGCCAGCCTCCGCCTCTGATGCTTACCATCCCCTTGGCCGTCGAATCGACAGGCCCTGGGGAACCCGCCATGGGACCGAGATGTCTTGCCGCCGCATCCTTGGCGGCTCTTGCCTTCCTTGTCGCGGCGCCCGCCGTCGGACAGCAGGACACGCTGACGCAAAGGCAGTCGGACGCGCTTGCCGCCTATGATCGCGCGCTCGGCAATTTCAAGGCGATCCTTGCCGAGCGGCGCGGTCAGATCGATGCGAAGCAGCCGCTGCCGAATCTGCCGGGACAGGCGCTCTATCTCGCGCGCGTCGCGGTGATCAGCAGCTACAAGGATCTCACGGACGCCATGCCGTCCAGAATCGGCAAGCCCAACAAATTCGAAATTCCGCCCGCCTATTTCGATGCCGACATCGAGCCGCTGGTCGACGAATACGGAAGACTGTTCGACATCATGGAGGCGCCGCCTGCCGGCGCGCAAAGCTCGGCCACTCCGTTCAAGGACGTCGTCGATCTCGCCGTTGCGATCGCGCGGACCAAGGGGCTTTCAGCGGCGCAAGCCGACGCCGCCGGCCGCATCAGCCTGGGGCTGTTCTTCGCGGAGACCAACGGCAAGCAGAACGTCCGCAATGCGCGCTCGAACACCTATATGGGAAGCTTGCAGACGGGCCCGTCCGAAGACCGCAACGGCCGCAGGAAATGGGAGGCTATCAAGCCGGCGATCGCGGCGGCCGACCCCGACTTGAGTGCGCGCGATGACAAGGAGGAAGCGCGGGCACGCGGTACCGATCATCGCTTCAATCACTGGACCGCAGTGAGAGACGGACTCATGAACGCCCATGCGGAGCTGTTCCGGGAGATCCCCGCGATCGTGAAGATGCTGCCCGATCCGATCGATCAGATGAAGCTGTTCGAGCTGATCCAGATCGTCCCCACGCCGACGCGGTCCGCACTCAGGTCGGGCAACCTGCTGGACTACAGGGTGTCCGACCCCACGGTCATGAGACATCTGCGCAACAACAGCATCTTCGCCTTCGGACAGGCCGACAGGGCGCGAACGTCGGCCAGCTTCCGCGACATCCTCGGTGCGATGTGGCTGTTCAACCGCAAGTTCGAGCGCGCGATGGCGAAACACGCGGAGATCAAAGCGCGGTAGCGCCGCCACAGCATCACGCCGTGAGGTCGCGCAAGACATCACGGCACCAAGACACGGCCGCGCTACTGCGTGCGGATCGGCGAGTCCTTCAGGCCGTTATTGTCATAGGCCTTGCGCAGCGTGCCGTTCGTCGTCGCCTCCGCCATGAACTTGGTGACGAATGCCAGTGCCTGCGGATGGCCGGGCGGCACGGCGACGGCGGTGACGGTCTTCTTGAAGGTCTCATCCAGCACGCGCGTGCCCGGAATCTTCTGCGCCATCTTGTTGAGCTGGTCGCGCGACAGCGCAAAGGCGTCGATTCCGCCGCTCTTCAGGAGATCGAAGATTTCATCGTAGGTCTGATAGCCCGTAACCTTCGCATTCTTCAGATGCGCGATTGCGCCACGCATCGTGGTGGTGTTGTTGACAGCGGCAATCTTTGTGCCGGGCTGATCGAGCGCGGCGAAGCTGGTGATATCAGAGCCGGGCCTGACGATATACGTGGCGTCCGCGACCTCGTAGATCGGGCCGAACGTCATCTTGGTCTCGCGTTCGGGATCCTTGGGCAGGAAGGTGACGTCCCAGGTGCCTTTCGCGGCGGCATCGGTGATCTGTCCGGAATTCTGGTGCACGACATATTCGACGGGCACGCCGAGCCGGGCAGCCATTTCCTTGCCGAGGTCGACCGGCACGCCGGCATAGCCGGTTTCGGTCCTGGTCGACCAGAACGCGCCACCCGCGGGGCTGATCGCAATCGCGACCCGCAGCTTGCCGGTCGGCGCAATCTCGTCCCTCAAGCCGTCGGCTAGCGCGGGCATGGCGATCGCCGCCGCCAGCGCGACGCCGGCGCAGGCCGACCAGAGTGTCGTTGGCATGTCATTATTCTCCCCGGCACGTCCCCTTTTCGCCGCGTCGTTTTCCATCGCACAGCCTTTGACACAATTGTGGTCGATCATGCGCGCTGTGAAAAGCAGTTTGTCACGGCACCTGACAAATCTGTCAGAAGCCACGCTCTTCCTTGCAGTGCAAGGCTGGAGACTGCCATGGCTATGGTGTTCCACCGCCCGTCGTTTGTTGCTAGCCTGCCACAACGACAGATAGCAATCGGGAGCCACCGAATGACGCGCGCCAGTCCCGCTCGACGCAACGGACAGTTGGGACAAATCGGGCGGGCGCTGGCCGCTGCAGCGACCGTGATTGCCCTTGCCGGCTGCGAGGACAAAAACACGTTCGTGGCGCCGCCGCCGCCCAAGGTGGACGTCGCGACGCCGATCCAGCGTCCGGTGACGCGCTATGTCGAAGCCACCGGCAACACCGCGCCGATCAAAAGCGTCGATCTCGTGGCACGTGTGCAGGGCTTCCTGCAATCGATCGACTACACCGACGGCGCGTTCGTCAAGCAGGGCACCCAGCTCTTCACGATCGAGCCGGAAACCTACAAGCTCAAGCTGGAGCAAGCGCAAGCCGCCGAGATCGGTGCGCAGGCCACGCTCAAGCAAGCCGAAACCGATTTCAAGCGTCAGGTCGAACTCGTGCAACGCCAGGCGGTCTCGCAGGCGACACTCGACACCTCGACATCCACGCGCGACAACGCCCAGGCCAGTCTCCAGCAGGCCCAGGCCAACACAAGGCTCGCCGCAGTGAATTACGGCTACACCAATGTGACTGCGCCGTTCGACGGCATCGTCAGCGCGCACATGGTCTCGATCGGCGAACTCGTCGGCGTCTCCTCCCCGACCCAGCTCGCGACCATCGTAGCGATGAATCCGATCTATGTGAACTTCACGGTCAACGAGCAGGACGTCCTGCGCATCCGTGCTGAAGCTGCGCGCCGCGGGCTGACCGTCGCCGATCTCAAGCAGTTTCCGATCCTGGTGGGCCTCCAGACCGAGACCGGCTATCCCCATGAGGGCCATCTCGACTATGTCGCGCCGACCCTCAACCAATCGACCGGCACGCTCGCGGTGCGTGGCCTCGTGCCCAACGATAATCGGGTATTGCTGCCCGGCTATTTCGTCCGCGTCCGCGTGCCCTTCGACCAGGACAAGAATGCCCTCCTCGTCCCCGACACCGCGCTCGGCAGCGACCAGAGCGGCCGCTATCTCCTGGTGGTCAACAACGAGAACACGGTTGAGCAGCGCAAGGTGCAGATCGGTCAGGTGGACAACGGACTACGCGTGATCGAAAGCGGCCTGAAGCCGGACGACCGCGTGGTGATCGCGGGCCTGCTCAAGGTCATTCCGGGCCAGAAGATCGACCCGCAAGTGACGAAGATCGAGCAGCCGCAGGCGTCTGCCAAGTAGGAGCGCCGGCCATGATCTCAAAATTCTTCATCGAGCGGCCGGTCCTCTCGAATGTCATCGCGCTTCTGATGATCCTGATCGGCGCCGTCGCGCTGTTCAACCTCGCGATCGCGCAATATCCGGACGTGGTGCCGCCGACGGTGCAGGTCACCACGCGCTATCCCGGCGCCAGCGCCAAGACCGTGATCGACACCGTCGCGCTGCCGATCGAGCAGCAGGTCAACGGCGTCGAGGACATGCTCTACATGCAGTCCTACAGCGGCTCCGACGGCACCTATACGCTGACGGTGACTTTCAAGATCGGCACCGACCTCAACTTCGCGCAAGTGCTGGTGCAGAACCGCGTCTCCAGCGCGCTGTCGCAATTGCCGCAGTCCGTGCAGAACCAGGGCGTCACCGTGCAGAAGCGGTCGACCTCGATCCTGCTGTTCGTGACGCTGACCTCGCCGGACTCCAGGTTCGACAGCCTTTATCTGAGCAACTACGCCACCATCAACATCCGTGATGAGCTCTCGCGCGTACCCGGCGTCGGCAATGTCACGGTGTTCGGCGCCGGCCAGTATTCGATGCGGGTATGGCTCGATCCGAACAAGCTGCAAGCCCGCGATCTGGTGCCGCAGGACGTCATCCAGGCGATCCAGCAGCAGAGCCAGCAGGTCTCGGCCGGCCAGGTCGGCGCGCCCCCGACGCCGCCGGGACAGGCGTTCCAGTACACGCTGAACGTCAACGGCCGGCTCGACGATCCCGACCAGTTCGAGAACATCATCGTCAAGACTGGCACGAGCGGCGACGTCACGCGGGTGCGCGACGTCGGCTGGGTCGAGCTCGGTGCCCAGACCTACAGCCAGATCTTTTCGCTCAACAATCAGCCCGCCACCGGCATCGGCGTATTCCAGTCGCCCGGCGCCAACGCGCTCCAGGTCGAGCAGGCCGTCGAGAAGAAAATGGCCGAGCTCGCAAAGGCCTTCCCGCAAGGCGTCAAATACGACACGCCGTTCGACACCACCAAATTCGTGCAGGCATCGGTTCACGAAGTCTACATGACCCTGATCGAGGCCGGCCTGCTCGTGCTGGCGGTGATCCTGGTGTTCCTCCAGGACTGGCGCGCGATGCTGGTGCCGGCGACCACGGTGCCGGTGACCATCATCGGCGCCTTCGCCGCGATGGCAGCGCTGGGCTTCACCATCAACATGTCGACTCTGTTTGCGATCGTGCTCGCGATCGGCATCGTCGTGGACGACGCGATCGTCGTGGTCGAAGGCGCCGCCCACAACATCGAGCAGGGCATGAACGGCCACGACGCCGCAATCCGGGCGATGGACCAGCTATTTGCGCCGATCATCGGCATCACGCTGGTGCTGATCTCGGTGTTCCTGCCGGCCTCCTTCCTCGCGGGTCTCACCGGCCGCATGTATTCGCAATTCGCGCTGGTGATCGCTGCAACCGCGCTGCTGAGCGCGATCAATGCGGCGACGCTGAAGCCGACCCAGTGCGCGCTGTGGCTGCGGCCGGCGGTGCCGCTGGAGCAACGCAACTTCTTCTACCGCGGCTTCAACGCCATCTATAACCGCGTCGAACGAGGCTATGCGCGGCTGATCGGCGCGCTGGTCAGGCATGCGACCGTCTCGGTCGCTGTGGCATTGGTCCTGATCGGGATCGGCGGCTATGGCCTGTCGCGTGTGCCGACGGGATTCCTTCCGATCGAGGACCAGGGCTATCTGCTCGCCGTCGTTCAACTTCCCGACGGCGCCTCGATCGAGCGAACCCAGAAGGTGCTCGAAAGGGCCACCGACCTCATCACCAAGACGCCGGGCGTGGCACAGGTCACCAGCATCGCCGGCATTTCCGCGCTCGACAACAGCGCGAGCCTCGCGAATGCCGGCGTCGCCTACGTTACTCTGAAGGACTGGAATTCGCGCGGCAAGGGCGAGGATCTGCGCTCGCTGGTCTACGGATTGAACGACAAGCTCGCGACGATCGATGAGGCGCGCGCACTGGTGCTGCCGCCGCCGGCGATTCAGGGCATCGGCAACGCGGCCGGCTTCACGATGCAGCTCGAACTGCGTGACGGCAACAGCGATTTCGCAAAGCTGCAGGCAATCACGACCGCGATGGTCAACAACGCCCAAAGCCAGAGCGCACTGCAGCGCGTCTCGTCCTCGTTCCGGTCGGCGGTGCCGCAATTCAATGTCGAGATCGATCGCGTCAAGACGCAGACGCTGCACGTGACGACGGACCAGGTGTTCTCCGCCCTCTCCACCTACCTCGGCTCGTCCTACGTCAACCAGTTCAACAAGTTCGGCCGCGTGTTCCAGGTCTATACCCAGGCCGATCCGTCGTTCCGCGTCACCGAGCGCGACATCGCCAACATGCAGGTGCGCAACCAGAACGGCGACATGATCCCGATCGGCACCGTCGCCAAGATCACGCCCGCCACGGGGCCGTCGCTGATCAGTCTCTACAATCTCTATCCGTCGTCCAGCATCGTCGGCCTGCCGGCGCAGGGCTACTCCTCCGGCGAGGCGCTGCAGCTCATGGAGCAGATCGCCGACAAGACGCTGCCGCCCGGCGCCGGCTATGAATGGACCGCGATGTCCTATCAGGAGAAGGCGGTCACCAACCAGATCTACTGGGTGTTCGGCCTTGCCATGCTGCTGGTCTATCTCGTGCTGGCTGGCCAGTATGAGAGCTGGTACGCGCCGATCTCGGTGATCCTCGCGGTGCCCCTGGCGTTGATCGGACCGACGCTGATTCTGAACGGTTTGGGAATCGACAACAATCTCTATGTCCAGATCGGCCTGATCCTGCTGATCGCGCTGTCGGCCAAGAACGCCATTCTGATCGTCGAGGTCGGGCTTGAGTTGCACGTCCGCGACGGCAAACCCCTGATCGAGTCTGCGATCGAAGCGGCCCGCGCCCGCTTCCGCCCGATCCTGATGACGTCGTTTGCCTTCATCCTCGGCATGGTGCCGCTGGTGATCGCGACCGGCGCCGGCGCCAGCGCGCGCAAATCGATCGGCATCACGGTGTTCTCGGGCATGCTGGCCTCGACCTGCCTTGCAGTGCTGTTCGTGCCGGCCTTCTTCGTGGTGGTGCAGCGCTTCGAGAACTGGCGCGCATCGAAGAAGGCGGCGACTGCGGCGCAGCCGGCTGCGGAAGTGAAGCCTTAAGCCTTCTCCGCGGACGCCTGGCGAGCCTCGCCGCTCGACACCAGCAGGACCGAGGCCTTCGACTGCCTGAGCACGGCATCGGCGACGCCGCCGAAGGAGAGATGGTCGGCCTGGATCCGGTCGACACCCATGACCACGAGATCGACATCGGTGGTAGCGATCTCGCGCAGGATGGCAGCTTCCGGCGCCCGGTTCACGCGCAAGGTCGTGGTGATATCGACTTCATAGCGGGCGGCGAGATCGCTGGCGTCCTTGAGGATGCCCGCCTCCTGGCTCAGCCCGCGGGACGCGCCGCGCTGCGCGCCCTTGTCACGGGTCGTCGCCACATAGATCACGCGGAGCGAGCCTGATCCCGCCTGCGCCAGCGCGACCGCGACCTCGGCGCCGCGCTTGGAGACGCCGCTGCCGGAGACCGGAACGAGGATGTTGAGCGTCTCGAGCATCGGGTCCTTGAGATGCCGGCCCCTGGCCGCGACGATCGCAAGCGGTCCCTCGAACTCCGCGGCGATGGCCTCGATCCTTCCGTCGAAACGATCCTTGGTCGCGGTGACCTTGTCGACGCCGACGACCAGAAGATCAAAACCCTTGCGCGCTTCATCGGCGATCGTCTCGCCGAGTTCCGCCCGCCCGACGCGCGTGATGACATCGACGCTGCCAGTATCGCCGTTGCCATAGTGCGACACCGTTTCAGCCGCTTTCTTCACCACGGCTTCATGGCTTCCCACCTCGCCCCGTCCGATCTCCTGCCCCTTCGCACGACGGCCGATATGCAGCACGGTGATCGGCAGGCCGCGCATGCCGGCAATCAAGCCCGCGATATGCGCGGCAAAGGTTGCGTTGACGCTCTCGTCCACCGCCAGCAAGGGCCGTTCGAGATTGGCGACGAAGCCGCGCCTCTCGAACTCCTCGCGTTCCAGCCGCTCATTCTCCTCCTTGTTGACCGGCAGCTTCGCCAGCGCCGCGCGCAGCGTCGGCGGCATCGCCATCGTCGTCACGATCGCCATCGTCACGATCATCGTGAACAAGGTCTGGCTGAGCACGCCGATGGAGAGGCCAATGGTGGCGATGATCACCTCGGTCGAGCCGCGCGCGTTCATCCCGCTCGCGAGCGCCAGCGATTCCCGATAATTCAAGCCGCCCATCGTGCCGCCGACGAAGGCGCCGCCGAACTTGCCGACGCTCGCGATCACAACCAGCAGGCCGGTGAGCATCAGGAGATGGGGATCGCGCAGTACCGACAGATCGGCGCTGAACCCGGCGAGACCGAAGAACACGGGCATGAAGAAGCTCGAGATCAGGCCGCGTAGGCGCTCGTCGATCTGCCGGGTCAGGATCGGGGACTCGCCGACCAGGATGCCGGCAACGAAGGCGCCGAGCACGGTGTGCACGCCGATCAGATGCGTGATCAGCGCCATGGTGCCCATCAGCAGAAGGATCACGGTGATGACCGGCGCGGTGCTGACGAGGGTGTCGTTGGCCCAGCGGATGAGCTGGAACACCAGCCGGCGGCCGATGGTGAAGCTGACGACGAGGAAGGCCAGCGTGCCCAGCACGGCCTTCGCGACCGAGCCTACGTCGAGCGTGCCTTGGGAGGCCAGGCTGAAGATGATGGCGATGATGATCCAGCCGATGGTGTCGTCGATCACGGCGGTGGCGACGATGATCTGCCCGACATTGCGGCGCATGAAGTTCATCTCGCGCACGACCACCGCGACGATCTTCACCGACGAGATCGACAGCGCCGTCCCCATGAACAAAGAGGCCACCAGGCGGGCTTGCGGATTGGGCAGAATGGCATCCGGCAGGAACTCGCCGAGCACGAAGCCGCAGGCGAAGGGAACGACGATGCCGGCGATCGAGATCGCGATCGCCGCCTTGCCGATCCTCCTGACCAGCTTGAGATCGGTCTCCATGCCGGTCAACAGCAACAGCAGCAGGATGCCGAACTGGGCGATGCCGTCGATCATCGCCTTCTGCTCGGGTGTCTTCGGGAAGATCGCCTGCTGCGCTTCCGGCCAGACCCAGCCGAACAGCGACGGCCCGAGCAGGATGCCGGCGAGCAATTCGCCGATCACCGAGGGCTGCCCGATGCGCTGCATGATCTCGCCGAGACCGCGGCCCACGGCGATCAGGAGCACGATCTGCGCCATCAGCAGGAATTCGGACGGACCGGCGGATTTGCCGCCCTCTGCGCTCGCCGTAATGGTCGTGAGGATAAGCGCCGCGGGGACGAGGCCGGCCGGTCGGAGCAGGCTCCACTGCATGCGGGTGTCGTTCCCCCTTGATCGGCCCCCGGCGAGGTGCCGGTGGCAGCAGGAGTAGAACCCGCTCGAGGCGAAGGGAGTTCCCGCCTCCACGCCAGGGGCTGCGGGCGCTTCGGCAAAAAACGCGAAAACAACCCCATGCAAAACAACCCCATGCAAAGTAGGAAGGTGCCGGCAGGAATGCGTCGAGCTACGCCGGGACGACGTTGACACGTCGGGCAAAACAGCGGCACTATTCCATCATTCCCCTCCTTGCGAGCGCAGCGAAGCAATCCAGAGTCTTTCCGCTGAGACAGTCTGGATTGCTTGGCTGCGCTCGGAATGACGATACGGCGCGAGCCAGCCTGCCCCCTCAAACCGGCTGCGGCGTCCTGATCTCGCGCGGCAGGATGATCGCGGCTGCGATTGCCAACAGGCAGAGGCCGGCAAAGGCGTGCAGCATGGAGACGAAGCCGCCCTGCTCGTAGAGCCAGGCGACCAGGCCGACGGAGGCACCAGCCGCGGTGAAGCCGACGAAATAGCGCACCGCATAGGCGCGGGAGCGCCATTCTTCCGTGGTGTACTTGCCGACCATAGCATCGTTCACCGTGACCTGCCCGAACGCTCCCATGACGATGCCGATCGAGACCACGATCAGCGGCAAATTGGACAGGCTCGCCGCCAGATACAGGAACGGCGCCAGCATGAAGGAGAGCGGCAGCGCCACGGTCTTCAGCGAATAGCGATCGAGCAGCCGGCCGATCGTGTACTGCGTCATCGCACCGAAGACGTAGACGCAGGCGGCGATGACGCCGAGCAGCGCCGGGCTCTTGGTCAGGTCCGCGAGCCGCTCCGCGAACAGCTTTGGCAGCGCGACCGTGACCGCGTTGAACGTCGTCGAGATCGCGATCACGACGATCAATAGCGACAGCACCACGCGCCACATGTCCTGCTTGGCCACCCGCGCTTGAGCGGCCGCCTGCTTGGTGCCCTTGCGGTCCTCGTGGACGACGGTCATCGCGAAGGCAAATCCGATCAGCACGGTGACCACGCCCGGGATGATGAAAGCAAGGCGCCAGCCGAGATACTGGCCGATCACGCCGGTGACCAGCGCCGACGATGCGACGCCGAGATTGCCCCAGACGCCGTTCAAGCCCATCTCGCGGCCGAGCTTGTCGGCGTAGGACACGATCATCGCAGTGCCGACGGGGTGGTAGATCGAGGCGAAGATGCCGATCGCGAGCAGCGCCGCGCCGAGCTGCGCCGGCGTCTGCACGAAGCCGACGGAGATCATGGATGCTCCGATGCCGACGAAGAAGATCAGCATCATGTGGCGGCGGCTCCAGCGGTCGCCGAGCCAGCCGGTGAGCAGCGATCCCGCGCCGAAGGCGACGAAACCGGGCGTCGCGTAAGGCAGGAGCTCGGAATAGGCCATGCCGAGCGCCGGTCCCATGATGATCACGGCGGCGGCGAAGATCAGCATCGAATAGTGATCGATGAAATGGGCGGCGTTGACGAAGCCGATCACCCGGCCGGGGCTGTTCATAGACGAATCCTCTCCTGCTCCAAAATCGGTTATATGTCGGGGCCATGACGGGATGCTGCCAATGACTGTCGTCGAAACGCCAATCAAGGAGGTCCGCGGCAACCACCGCTCGACCGCAGGCGTGCACCTGGTTGCGCGCGACTATCCCAAGGGGCTGCGTCTCGATCCGCACAAGCATCGGGAAGCGCAGCTCGTCTATGCCGCCAAGGGAACGATGCAGGTGACGACGCCCAAGGGACGCTGGCTGGTGCCGCCGGACCGCGCGGTCTGGGTCCCGGCCGGGCTCGAGCATGCCATCGACGTGCTCGCCGACATCGAAATGCGGACGCTCTATTTCGACCTGCCCTGGCTGGAGCGCGAGCAGCGCGATGAGGGCCTGACCAAGGAATTCGTGGTGCGGGTATCGCCCTTGCTGCATCAGGCAATCCTGGCGCTGTTCGATGCCCGCACGACGTCCGAGCGCACCGAGCTCCTGGTTCGCCTGGTGATGGTGGAATTACACCAGGCCGAGGACTCCGCGACCTTCGTGCCGCTGCCGCACGAGCCGCGCTGCCGCCGCGCGGCGATGATCGTGCTCGACGATCCCACCGGCCTGCACGACATCGACGCACTGGCGCGCGAGGTCGGAACCTCCGCACGCACGCTGTCGCGGCTGTTCTCGACGGAAACACAATTGAGCTTCAAGAGTTGGTGCCAGCGCGCCCGGATCGCCGCGGCGATCCAGCGGCTCTCGACCGACGCCGGCATCTCAGTCAAGCAGCTCGCCGCCCAGCTCGGCTATGCCAGCGTGCCCGCGTTCTCGGCCGCCTTCCGTCAGGTGACCGGACGAACGCCGACGGAATTTGCGGGGAAGGGTTGAGGTAAACTCGCTGTCATCGCCCGACTTGATCGGGCGATCCAGTATCCCAGAGACGTCAGTTGGATACGGAAAGGCCGCAGCGTACTGGATGCCCCGGTCAAGCCGGGGCATGACAGCGTGCTTTGGGGCGAGCATATTGCTGCGTCCAACTTCGCGCCCGTCGTCGTCCGCCTTCGCGCGGCATGGCGGCTTTCTTGGGGCGCATGACGTAGCTTAAGATGCCAAACTCTTGCGCTTGATTGTGATCGGCTTCCGCCTAAATCCCGTGTAAGCTTCCGCAGCGCACAAACCGGATTCGAAAAGCCCAGATGGCCAACGCCTTCTTCTCCGACCTGCTCGCCACGATCTCCGAGCGCGGCCGCACGCTGCTTCGCCGCGGGGATTCCTCCGACACAAAGCATGACGCCGACGGCCTGGTCGAGCTCTGCGAGGCGCTGCTGTCGGGACGGGGCGAAGCCTCGGGCACCGCCATGGCGCGCGAGGTGCTCGACCTCTACCAGGACCTTGATGCGAAAGGACGCCGCGCTTTTTTCGAGGCGCTGGTGCGCGACTTCGGTCCGGACCCCGAGCGATTGGCCAAGGCGATCGAAAAATGGCGCGCCAAGTCCGGCGATGAGGACGCCAGCTCCCTGCACTTCGCTTCCGAGCCGCGCCGGCAGGAATTGATTCGCCGCCTCAACCGCGCGCCCGGCGGCACCGGCGACCTGGTCAGCATGCGCGCCGACCTGCTCGGCATGATGAACGGGCGCACCGATCTCGCCGCGCTCGACCGCGACGTCGTCCATCTCCTTTCTTCGTGGTTCAACAGGGGGTTTCTCGTGCTGCGCAGGATCGACTGGTCGACCCCGGCCAACATCCTCGAAAAGATCATCCGCTACGAGGCCGTGCACGAGATCAGCGACTGGGACGATTTGCGCCGCCGCATCGATCCGGTCGACCGCCGCTGCTACGCGTTCTTCCATCCCGCCATGGTCGACGAACCCCTGATCTTCGTCGAGGTGGCGCTGACCGAGACCATTCCCGGCGCGATCGCGCCGCTGCTCGCCGTCGACCGCCAGCATCTGCCTATCGAGCGCGCGCGCACCGCCGTGTTCTATTCGATCTCGAATACTCAGCGTGGCTTAGGGGGCATCTCCTTCGGCAGCTTCCTGATCAAGCAAGTGGTCGAGGAATTGCGCCGCGAACTGCCGAAGCTCGACAATTTCGTGACGCTGTCGCCGGTGCCGGGGTTCATGCAGTGGGTGAAGCAGGACAAGGACCTGCCCCTGTCGGCCGACGATCGCGAGATGCTGAAGCAGCTCGACGAGCCGAAATGGTTCGAGCATGCAGACGTCACCGCGCAGTTGCGCAGCGTGCTGGAGCCGCTTGCGGCCCATTATTTCCTGAAGGCGCGTACGCCGAAGGGCCGCCTGATCGACTCGGTCGCCCGCTTCCATCTCGGCAACGGCGCGCGGCTCGAGCGCATCAATTGGCTCGGCGATCTCTCCTCGAAGGGTCTGCGCGAGTCCGCCGGCATCATGGTCAACTACCTCTACCGTCTCGACGACATCGAGAAGAACCACGAGGCCTACGCCAATGACGGCGAGGTCGTGGCCTCCGGCGCGGTGAAGAAGCTGCTCAGGGGCGAAGGGCGGCGGCTCTTGGATATGCGGCTGTCGTAGGAGACTTCCTGCTCGCGCCACATCGTCAATGCGAGCGCAGCGAAACAATCCAGACCGTCTCCGCGGAAAGATGCTGGATTGCTTCGCTGCGCTCGCAATGACGGAGTGTACTGCAGCAGCCGGGCTACTCCGCCAGCGCCCTCATCTCCTTGTAGAGATCCGACTTGCCCTCGAAGCCGATGCCCGGCAGGTCCGGCATGGTGATGTGGCCGTTCTCGACGCGCACGCCGTCGGGAAAGCCGCCATAGGGCTGGAACAGGTCGGGGTAGCTCTCATTGCCGCCGAGGCCGAGGCCGGCGGCGATGTTCAGCGACATCTGGTGGCCACCATGCGGGATGCAGCGGCTCGGTGACCAGCCATAGGTCTTCAGCACCTCCAGCGTGCGCTGGTATTCGCACAGGCCATAGGACAGTGCGCAATCGAATTGCAGCCAGTCGCGGTCCGGCCGCATGCCGCCATAGCGGATCAGGTTGCGGGCATCCTGGTGGCTGAACAGATTTTCGCCGGTCGCCATCGGACCCGGATAGAACTCGGCGAGCGCAGCCTGCAGCGAATAGTCGAGGGGATCGCCGGCCTCCTCGTACCAGAACGACGGATAGTCCCGCAGCATTTTTGCATAGGCGATCGCGGTCTCCAGATCGAAGCGGCCATTGGCATCGACCGCAAGCTGCGCGTCCTTGCCGATCTCCTTGAGCACCGCCTCGATCCGCGTGCGGTCCTCCTCGATCGGCGCGCCGCCGATCTTCATCTTGACGACGTTGTAGCCGCGATCGAGATAACCGCGCATTTCGCCGCGCAGCATCGAGAGGTCCTTGCCCGGATAGTAATAGCCGCCCGCGGCATAGACGAAGACGCGCGGATTGGCTTTGACGCCGTGGCGCTCGGCGAGCAGGCGGAACAGCGGCTTGCCGGCGATCTTCGCCACCGCATCCCACACCGCCATATCGATGGTGCCGACCGCGACCGAGCGCTCGCCATGACCGCCCGGCTTCTCGTTGGTCATCATCGCGGCCCAGACCTTGTCCGGATCGAGATTGTCGCCGGCCGCGTTGAGCAGCGACTTCTGGTCGGCTTCCAGAATGCGCGAGGCAAAGCGCTCGCGGATCAGGCCGCCCTGCCCATAGCGGCCGTTGGAATTGAAGCCGTAGCCGACGACACGCTTGCCGTCGCGCACCACGTCGGTGACGACGGCAACGAGGCTCGTCGTCATCTTGGTGAAGTCGATATAGGCGTTGCGGATCGGCGAGGAGATCGGCTTGGTGATTTCGCGGACGTCGACAATGCGGACGGACATGGGGGGTTAGCTTTCAGTAATCGAGGAGGACTTCCGTCATTACGAGCGAAGCGAAGCAATCCAGACTGTCAGTTCCTCATCCTGAGGAGCGCGGAACGCGCGTCTCGAAGGATGAATGGCCCCGCTGTTGGCCTCGCCCTTGGAGACGCCGCGCAAGCGCGGCTCCTCAGGGTGAGGGTCTTCTGGATTGCTTCGCTTCGCTCGCAATGACGGTGGTTGGACCTTTACTTCTTATCCCTGAAGTACGGCTCCACGGGCCCGTGCACCTTGATGGTGAGCGGGTTGCCGTAGCGATCCTTGGCGTTGCCCGCGGTGACGCGGACCCAGCCTTCGCTGACGCAGTACTCCTCGACATTGGTCTTCTCGATGCCCTTGAAGCGGATGCCGACATCGCGCGAAAGGACGTCCGCGTTGTAGTACGGGCTGTTCGGGTCGACCGACAGGCGGTCAGGCAATTCGTCGCTCATGATTGTCTCGCTCACAACAGTGTTTCGATTTGGTGCCGCAATCCTTCGGGCCGCGCGGTCGGTGCGTAGCGCGCGACCACCTTGCCGGCGCGATCCACCAGGAATTTGGTGAAATTCCATTTGATGGAGGCACCTAAAAGGCCGGATTGCTGGCGTTTCAAGTACTCATACAGGGGATGCGCATTAGCACCGTTGACGTCGATCTTCTCGAACAGAGGAAAAGTGACGTCGTAGTTGGTCGAGCAGAACTCCTGTATCTCGCTCGCCTGTCCCGGCTCCTGTCCACCGAACTGG
Source organism: Bradyrhizobium sp. ISRA430 (assembly GCF_029909975.1). Classification (NCBI taxonomy): domain Bacteria; kingdom Pseudomonadati; phylum Pseudomonadota; class Alphaproteobacteria; order Hyphomicrobiales; family Nitrobacteraceae; genus Bradyrhizobium; species Bradyrhizobium sp. ISRA430. The sequence goes on from NZ_CP094516.1 coordinate 3,564,351, forward strand.
TTGCAGGGAAAGCCGAGCACCGAGAAGCCGCGCGGCGAGAAGTCGCGATAGAGATCCTCAAGGCCGCGATATTGCGGGGTGAAGCCGCATTTGCTCGCGGTGTTGACGATCAACAGCACTTGTCCTTCGAAGCGCCGCATCGGCACCTCCTCGCCGGCGAGCGAGTTGGCCTTGTACTCGTAGATGGCCGACATCGTCAGCCCACGGGGTCGATCGGCGATGGCGGTACGCCGCCCGCCTCGATCGCCTCGCCCGCAAGCAGGCAGAGGTCCTCACGATAGCGCCCGGACACCACATGCACGCCGACCGGAGCCTTGCCGACGAGCCCCGTCGAGACCACGAGGCCCGGCAGTCCCATGAAGGGAATGGCGATCTGCGGCAGTTGCGCCTCCCAGACGCGCTTGAAGGACTCATCGTCCTTGCGGTCGAGATGATCCGGGAACGGCAATTCGCCGGAGACCGGCGTCAGCACCACCGCATATTTTTCGAAGAACAGCATCCATTCGCGGGTCAGCGTGGCGCGGCGGGTCAGCGCCTTCGCGTAAGCGGCCTGATCGAACGGCGTGACCTTGGCGCGGTTGCCGCGCAGGCATGCAAGCGCGCCGGGATCGCCCTCACGCTCGGCGGCCTCCAACTGCGCCTCGTAGCCGTCGCCGAGCCAGAGCTTTGTTTGCCACTCGACCGCTTCACGCATCGGCGGCGTGTTCTCGATCACATCGACAGTCCAGCCGGCGCGCTCCAGCCGCTTGCCGGCATCGCTCACCGCCGCCTTCACCTCCGGTGCGGTCGCGAGCCCATCGGGGTTGAGGCAGAGCGCGGCGCGCTTCGGCCGCTCAGGGCCTTCCAGCGGAACCGGCACCCACCAGGGATCGCGGATGTCGCGCGCCGCCATCGCGGCTAGCGAAATCCGCAAGTCGTTGACGGTGCGCGCCAGCGGCCCCGACACTGCACTGATCTGCGGACCGATCGGGCGCTCTGGCAGCGCCGGGTTGAAGGCGGGAATGCGGCCCATGGTTGGGCGCAGGCCGTGCACGCCGCAGGCATAGGCCGGATATCGGATCGATCCGGCGATGTCGGTGCCATGGGCGATGTGGCCGATGCCCGCCGCAACCGCCGAGCCGGCGCCGCCCGACGAGCCGCCGGGGGTCAGCGAAGCGTCGCGGGGGTTCCTGGTGTCGCCGTGCACGAGATTGGTGGTGAACCAGCGATAGGAAAAGGCCGGGCAATTGGTGCGGCCGAGCAGGATGGCGCCCGCTTTCCGGAAATTGGCGACCACCGGATTGTCCTCGCGCGCGATCAGGTCGCGCTGCAGCTTGAGGCCGTTGGTGGTGGCAAAGCCGACCTGGTCGACGTTGGCCTTGATGGTGACGGGCACGCCGGCCAGCACGCCGGGGTCCTCGCCGCGGGCGATCGCGGCATCGACGGCATCCGCCTGCTTGAGCACGTCTTCCGGCCGGTGGTCGACCACTGCATTGAGCTTGGGATTGACGGCGTCGAGCCGGGCGAGCCCAGCCGTTGCTGCCTCCCTGGCGGAGACCTTCCTGGATTTGACGAGGGTGGCGAGGTCGGCGGCCGACAGGCGCCAGAGATCTTGCATGACGTGCTCCGTTTGATCGGCGTGTTTTAACGCCGGTCACGCGGCAAAGCCATGCGGATTTCGCAGGGGCGAAGGCGTGCCGCTAAAGCGCGATGGGATCGCGCTTTAGGTTATTGTTTGGGCATGATCTTTTCGGAAAACTGCGGCACACTTCTCCGGATCATGTCTCCGGATCATGCCCTAATGCCTGGTCGCGGAGCGGTCCGGAATATCCAGAAGCGCCTCGGTAAACGGAAACTCCAGCACGATCTCGCCATCGACGTCGGTGACCTCGATGACGGCCTCGAGCAGGGCCGGCTGGGCCCCCTCCGATTTCAACACTTCCAGGATCATCTGACGGGCGACCTCCCAGGCACGATCCGGGTTGCGCAGGTCCTCGCCGTCAGGATCCACGATCAATTCGTCGCCGATGCGGGTGTTGAAGAAGTATCTGGGCATGCCTGATCCAATGGGGTCGCCTGTAGCGGATTGAAAGCCGCCTTGCACTCACAACTGGTTTATCCGGACAGGGATTGCGACCCATCGTCGTTCTTAGCATGAGGTTGTCTTGCTGTTTTTGCGTCATCTCCGCGGCGGGTTCGTGCCTTCCGTGTTTGCGGCGCAGCATCGCAGCCTGCCTACTACCTAGGTCTCGGAAGATTTCACTGGCGAACTTTTCTGCCCGCACTAACTTATGGGCGGGCGGATACGTCCGATTTCTCAGAAAAGGAGAGCCACAATGGCCTGGAAGGCACCAAGGATCGTCGAAGTGCCATGCGGCATGGAAATCAACATGTATGTGAGCGCCACCCGCAAATAAGGGCGGCAATTTCACGTTGCGCGCAGGTGGATCCTTCGGGTGCGCCACGTCCCCGGACGAAGGGATTTGTGTCAGCCTGAGATCCACCGCGACACGTGCTTCCAGGAGACGGATTTATGCTTCGCGTCGTCGTCCTGGGCGCCGCAGCGGGCGGCGGAGTCCCGCAGTGGAACTGCGGTTGCGCAGGCTGCCGTGCAGCGCGCGCTGAATCTCATGGATTGCAGAGAACCCAGGCGTCGGTCGCCTTCAGTGGCGACGGCGCGCACTGGTTCCTGATCAACGCATCGCCCGATCTCAGACAGCAGTTGAACGCCACGCCGCAGCTACACCCCAAGGCAGGTGCCTTGCGCCACACGCCGATCGCGGGCGTGATCCTGACCAACGGCGAGGTCGATGCGGTTGCGGGCCTGCTTTCGATGCGCGAGGGCTCGCCCTTCACGGTCTACGCGCATGAGAAGGTGCTGGCGATCCTGAAAGCTAACAGCATCTTCAACGTGCTGAACGAGAAGAACGTACGGCGGCAGCCGATCGGCATCAGCGAGCCGTTCGAGCCGCGGCTTCCCGACGGAGCACGCTCTGGCATCGAGGTGCTCCCCTTCGCGGTGCCCGGCAAGTCGGCCTGGTATCTGGAAGGCAAGGCGCATCCCGGCGGCGAGGTCGGCGACGGCGATACGCTTGGCCTGAAGGTCACGGACAAGTCGACCGGCAAGAGCTTTTACTTCCTCGCCGCCTGCGCCGAGGTCACCGATGCGCTCAAGTCCGAGATCGACGGCGCAGCGCTGTTGTTCTTCGACGGCACGGTGTGGCGCGACGACGAGATGATCAAGGCCGGCCTCGGCCACAAGACCGGCAAGAGCATGGGACATATCGCGATGTCCGGCGACGGCGGCGCGATCGCCCGGCTCGCTGATCTAAATATCGACAGGAAGATATTTCTGCATATCAATAACTCGAATCCGGCGCTGCTGCCCGGCTCAATCGAGCGCAAGGCCGCCGAGGAGGCGGGCTGGCAGATACCCGCTGACGGAACGGAGATCGTGCTGTGAATGCCGCGTCAATGACAGGAATGACCGCGCTCTCGATCGGCAAGGACTTGAGGCTCAATTCGGCCGAGGAGCTCGAGGCGACGCTGCGCCACATCGGCGCCACGCGCTATCACAGCCTGCATCCGTTCCATAAGTTGCTGCACGGCGGCAAGCTGAACAAGGGCCAGGTGCAGGCCTGGGCGCTGAACCGCTACTATTACCAGAGCACGATCCCGATCAAGGATGCGGTGGTGATCTCGCGCTTCCGCGACCGCGCCACGCGGCTGGAATGGCGCCACCGCATCGAGGACCATGACGGCGACGTTGGCAGCGAGGGCGGCATCGAGCGTTGGCTGAAGCTGACCGAGGGCCTCGGTCTCGACACCGCCTATGTGGAATCGACCGAAGGCATTTTGCCGGCGACGCGTTTTGCGGTCGAAGCCTATGTCCACTACTGCCGCGAAAAAAGCCCGCTGGAGGCGATCGCCTCCTCGCTCACCGAACTGTTCGCGCCGAACCTGCACGAAGAGCGCATCTCCGGCATGCTGGAGCACTACGACTTCGTCAATCCAGACATCATGAGCTACTTCAAGCGGCGCCTGGCGCAGGCCCCGCGCGATGCCGGCTTCGCGCTCGACTATGTCAAGGCACATGCGAAGACGCCGGAGGAACGCGCCGCCGTCTGCAATGCGCTGATCTTCAAGACCAACGTGCTGTGGGTGCAGCTCGATGCGCTCTACCACGCCTATGTCGAGGGCCACATTCCGCCGGGCGCATTCGTGCCCAAAGCGAGCTAAGAGGAACCAGCGATGGCCGGGCCGCGTCACATCAGCGTCAGCGAAACGAGCCGCCCCGTGCTGCCGCGGCATGCCAAGCTGAAATACGACGAGACGCGACAGGTCTGGGTGATCCTGGCTCCGGAACGGGTGCTGGCGCCGGACGAGATCGCGGTCGAAGTGCTGCAGCTCTGCAACGGCGAGCGCAGCGTCAGCGACGTCGCGGACCAATTGGCCGCGAAATACGCCGCGCCGCGCGAGGCGATCCTCACCGACGTCGTCGCCATGCTCCAGGATCTCGCCGACAAGGGCTTTCTCACCGAGGCCCGGGAGAAGACGCCATGAGCGACGTACTCGGCAATCCGACCATTCCCTCTGACGCCAGCGACAGCCTCGCGGTGCTGGAGAAGCAGCGCTCGACGGCGGAGACTTTCGGCATTCCGCTCGCCGTGCTGCTCGAGATCACCCATCGCTGCCCGCTGCAGTGTCCCTACTGCTCCAACCCGGTCGAGCTCGATCGCGCCGGCAAGGAGCTGACCACCGAGGAATGGAAGAAGGTCTTGAGCGAACTCGCCGAGATCGGCGTGCTCCAGGTCCATTTCTCTGGCGGCGAGCCGACGGCGCGGAAAGACCTCGTCGAACTGGTCCGGCACGCCAGCGACGTCGGCCTCTACACCAATCTGATCACCTCGGCCGTGCTGCTGACGCGCGACAGGCTCGGCGAGCTTGCGGATGCCGGGCTCTGCCATGTGCAGATCAGTTTCCAAGGCACCGAAGAGGGACTCTCCGACCGCGTCGCCGGTTACAAGGGCGCGCATCACAAGAAGCTCGAGGTCGCGAAGTGGACGCGCGAACTCGACCTGCCGCTCACCGTGAACGCGGTGATGCATCGCCAGAACCTGCATCAGCTTCCTGACATCATCCAGATGGCGGTCGATCTCGACGCCGACCGGCTCGAGGTCGCCAACGTGCAGTATTACGGCTGGGCGCTGAAGAACCGCGCCGCGCTGATGCCGACAGTGGCGCAGCTCGACGAGACCACCCGCCTCGTCGAGGAGGCGCGCGAGCGGCTGAAGGGCACGCTCGCGATCGACTATGTCGTGCCGGACTATTACGCGCTGCGGCCGAAGAAATGCATGGGCGGCTGGGGGCGGCAGTTCTTCAACATCTCGCCGGCCGGCAAGGTGCTGCCCTGCCACGCCGCCGAGAGCATCACCGGGCTCGAATTCGAGTCCGTGCGCTCCAACCATTCGATCGCGTGGATCTGGCAGAACTCCGACGCCTTCAACCGCTATCGCGGCACCGGCTGGATGAAGGAGCCGTGCAAATCCTGCGAGTTCCGCGACATCGATTTCGGCGGCTGCCGCTGCCAGGCCTTCGCGTTGACCGGCGATGCCGCCAACACTGATCCTGCCTGTGCGCTGTCGCCGCTGCACGAGACCATCTTCAAGCAGGCCGAGCGCGAGGCCGAGGGCGAGACCAACCGCTTCCTCTACCGCAATTTCGCCGGAGGCACGCTGGAAGCAGAGACTTCGGAGAGCGGCGAGAATGGCGCCTGACGCCGACGCGGCCAGTTCGGTCAAACGCGCCGATCCCTTCGCGCCGCTGACCTCCGAGATGCTCGACGTCGGCGACGGCCACGATATCTACGTCGAGAGCGTCGGCCGTGCCGATGGTATCCCCGCTGTCTATCTGCATGGCGGGCCCGGCAGCGGCTGCCAGCCCGACCATCGCCGGCTTTTCGATCCCGAGCGATTCTGCGCCGTGCTGTTCGACCAGCGCGGCTGCGGCCGCAGCCGGCCCAAGGGATCGCGCGCGTACAACACGACGGCGCATCTGATCGCGGACATGGAGATGATCCGCAAAAAATTCGGCTTTCCACGCTGGATGGTGGTCGGCGGGTCCTGGGGCGCGACGCTGGCGCTGGCCTATGCAGAGGCGCACCCCGAGCGCGTCTGCGGCATCGCCTTGCGCGCGACCTTTCTGGGCACGCGAGCCGAGGTGGAAACCGGCTTCACGCGCCGGCTGTCGCAGTTCTATCCTGCACTCAACGAAGATTTTCTGAGCGTACTGCCCGCCGAAGAGCGCAGCCGCCCGATTGAGGCCTATTGGCGCCGCATCCTCGACGCCGATCCCGCCGTGCATGGCCCCGCCGCGCGGGCCTGGCACGACACCGAGCGCACGCTGTCGGAACACAAGCCTGCAAAGACGCGGCTGGACCTCGCCTCGCTCAACGTGTGGCGCACGCTGCCCGCGACGCCGTTCATGGAAGCGCACTACTTCATCAACGACAGCTTCATGACCGAGGACCAGATCTTGCGCAACGCCGGCAGGCTCGCAGGCATTCCCGGCATCATCGTCCAGGGCCGCTACGACCTGTTGTGCCCACCTGAGACATCGCAGGCGCTCGCGAGGGTCTGGCCGGGCTCCGAGATTCGCATCGTGGAAGAAGCCGGGCATTCGCTCTATGATACCGGCGTGAGGGACGCAGTCATGAAGTCGATCGCGGACCTCGCGTCGAAAACCGCGCGATAGAAACTATCCCCTCATCCTGAGGAGCGCGCTTGCGCGCGTCTCGAAGACGCGGCTCCTCATCATGAGGGGCGTGGGAAGAGAAGGACAACAGGAAATGCCGCTGGCCGGAAAGGGCATGCTGCTGACGTCGATGGACATCGACGCAGCCGATGAAGCCGATTTCAACCGCTGGTACGATCGCGAACATCTGGAAGAGCGCGTCGCGATCGAGGGTTTCCTTGAGGCGCGGCGCTATGTCGCGCACGCCGCCCATCCCAAATATCTCTGCCTCTATTCGACCGCGACGCTGGACGTGCTGGACAGTCCCGCCTACCGGGCGCGGCTCGCGAGCCCGACCGACTGGTCGCGCCAGAGCATGGCGCGCTTCAAGAACATGCTCCGCGTGGTGGCGCGCATTACGATCAGCAACGGCACCGGACGTGGCGCGGCGCTCGGCGTGGTCCGGCTTCGTCCGACACCCGACAATGCTGAGATATGGCGTGATGCACTGCGGGAGAAACTTGCGCAGACAACGCGCGACGGCATCATCTCCATGCATCTGCTCGAAACCGAGCCCGGGCTGTCCGGCGCGACCGCGGAGATTCCGGCCGCGCGCAACGAAGGCGCGCGCGACTGGTTCGTGCTGATCGACGGCACGCAAGTCGGCGCCGTCTCGACCCTTATCGCCGAGCGCTTCACGGGACCCGGGGCCGCGCCGTTCCCGCTCCCGGTCTCCGTCGGCACCTATTGCCTGATGTGGGACTTGGCCAAGAGCGATATCTCGCGCGACTGACGCCGTCATCTGCACCGCGAATGCTGCACCGCCGAATGTCGCGCGGCCGTTAATGCCGTGCGCGCGCAGCTCCTATGAAACCTGGAGATCGCGGAAATTTGCCGTTGTGCTTCGGAATGGTTCTAATAAGGTAAGCCTATGATCCAATTTAGAAACCAGATCGCACCTTAAGCGTTCGCCAAGCTCAAGAAGGCCGCCGGGTCTTTGGGCCTGCGCGGACAGGGTAGGAATGAAACCGACTGATATCGCGGCCCCCGACTACTTTCACAAAGTGGTCGATTGCCAGTGGGCCTGTCCAGCGCATACCCCCGTCCCCGAATACATCCGTCTGATCGCCCAAGGCCGCTACAGCGACGCCTACATGATCAATTGGAAATCGAACGTGTTCCCCGGCATCCTGGGGCGCACGTGCGATCGTCCATGCGAGCCGGCGTGCCGTCGCGGACGCGTCGAGGACAATCCGGTCGCGATCTGCCGCCTCAAGCGCGTCGCCGCGGATTTCAAGGACGACATCAAGCAGCGCCTGCCGCACCCCGCTGCGAAGAACGGCAAGCGCATCGCGCTGGTCGGCGGCGGCCCGGCCTCGCTGACGGTGGCGCGCGATCTCGCTCCACTCGGCTACCATTGCACCGTATTCGATGCCGACCCCGAAGCCGGCGGCATGATGCGCACGCAGATCCCGAAGTTCCGCCTGCCGAATTCGGTGATCGACGAGGAGACCGGCTACATCCTCAACCTCGGCGTCGAGTTCAAGGGCGGTCATCGCATCGACAGCATGAAGGCCCTGCTCACGGAGAAGTACGACGCGATCTTCGTCGGCTCCGGCGCGCCGCGCGGCCGCGAGCTCGACATTCCCGGCCGGAAAGAAGCGGCAGGGAACATCCATATAGGCATCGACTGGCTGTCCTCAGTGTCGTTCGGCCATACCGACAAGATCGGCAAGCGCGTGATCGTGCTCGGCGGCGGCAACACCGCAATGGATTGCTGCCGCACCGCGCGCAGGCTTGGCGGCGAAGACGTCAAGGTTATCGTGCGCTCCGGCTTCGACGAGATGAAGGCCTCGCCCTGGGAGAAGGAAGACGCGATCCACGAGGATATCCCGATCCTCAACTTCCTCGTTCCCGTTGCCTTCATTCACGACAACGGCAAGCTCACCGGCGTCACCTTCCAGAAGGTGAAGGCGGAGTACGACGCCAAAGGCCGCCGCAATCTCGTTCCCTCGGGCGAGCCCGACCAGACCTTCGAATGCGACGACGTGCTGGTCGCGGTCGGCCAGGAGAACGCCTTCCCCTGGATCGAACAGGACTGCGGCATCGAGTTCGACAAGTGGCACATGCCCAAGGTCGATCCGAAGACTTTCGTCTCGACGAATCCGAAGGTGTTCTTCGGCGGCGACGCCGCCTTCGGCCCCAAGAACATCATCTGGGCCGTCGCGCACGGTCACGACGCCGCGCTGTCGATCCACAGGCTGCTCTCGGGCCAGGACATCACCGAGCGCCCGCTGCCGGAGGTGCACGTCTCCTCGCAGAAGATGGGCATCCACGAATGGAGCTATGACAACGACATCTCGGTCGACAAGCGCTTCAAGGTGCCGCATCGCGACAAGGTGGTCGCGCTGAAGGACATCCGCGCCGAGGTCGAGCTCGGCTACGACGTCAAGCTCGCGCTCGGCGAAGCGCATCGCTGCCTGAACTGCGACGTGCAAACCGTGTTCTCGACCGCGCTCTGCATCGAGTGCGATGCCTGCGCCGACATCTGCCCGATGGACTGCATCACCTTCACGGCAAACGGCGAGGAAAGCGACTTGCGCCAGCGCCTGAAGGCGCCCTCGCCGCATCCGGACCAGGACCTTTACGTCTCCAGCGACCTCAAGACCGGGCGCGTGATGGTCAAGGACGAGGACGTCTGCCTGCATTGCGGGTTGTGCGCCGAGCGTTGTCCCACCGGCGCCTGGGACATGCAGAAATATTTCATCGAAATGACCCACGCAGGATCGTCATGTCCGACAAAAAGCCGATCAGCAGCGTAAACGACTTCGTCGTCCGCTTTGCCAACGTCAACGGCTCGGGCTCGGCCAGCGCCAACGAACTGTTCGCCCGCGCGATCCTGCGCCATGGCGTGCCGGTCTCCCCGCGCAACATCTTTCCGTCCAACATCCAGGGCCTGCCGACCTGGTACGAGGTGCGGGTGACGGAAGCCGGCCATCTCGGCGCCCGCGGCGGCGTCGACATGATGGTGGCGATGAACCCGCAGACCTGGGACAAGGACGTCGCCGGCATCGAGCCCGGCGGCTATCTGTTTTACGATTCCACCAAGCCGATGCCGTCGACCAAATTCCGAGACGACATCACCGTGATCGGCGTGCCGCTGACCGCGATCACCAATTCGACCTACACCGATCCACGCCAGCGCCAGCTCTTCAAGAACATCATCTATCTCGGCGCGCTCTCCGCTCTGCTCGACATGGATCCGAAGGTGATCGAGCAGCTCATCGGCGAGCAGTACAAGGGCAAGGAGAAGCTGCTCTCCTCCAACGTCCACGCGCTGCATCTCGGCCGCGACTGGGCGCTGCAGAACCTGAAATGCCCGATCGGGCTGCGTGTGAAGAAAGCCGACAAGGTCGGCGACCGCATCTTCATCGAGGGCAACAGCGCCGCGGCGCTCGGCGCCGTCTATGGCGGCGCGACGGTATGTGCCTGGTATCCGATCACGCCATCATCGTCGGTGGCGGAGGCCTTCACCAGCCACTGCAAAAAGTACCGGCACGATCCTGAGACCGGCAAGGCAAAATACGCGATCGTCCAGGGCGAGGACGAGCTCGCCTCGATCGGCATCGTGATCGGCGCGTCCTGGAACGGCGCCCGCGCCTTCACCGCGACCTCGGGCCCGGGCATCTCGCTGATGACGGAGTTCATCGGCCTGTCCTACTTCGCCGAGATCCCGGCCGTGATCATGAACATCCAGCGCGCCGGCCCCTCGACGGGCATGCCGACACGCACCCAGCAATGCGATGTCATCGCCTGCGCCTATGCCTCGCATGGCGACACCAAGCATGTGCTGCTGTTCCCGGAAGATCCGGCCGAGGCGTTCGAGTTCGCTGCCGCGGCCTTCGACCTCGCCGAGCGGCTGCAGACCACGATCTTCCTGATGCTCGACCTCGACATCGGCATGAACCATCGCCTCTGCCGTCCGCTGAAGTGGGACGATGCGCGCCAATACGACCGCGGCAAGATCATGACCGCGGAGATGCTGGAGGAAGGCCGCGACTTCGGCCGCTATCTCGACGTCGACGGCGACGGCATCCCCTACCGCACCTATCCCGGCACGCATCCGACCAAGGGCTCCTATTTCACCCGCGGCACCTCGCGCGACCGCTATGCGCGCTATTCCGAGGAAGGCCCCGTCTACGCCGACAACATGCAGCGCCTGGTGCGCAAATTCGAGACGGCGCAGGACCTCGTGCCGCGGCCGCTGCAAGCCAATGCGGAACGGCCGACCAAATATGGCGTGATCTATTTCGGCTCGACTTCGCCGGCGATGGACGAGGCGATCGGACTGTTGGAAGCGCGCGGGCATCAGCTCGATCGCCTGCGCATCCGCGCCTTCCCGTTCCATTCCAGCGTGGCGAGCTTCCTCGCCGAGCACGATTTCGTCTACGTGGTCGAGCAGAACCGCGACAGCCAGCTCCGCCAGCTCATCGTCAACGAGAACGGCATCGACCCGGTGCGCCTCGTGCCGATCGTGCATTACGACGGCACGCCGATCACCGCCCGTTTCATCGCGAAAGCCATTGGCGACCACCAGGATCACCTCAAGGTGACCCCGCTCCGCAAGGCCGTGTCATGACCTACATTGCAAAGCCGAAGTTTCATCATCCGGGCCTGAAGAAGAACGAGCTCGGCTACACGCATCGCGACTACGAGGGCAAGATCTCGACGCTGTGCGCCGGCTGCGGTCACGACTCGATCACCGCCTCGATCATCGAGGCCTGCTACGAGCTGTCGATCGAGCCGCATCGGGTGGCGAAGATATCCGGCATCGGCTGCTCGTCGAAGACGCCGGATTACTTCCTCGGCAATTCGCACGGCTTCAACTCCGTGCACGGGCGCATGCCGTCGGTGCTCACGGGCGCCAACCTCGCCAACCGCGATTTGATCTATCTCGGCGTTTCCGGCGACGGTGATTCCGCATCCATCGGCTTCGGCCAGTTCGCGCATTCGATCCGGCGCGGCGTCAACATGACCTATATCGTCGAGAACAACGGCGTCTACGGCCTGACCAAGGGCCAGTTCTCGGCGACCGCCGACCGTGGCTCGAAGTCCAAGAAGGGCGTGACCAACACCGACAACGCCATCGACCTCGTGGCGATCGCGCTGCAGTTAGGGGCCACCTTCGTCGCGCGCAGCTTCTCCGGCGACAAGACCCAGCTCGTGCCGCTGATCGCCGCCGCGATCCGCCACAAGGGCGCATCCTTCATCGACGTGATCAGCCCATGCATCGCCTTCAACAATCACGCCGGCTCGACCAAGAGCTTCGACTATGTCCGCGAGCACAACGATGCCGTAAACCGGCTCGACGTGCTGGTCGGCCGCGACCCGATCGCGGTCGATTACGCGCCGGGCACGGTGCAGATGGTCGAGCAGCATGACGGCAGCAGGATCGCGCTGCGCAAGATCGATGCCGATTACGATCCGCACGACCGGCTCGGGGCGATGACCTTCCTGCAGAAGCACGCCGCCAAGGGACAGATCGTCACCGGCCTGCTCTATGTCGATCCCGAGGCGGAAGACCTGCACGAGCACCTCAACACGGTCGAGACGCCGCTCAACGCGCTGGAGGCGGACACGCTCTGCCCGGGCTCGGCGGTGCTGGACAAGATCAACGCCAGCCTGCGTTGATCACTTAGCGGCTGAAACGGGCTGCCTGACGCGTATCGTGATCTTCTCCGACACGACGGGCGGCGCGAACGGATAGTGCTTCGCATCGCCCAGCACGAGCTGCAGCGTGTGCGTCCCAGGCGGAAGCTCGAGGAAGGTCTCGGTCTGTCCCGCCCCGAAGTGCAGATGCGATTTGTCCTGCGCGATCGGCTCCTTGGGATCGATGGGATCGTTGACGTCGACCAATAGATGATGATGGCCGGCGTTCTGATAGTCGTCGCCGGCATGCGTCACGCCCATGTTGCGCAGGCCGAACCGGACCCAGAATCCGCTGCGGACCTTCTGCCCGTCATGCGGGGTGATGAAATAGAGCTTTGCGTCCTTGGGGGCGGTCTTGCCCTGCGAATAGGCGACGCCCGGGAGCAGGGCGAGCGCCGCCGCCAGCGCGACGCAGCGAATGATTTTCATCAAACCTACTCCAGCACTTAAGGACTGAGCGCGACGCGGAATCCATGCGTCGGGTAACGAACATTGGTATCGTAACCATCGCGGTTGGATGGCCGCACATACCGCGAATCGTTCTTCCAGGAGCCCGAACGCAGGACGTGCGAGGCGCAATCTCCACCGGTCCATGCCGTTCCGTCGCCGGGCGCACCCTGATAGGTCCTGTGCCAGCAGTCCTCGACCCACTGATCGACGCCGCCACCCATGTCGTAGAGTCCGAATGGGTTGGGCTTGAAGCTGCCGACTTTCCCCGGCTGCTCGGCGGCGAGGTCACCGCAATCCTTGCACCCGGCCATACCCGGCTGCAGCTTGTCGCCCCACCAATACTTGGTCTGCGTTCCGCCGCGCGCCGCGTATTCCCATTCGGCTTCGCTCGGAAGCCGGTAGGCCTTCTTCGCTGCCTGCGCGAGCCAGGCGGCGTATTGTTGCGCATCGGTCCAGCTCACATTGGCGACCGGCGCATCGTCGTTGCCGGCGGCGGTGAATCCACACGCCTTGGCAGCGGCGCATTCGTTCCACTCCTGCACTGTTACCGGATATTTGCCGATCGAGAACGGCTTGACCGAGACCTGGTGGACCGGGCGTTCGGTCGGATCATCATTGCTTCCCATTGCGAAGCTGCCGCCGCGAATGGCGACCATCTGGGGTTCGCGGAAGGGCGTCGCCGACGCCGGGGCGGGCGACGAAGCCAATGAAGGAGACGGTTGCGGCGTCTGCGTCGTCGCTTCGCGCGGCGAAGGCTGCGGGCTCGGGGATGCGGCCGGCGAAGCGGTCGGCGTCGCGGCCTGTTCGCCCACCCTGCCCGGCTGCGTCAGCAGATACCAGAGCACGCCGGCGGCAATGACCAGCACCATGATGGCCAGGAGAAACATCAAGGCATTCTCGCGCCGGCTTCGCGTCCTGCCGACGGCATCTGCGTCCGGTAGCACGCGATAGATCCGCACGGGATCGGTGATGTTCTTGACCTTGTGATCGCCAAGCGCCTCATAGCCGCACACCACCTTGTGCTTGATCTGCTCGTAGATCGCGCCGGAGATATAGACCTGACCGGGCTCGGCGATACCCTCGATGCGCGTGGCGATGTTGACGCCGTCGCCGTAGATATCGTCCGGCTCGACGATGACGTCACCGAGATTGACGCCGATCCGATATTCGATCCGGGAATGCTTCGGAAGCGAGGCATTGCGGCCGATGAGGTTCTGCTGGATGACGATACTGCATCTGACAGCTTCGACGGGACTATCGAAAATGGCGATGAAGCCGTCGCCCGTCGTCTTCACCAGACTTCCGTGGTGCTCGACGATGGTGGGCTGGATGAGATCCCGCTCGATCCGCTTGACGCGAACATGCGTGCCCTCCTCGTCGGCCTGCATCAAGCGACTGTAGGAAGCGATGTCACCGACAATGATCGCGGCGAGACGACGAGGCATTGCGCCGTGCGGCGGCTCGTCATGACTTCCGGATCTGAAATTGCGAATTTCGCCCACCGCGGGGACTCCACGAACCTACCAGAAGGCAGCCCCAGCATACGACTTCGAAAAGCAATCGTCTGTGAAAGCTATCACATTGATGAACTGAGACAATGTCGCAGAAATCATCCACATCAAGTTCCGGAAGGCGAAAGCGCCATGTCGATTGAACCTTCTCGACCCTGCCGATGACTAATGCGCCGCGTGGAACCATCCATCTCACTCCGCCCTGCGATCATCATGCAGCGACCTTGCGAACGTTGAACGTGTCGCACGCAGCGCGCGTCTAACAGACAACAGCTCCTGCTATGGTTGTCACGCACGCGAGGCCGTCATGAAGTTCTCTCTCTTTGCTGCCCTTACCCTCGCTGCGCTGACCGGCGCGGCCCACGCCGAGGAGGCCGACAAGGTGCGGGAGGCAAACAAGGCGGAGGCGGAGACCTTCAACGCGCGGATGTATGCAGGCGTGCCCGGCAACAAGGCCTATGCCTGCTTCGTCCGCCGCTACGATGCCGAGCACCTGGCGCGGCATCCGAAGCAGAAGGTCGCGTCGATGAAGCTGCTGGTGTCGGCTGAATACGATGAGGAAGACAAACAGCTCCACAACTCATTCCGGCTCGGCTTCAAATACCGCCATCGCTCCGGCGATTTCGATTCCAGCGGTTCATGCCACCATGTGGTGCTCGGGGACTACGGTGACGAAGTCCGTCTCGGCTGCGGCGTCGATTGCGAAGGGGGCGGCATCGAGGTGGCGCTGTCGAAGGACAACAAATCGGCCATCGTCCGGCTCGAGCGTGTCCGGGTCTGGCAGAACAACAAGCCGGACGACGAGGCCGAGCAATCGCTGGTCGCCGGCGCCGACGACAAGATTTTCCGCCTCGACCCTGCCGACAGCAGCGAATGCGCCTCGCTCGTCACCGACCGCAAGGAACTCGCCGCGCTCCGCCACAAGTGATATCTGTCCGGCCATCTCAGACGCATGATCCGCATGGCGGCGCTGCCGCTGTCGCAGCCCATGCGCAGTCGAGGGAGACGTCATGAACCGGCGCAATATCCTCTGGAGCGCGGTTTCCAGCTTGGGCGCGATGTTCGCTGCCCGAGGCGCGAAAGCTGCAACGGAGGCCAATGCGAGCGACAAGCTCAAGGTCGTCTATCACCTGAGCGATGCCGAGAAGGTCAGTTTCGTACTCGGCAACATCCAGAACCATATCGACGGCGTCGGCGGTCCCGAGCATGTGACGATTGCGCTGGTGATCCACGGGCCGGCGTTGAAGGCGTTTCACTCGGCGCACGCCAACCCCGATATCGGCAAGCGGATCGGCGATTTCTCCAAGGACGGCGTCGAGCTCGCCGCCTGCGGCAACACGATGAGGGCGCAGAACGTCACGCTCAGGGATCTGCTGCCCGGCTTCGTCAGTGCGGAGAAAGGCGGCGTGGTTCGTCTCGCCGAACTCCAGTCGCAGGGTTACATCTACTTGCGGCCTTGAAACACGATGAAGTTCGGCCGCTCACCGGGGACCACCTCTCCCCGGCGGGAGAGGTGGTCCGAGCTCTGGGTTCGCATCGCTTCAACAAGAACTCATCCCGCTTGACTCATCCATAACTCTTCGGTTATGGATTATTTCATAACCGATGGGTTATGGATTAGAGATGTCGAGCACCCCCGACCTGCTGTTCAAAACCCTGGCCGATCCGACCCGACGGTCGATCTTCGAGCGGCTATGCCGCGACGGGGAGCAGACGGTCGGGGCGCTGACGGCCCGATCCGGCGTTTCACAGCCGGCGGTCTCGAAACATCTTGGCGCGCTGAAGCAGGCGGGGCTCGTGCGCGACCGCCACGAGGGCCGCCAGACCCATTACAGCGCAGAGCCCGGCGCGCTGAATCCGCTGATCGACTGGACGAGCCAGATGGCCGGATTCTGGCAGAACCGGCTCGATGCGCTCGAATATCTCCTGAAGAGGATGGACCAATGACAGAAGCTGCGACTGAGCTGCGCTCCGTGATCATCGAACGCGAGATGGCTTTTCCGCCGGAAAGGGTCTGGCGCGCGCTGACGCAGCCGCATCTGATCGAGGAATGGCTGATGAAGAACGACTTCAAGCCCGTCGTTGGCCACAAGTTCAACCTTCGCGGCGAGTGGGGCGGCGTGCTGGACTGCGAGGTTCTCACCATCGAGCCGCATAGAAGCCTCGCCTACACCTGGAATTTCACGCACGAGGACGCGAACTTCGATCTCAGAAGCGTCGTGACCTTTACGCTCACCCCGGCGGGCGGCGGCACCCATCTGCGCGTGGAGCAGGCAGGTTTCCGGCCCACCCAGAAGCAGGCCTATGGCGGCGCCCATGCCGGGTGGAAGCAGTTCTTTGCAAAACTCGAGGAGGTGCTGGCGCGGACGGAGTGAGCTCCACGACCAGCATCCCCTACCCCACCATCTTCACTCGAGAGGAGGTCCCATTGACCTGGAATATGCGGATTCGCCAGATCCATCGCTGGCTTTCGATCGCGTTCACGCTAGCCGTCATCGCCAACGTCGTCGCCATGACCCAACAGGTGCAGGCTCTGTGGGTGGGCCTCTTGGCGCTGGTCCCGCTCATCCTGTTGCTCGCGAGCGGCCTTTATTTGTTTGCGCTACCGTATGTGGCCGGCCGCCGCATGGCGGGTGAAACAAGCCAGTGAGTTGGCCGAACGGAAGGTAGAGGCAAGCGAGATCATGAAGAAGATCGCAACAGCAGCCAAGAAGACCGGCAGCGAGGCGGAAGGGGCTTCAGCATCCCATTTGATCGACGCGAAAATCCAGGAGCTTGGCGATTGGCGAGGCAAGATGTTGAGCCGGCTCCGGACCCTGATCAGGGAGGCCGATCCCGACGTCGTCGAGGAATTGAAGTGGCGCGGCGTGCCGGTGTGGTCGCACGACGGAATCATCTGCAGGGGCGAGACCTACAAGGCCGCCGTGAAGATGACTTTTGCAAAGGGCGCGGCGCTGGAGGACCCCGCGGGCCTCTTCAATTCCAGTCTCGAAGGGAATGTGAGGCGCGCCATCGATTTTCCCGAGGGCGCGAAGATCGACGAAAAGGCGCTGAAAGCGCTCATCCGCGCGGCCGTCGCCCTGAACACGTCCAAAGCCAAATCCAAGACCAAGGCCAAAGGCAAATCTGCCAAAGCTTCGGCTTAAGAAGCTCAAGCGGGTCGAGAACTCTCCCCCGTACGGAGAGGTGGCGGCGTCAGGCCGCCGCCGGCAGCGGCCGCGGGCTCACGACGTATTCGCGCACAACCTTGTCGTTGGCATCGACCTCGATCAGCGAGACGTCATAGGTCCAGAGATCGGCGAGATGCTGAAGCACCCGCTTGGCGTCGGTCTCGTTGAGCTGCGAGCCCTTGATGACGTGGTGGTGCAGGATCAGCCGGCGGTCGCCGGACAAATCGACGTCGACCACCTCGATATTGGCGTCGATGAAGCCGACATCATGCTGCCGCGCCAGCTCACGCCGCACCCGGCGGAAGCCGCGCTCGTCGTGAATGGCATCCACCCGGATTCCGGCGCGCTCCTCGGGATCGTCGTGCAGGTGGAACATCCGGAAGTGCCGCATCAGGCGCGGACTGAGGAACTGGCCAATGAAGCTCTCATCGCGATAGTTGGCCCAGACGTCGCGCAGCACGCCCATCACGTCGCCTTTGCCGGCGATGTCCGGGAACCATTCGCGGTCCTCGTCCTCGGGCTTGCTGACGATGCGCTCGATGTCCTGCATCACAGCGAAGCCGAGCGCATAGGGGTTGAATCCGGAGAAGCGCGGATCGTCGAATTCGGGCTGGAATACGACGTTGGTGTGCGATTGCAGGAATTCGAGGAAGTTGCCGTCGCTGATGCGGCCCTGCTGGTGCAGCTTGCTCATGATGCGATAGTGGACGTAGGTCGCCGTCCCCTCGTTCATCACCTTGGTCTGGCTCTGCGGGTAGAAATACTGCGCGATGTGCCGGACGATGCGCAAGAGCTCGCGCTGCCAGGGCGCCAGCCGCGGCGCGCTCTTCTCCAGGAAGTAGAGCAGGTTTTCCTGCGGCAGGCCCAGCAGCTTGCGGCGGCGTTCGATGCTGAGCGCGGATCGGCTCTTGGCCGCTCCCTTCGGCACGGTGCGCCAGAGGTCGTTGAAGACCTCCTCCTCGTGCTGGCGGCGCCGCCCTGCCCGCTTCTCTTCGGCGCGCAGGTCCAGCTTCTTCTTGCCGGGATAGCGGTCGATGCCGTGCGACATCAGCGCATGGGCGGCATCCAGCGTGCGCTCGACCTCGATGCGGCCGTGGCGCTCCTCGCAACTCGCGACGTAGTTCTTGGCGAAATCCAGATAGTCCAGAATACCGTCGGCGTCAGTCCACTGCTTGAACAGATAGTTGTTCTTGAAGAAATGATTGTGGCCGAAGGCGGCGTGCGCGATCACCAGCGTCTGCATCGTCGCCGTATTCTCCTCCATCAGGTAGGAGATGCAGGGCGAGGAGTTGATCACGATCTCATAGGCGAGCCCCATCAGGCCCTTGCGATAGGAAGCCTCGTGGAACGCGAAGTGCTTGCCGAACGACCAGTGCTTGTAGAACAGCGGCATGCCTACGGACGAATAGGCATCCAGCATCTGCTCGGCGGTGATGACCTCGATCTGGTTCGGATAGACGTCGAGCCCGAGATCCTTTGTCGCCAACTCCTCGCAGGCGTCGTGAACGCGCTGCAGGGTGTGGAAGTCCCAATCCGCACCTTCGAACAATCGTTCCGTCATGGAGCGGCCTTCTCCTGGGTTTCGCGGCGCTGGAACAGGTCGTGGAACACCGGAAAAATCTCGCTGCGCTCGCTGACCTTGCGCATCGACAGCGGCGCGCCGGTGTTGCGCAGGCGGTCATAGAGAGTCCAGAGCGAGGAATCGGACAGATCGAAGGCACTGCCGCCGGACTCGCCGACTTCGAGATAGGCAAAGAACTGGCAGACAGGAAGGATCTTCTCCGTCAGCAGCATGCCCGCGAGCTCGCCGTCGGAATAGGAATTGTCACCGTCGGAGGCCTGGGCCGCGTAGATGTTCCAGTCCGCCGGATTGAAGCGCTCGCGCACGATCTCGTGCATGGCCTGGAGCGCGCTCGAGACCAGCGTGCCGCCGGAGGCCGGGCCGTAGAAGAAGGTCTGCTCGTCGACCTCCTCGGCGCGGTCGGTGTGGCGGATGAAGACGATCTCAACATGCTTGTAACGGCGCTTCAGGAAGACGTAGAGCAGCATGTAGAAGCGCTTGGCGAGATCCTTCATGTGCTCGGACATCGAGCCGGAGACGTCCATCAGACAGAACATCACCGCCTGCGCGACCGGCTTCGGCACCGTCTCGAAGCGCCGGTAGCGGATGTCGAGCGGATCGATGAAGGGAATGCGCTTGGCTTTCGCCTTGAGCTTCGCGAGCCGGGCGAGGAGCTCGGCGCGCCTGTCCTCATCGGTACATGCGTCGATCTCGGCTTCCAGCTCATCCATCTCGCTCTTGCGCGGACGGCGGAGCGCGATGCGGCGGGCGAGCGCAAGCTGCACCGTCCGGCTCACGGAGATGTTGGCGGGCGATCCCGAGGTGGTATAGCCGGCGCGTTGGATGCCCTCGCTCTCGGTCTCCGCGATCTTGCGCTTGGCGAGATCAGGGAGTTCGAGGTCGTCGAGGAAGAGATCGACGAACTCGTCGCGGCTCAGCACAAACCGGAAGGCGTCTTCGCTGTCGCCCTCGCCGGGACC
This sequence comes from Bradyrhizobium sp. ISRA430, assembly GCF_029909975.1. NCBI lineage: Bacteria > Pseudomonadati > Pseudomonadota > Alphaproteobacteria > Hyphomicrobiales > Nitrobacteraceae > Bradyrhizobium > Bradyrhizobium sp. ISRA430. The sequence continues at coordinate 3,584,443 of NZ_CP094516.1, forward strand.
CGAATCCTTGGCGCTGCCCTGGCCCGAGCGGGGCAGATAGTCGCCCTCGACGAACTTCTTGTTGCCGGGCAGCACCATGTCGCGCGTGCCGCCCTCGCGGCGGAAGCGCGGCTCGTGCATGCCGTCGAGCGGGATCGTGACCTCACCACCCTCCAGGACGTCCCTGATGTCGCGTTCCTGCGAGGTCTTCTTGACGGCGCCCTGCACCAGGGATTTGGCCCGACGCAAGAACCGCTGACGGTTCTCAAGACTCTTGCCGCCTGGATTCAGGCGCCTGTCAATGATGTGAATGGCCACTTTCTCATCCGCCTCAACCGGCTTGCTTCACCCGCATGTACCATTCGACCAGCCGGCGAACCTGACGCTCGGTGTAGCCGCGCTCCACCATGCGTGCGACGAACTCGCCGTGCTTCTTCTCCGTCTCGCCGTCCTTCTTCGACCCGAACGAGATCACCGGAAGCAGGTCCTCGACCTGCGAGAATATCCGCTTTTCGATCACGTCGCGAATCTTCTCGTAGGAGGTCCAGTTCGGATTCTTGCCGCTGTTCTGGGCCCTTGCTCGTAACGAGAACTTGACCACCTCGTTCCGGAAATCCTTCGGATTGGCGATGCCGGCCGGCTTCTCGATCTTGGTCAATTCCTGGTTCAACAGTTCGCGATCCAGGAGCTGGCCGGTGTCGGGATCCTTGAAGTCCTGATCCTCGATCCACGCATCTGCATAGTCGACGTAACGGTCGAACAGGTTCTGGCCGTAGTCTGCGTAGGATTCCAGATAGGCCTTCTGGATCTCGTTGCCGATGAATTCGGCGTAGCGCGGCGCGAGTTCCGCCTTGATGAATTCGAGATAACGCTTCTCGGTCTCCTCCGGGAGCTGCTCGCGGCGGATCGCCTGTTCGAGCGCGTACATCAAGTGAACGGCGTCGGCGGCGACCTCCTGCGGATCGTGGTTGAAGGTCGCTGCCAGGATCTTGAAGGCGAAGCGCGTGGAGACGCCGTCCATGCCCTCGTCGACGCCGGCGGCGTCGCGATATTCCTGGACGCTGCGCGCCTTCGGATCGGACTCCTTCAGGCTTTCGCCGTCATACACCCGCATCTTGCCGAACAGGGTCGAGTTCTCGTGCCGGCGCAGGCGCGACATCACCGAGAACCGCGCCATCGTCTCCAGCGTCGACGGCGCGCACGGCGCCGATGCCAGCTCGGAGCCCTGGATCAGCTTCTCGTAGATCTTCTGCTCTTCGGTGACCCGCAGCACGTACGGGACCTTGATCACGCAGATGCGGTCGATGAAGGCTTCGTTGTTCTTGTTGGACTTGAAGCTCGTCCACTCGGCCTCATTGGAGTGCGCCAGGATGATGCCGCTGAACGGGATCGCGCCGATGTTCTCGGTGCCGATGTAGTTGCCTTCCTGCGTCGCCGTGAGCAGCGGGTGCAGCATCTTGATCGGCGCCTTGAACATCTCGACGAACTCGAGGATGCCCTGGTTGGCGCGGTTGAGGCCGCCGGAATAGCTGTAGGCGTCGGGGTCGTTCTGCGCGTAGGTCTCGAGCTTGCGGATATCGACCTTGCCGACCAGCGAGGAGATGTCCTGGTTGTTCTCGTCGCCGGGCTCGGTCTTGGCGACCGCGATCTGGCGCAGGCGCGACGGCTGGATCTTGGCGACGCGGAATTGCGAGATGTCGCCGCCGAAGGCTTCGAGCCGCTTGTAGCACCACGGGCTCATCAGGCCGGTGAGGCGGCGGCGCGGAACGCCATACTTCTCTTCCAGCACCGGCCCGAGCTGATCGGGATCGAACAGGCTGAGCGGGCTTTCGAACACCGGGCTCAACTCGTCGCCGGCCTTCAGCACGTAGATCGGTTGCACCTCCATCAGCGACTTGAGCCGCTCGGCGAGCGAGGATTTGCCGCCGCCGACCGGGCCGAGCAGATAGAGGATCTGCTTGCGCTCTTCGAGGCCTTGCGCGGCGTGGCGGAAGAAACCAACGATGCGCTCGATCGTTTCCTCCATTCCGTAGAAGCCGGCGAAGGCCGGATAGGTGCGTATCGTACGATTCAAAAAGATACGGCCAAGGCGTGGGTCCTTGGCCGTGTCAATCGTCTGGGGGTCACCGATCGCAGCTAGTAGTCGTTCGGCCGCATTCGCGTACTTCATGGGATCGCTTCGACACGATTCCAGATATTCCGCCATCGACATGTCGTGCTGGCTTCTCGCCTCGAACGACCGAGCGAAAGCGTTGAATAGAGAATCGTTGTACATGATCCCTCTCCGCATGAGTTCCGCTACACAAGCTGAAACGAAAGCAGTTACCGGACCGTTCCTCAGCGCCCGTCTCGAATCAGCGTGAGCACATGACGATCATTGGACACCCTGGCCCCTTCTCCACGCAACGCACAACGTAGGCATTCGGGTGGGTTACGAACAGGCACTTGCCCGTTATTTATGCGAATCTATACCTGTATTCGCTAATTTCCAGCAAATGTCGCCTCACCGCAACATCCGGGCATTACCGGGGATCGTTCATCCGGCACCGCAGCATAGCCGTTCACCAACGGCAGCTTTATGACGCTCGTGCGGCGAAGCTTTGCGCGCCATGACTCCCGCTGCAACGCGGTGCGTGAATCGCTCGCAGCCTGACGGTCGCGACAGGCGCGCAGCAGTGTATCAAAATCGGTCGTCACCCAACCCGGCGACGCAGCCGTTTGGTCAACTGCAGGAGAGCTGCCGCGGCAACAGCGACGTCAGCGTCAGCACAACCATCTTGCGGCCGCGGCATTCATCAGCCGAAACATCCGCGATCAGTCCCAAACCAGACATTCATGACCGCTGCGGGGCGCACGGACGCCGCAGGCGGTGACAAGGCCGTCCGACAAATCGACGGCAAGGCTCGCACCGAGCAAGGTCACCACCGAACCCGCCGCGACAGCCAGCCAAAGCGAGACGCACATCGACCGATTTCGAAATCGCACAATTCATCTGCGTCGGCCGCACCGGCCAATTTGCGAATTGGCAGCGACGGCCGTCCCGATGTGCGTGGATACTTGCCCCAGCGTGGCTGTTCATGACCTAGCCGACGCGGCACGCCTCGCGAGCAAACACCCGCTGACGACACTCCGCTCAGCGCCAAGCCGACGCTACGCAACCAGTCTTCGACCGAACGATCCCGGCCGAGGACTTTCACGCAACATAACAACCCGCCCGGATCGCCATGATCTCAACGGAGTTTACCCAGAGTATGACACCCATACCCTTGATTGGTTCCCTCCCGGGAGCATGTTAGCTAGAGAATAGCGCGTCAGGACCGGCGCGGGAACCCCTCGCCCGCAGGCTTGGAGAGAAATAGACATCATGAATCCCGTCAAAGAACTGGAAAAGCACGGACAGGCCGTATGGCTGGACTTTCTGGCCCGCGGCTTCATTGCGAAGGGCGACCTGAAGCGGTTGATCGACACCGATGGCCTCAAGGGAGTGACCTCCAACCCCTCGATCTTCGAGAAGGCGATCGGCAGCTCGGACGAGTACGACGCCTCGATCGGCAAGGCGCTCAAGCGCGGCGACCGGACGGTGACCGAATTGTTCGAGACCGTTGCGGTCGAGGACATTCGGAGCGCTGCCGACGTGCTCCGCCCGGTCTATGACAGCCTCAAGGGCCATGACGGCTATGTCAGCCTGGAGGTCTCGCCCTACCTCGCGATGGACACCGCGGCTACGGTCGCCGAGGCGCGACGCCTCTGGAAGGACGTCGATCGCAAGAACTTGATGGTCAAGGTGCCGGCAACGCCGGAGGGCCTGCCGGCCATCAGGCAGCTCACCAGCGAAGGTCTCAGCATCAACATCACGCTGTTGTTCTCCAAGGCGGTCTATCTGGAGGTCGCCGAGGCCTATCTTGCCGGTCTCGAAAAATACGTCGCCGACGGCGGCGATCCGTCGCACGTGGCGAGCGTCGCGAGCTTCTTCGTCAGCCGGATCGACACGATGGTCGACAAGCAGCTCGACGAGAAGATCGCACGCGCCAACGATCCCAGCGAAAAGGAGCGGCTCGCCGCGCTGAAGGGCAAAGTCGCGATCGCCAATGCCAAGCTCGCCTACCAGGACTACAAGCGCCTGTTCTCTGGCCCGCGCTGGGAGAAGCTCGCCGCGAAGGGAGCCAAGCCGCAACGGATGCTGTGGGCGTCCACGGGGACCAAGAACAAGGAGTACAGCGACGTCCTCTATGTCGAAGGGCTGATCGGCCCGAATACCATCAACACGATGCCGCCGGCCACGCTGGAGGCGTTCCGCGACCACGGCAAGCTGCGCGATACCCTGGAGGAGAATGTCGACGAGGCGAAGGCCGTGCTGGAAGAGCTGGAGCGCTCGGGCATCTCGCTCGATGCGATCACCGAAGAGCTCGTCAAGGACGGCGTCAAGCAGTTCGCCGACGCCGCCGACAAGCTTTATGGCGCAGTCGCCCACAAGCGCGCCACCGTGCTCGGGCCGGCACTCGACCGCCAGCACCTGTCGCTCGGCGACGGGCTCGGCAAGGCGGTGACCAAGAGCGCTGAAGAGTGGCGCGCTTGTGCCAAGATCCGCAGGCTCTGGCAGCGCGACAAGTCGGTCTGGACCGGTGCCGACGAGGACAAATGGCTCGGCTGGCTCGACAGCGCGGCGAAGGCCGACGTCGCGGACTACGCGGACTATGCGAACCGCGTGAAGGGCCAAAAATTCTCCGACGCCGTCGTGCTCGGTATGGGTGGATCGAGCCTCGGGCCCGAGGTGCTGGCCGAGACGTTCGCACGGAAGTCCGGCTTTCCGAAGCTGCATGTGCTGGATTCCACCGATCCGGCGCAGGTGCGGGCGATGGAGGCCAGCATCGACATCGCCAACACCGTTTTCATCGTCTCCAGCAAGTCCGGCGGCACCACCGAGCCGAACGCGATGAAGGATTACTTCCACGAGCGCGTGGCTCAGGCGGTCGGTTCATCCGTCAAGACCGGCCATCGCTTCATCGCGGTGACTGATCCCGGCTCGTCGCTGGAGAAGGCGGCCAAGCAGCTCGGCTACGCCCGCATCTTCCACGGCGAGCCCTCGATCGGCGGACGCTACTCGGTGCTCTCGCCCTTCGGTCTCGTGCCGGCGGCAACCGCAGGCATCGACGTCAAGACCCTGATCAAGCACGCGCTCTCGATGGTGCGCTCGTGCGGGCCGGACGTGCCGCCGCAAGAAAATCCTGGCGTGCAGCTTGGTCTTGCGATGGGCCTCGCCGGCCTCGAGGGCCGCGACAAGGTCACGATCCTGTCGTCGAAGAAGATCGCCGATTTCGGCGCCTGGGCCGAGCAGCTCATCGCGGAATCGACCGGCAAGGAAGGCAAGGGCCTGATTCCGATCGACGGCGAGCCACTGGGGAATCCCTCGACCTACGGCAACGACCGCTTCTTCATCGACATCCGTACCGAGGGCGAGGCGGATGCCGACCATGACGCGAAGCTCACCGCACTCGAACAGGCCGGCCATCCGGTCGTACGCATCGTCATGAAGTCGATCGACCATCTCGGCCAGGAGTTCTTCCGCTTCGAGATGGCGACGGCGGTGGCTGGCGCAATCCTCGGCATCAATCCGTTCGACCAGCCGGACGTGGAAGCGGCCAAGATCAAGACGCGGGAGCTTACTGCGGCGTTCGAGAAGACCGGCGCGTTGCCGGCCGAAGAGCCAGTCGTCAGCACGGACGAGGCCGATCTCTACACCGACGAGGCCAACGCCGCAGCGCTGCGCGCTGCCGGGGCGAACGGCGACCTCACCTCCTGGCTGAAGGCACATCTTTCCCGCTCCAACCATGGCGACTATGTCGCCCTGCTCGGCTACATCGCGCGCGACAATGCCACCATCGATGCGCTCCAGGCGATGCGGCTGGAAGTGCGCGAGAAGCGTCATGTCGCGACCTGCGCCGAGTTCGGCCCGCGCTTCCTGCACTCGACCGGGCAGGCCTACAAGGGCGGGCCCGACAGCGGCGTGTTCCTCCAGATCACGGCAGACGATGCCAAGGACCTTGCCGTGCCGGGCCAGAAGGCGAGCTTCGGCGTCATCAAGGCGGCGCAGGCGCGCGGTGATTTCGACGTGCTCACCGAGCGCGGCCGCCGCGCGCTTCGCGTGCACCTGAAGGGCGGCCTCAAGAAGGGTCTCGCGGCGCTCAACGCCGCGCTGTCGGACGCGCTCAACTAGGGAATATCGCGATGCAACTCGGCATGATCGGCCTCGGCCGGATGGGCGGCAACATCGTTCGCCGCCTGATGCGCAACGGCCATTCAACCGTGGTCTATGACAAGGACGCCAACGCCGTCGCCGGCCTCGCCGCAGACGGCGCGCAAGGCGCCTCCACGCTGGAAGAGTTCGTCGCGAAACTCGAGCGGCCGCGCACGGCCTGGGTGATGCTGCCGGCCGGCCGCATCACCGAGACGACGATCGACGCGCTTGCGGGCGTGATGCAGGCCGGCGACGTCATCATCGACGGCGGCAACACGTTCTGGCAGGACGACGTCCGCCGCGGCAAGGCGCTGAACACGCGCGGCATCCATTATGTCGACGTCGGCACCTCCGGCGGAGTCTTGGGGCTGGATCGCGGCTATTGCATGATGATCGGCGGCGACAAGGCGGTCGTCGACCGGCTCGATCCGATCTTCGCCGCGCTGGCGCCCGGCGCCGGCGACATTCCGCGCACGCCGGGACGCGAAAACCGCGACCCCCGTATCGAACAGGGCTACATCCATGCCGGTCCGGTCGGCGCCGGCCACTTCGTCAAGATGATCCACAACGGCATCGAATACGGCCTGATGCAGGCCTATGCCGAGGGCTTCGACATTCTCAAGAATGCCAATATCGAGGCGCTGCCGGCGGATCACCGCTTCAACTTCGATCTCGCCGATATCGCCGAGGTCTGGCGGCGCGGCAGCGTGATCCCGTCCTGGCTGCTCGATCTCACCTCGACGGCGCTCGCCGACAGCCCGGCGCTGTCGGAATATTCGGGCTTCGTGGAGGATTCCGGCGAAGGTCGTTGGACCGTGAATGCGGCGATCGACGAGGCCGTGCCGGCCGAGGTCCTGACGGCGGCCCTTTTCGCACGTTTCCGTTCCCGCAAGGAACACACCTTCGCCGAAAAAATTCTCTCGGCGATGCGTGCGGGCTTCGGCGGCCACAAGGAGCCGAAGAAACCGGACGCGTCGAAGCCCGAGTAAGAAGCTGAAGTAAGACGCAACAATACGAAGGCCAGTTGTTCGTGACCAAAGACCCGCAGCCAAAGCGCAAGCCGGAAAATTGCGCCTTCGTCATCTTCGGCGTCACCGGCGATCTGACCCATCGGCTGGTGATGCCGTCACTGTACAATCTCGCCGCCGAGAACCTGTTGCCGGAAAAGTTCTGCGTCGTCGGCGTGGCTCGCAGGGGCATGTCGAATGACGAATTGCGCGACAGCCTGATGAAGGGCCTGCGCCAGTTCGCGACACGCCCCGTCGACGACGTCGTCGCCCAGCAACTCCTGCAATGCGTCACCTTCGTCGAGGCCGATGCGAAGGATCCTCCGTCCTTCGATCACTTGCGCGAACACCTCGACGCGCTCGAATGCTCGCGCGGCACCGGAGGCAACCGGCTGTTCTACCTGGCGACGCCGCCGGCGGCGTTCGCGCCGACCGCGCGCGAGCTCGGCCGCACCGGATTGATGCAAGAGAACGGCGCCTGGCGCCGGCTCGTGATCGAAAAGCCGTTCGGCACTGATCTCGCCTCGGCGCGCGCCTTGAACGCCGAGCTCCTGAAGATCATGGAAGAGCACCAGATCTACCGGATCGATCACTACCTCGGCAAGGAGACGGTGCAGAACATCATGGTGCTGCGCTTTGCCAACGGCATGTTCGAGCCGATCTGGAATCGCAACCACATCGACCACATTCAGATCACGGTCGAGGAAAAGCTCGGCGTCGGCCATCGCGGCGGTTTCTACGACGCCACCGGTGCACTGCGCGACATGGTGCCGAACCATCTGTTCCAGCTCATGTCGCTGGTCGCGATGGAGCCGCCGTCCCGGTTCGACGCCCATGCTGTGCGCTCCGAAAAGGCCGAGGTGCTGACCGCGGTCCAGAAGCCGAGCGAGGAAGAGGCGCTGAGAAGCTCGGTCCGCGCGCAATATCTGGCCGGGCGGATCGGCGACGACGATATTCCGGACTATCGCAAGACCGCGGACGTCAAGCCCGGCAGCACCACCGAGACCTATGTCGCGCTCAAGCTGATGATCGACAATTGGCGCTGGGCCGGCGTGCCCTTCTACTTGCGCACTGGCAAGGCGCTGGCCCACAAGCGCACAGAGGTCGCGATCAAGTTCAAGCAGGCCCCGCTGTCGATGTTCAGCGGCACGGCAGTGGACCGCCTCTCGCAGAATTTCCTCACCATAGGCATCGCACCGACCGAGACCATCGAGCTGCAATTCAATGCCAAAATTCCCGGACCGAGCGTCACGATCGACGGCGTCGAGATGAAGTTCCGCTACGGCGACTATTTCAAGGCCGATCCCAGCACGGGCTACGAGACGCTGATCTACGACTGCATGATCGGCGACAACATCCTGTTCCAGCGCGCCGACGGCGTCGAAGCTGGATGGGAGGCGGTGCAGCCGTTCCTCGATGCCTGGAAGAGGGCCGGCACCAACGGTATCGAGACCTATCGCGCCGGCAGCGAAGGCCCGGCCTGCGCCAATGAGTTGCTGAAGCGCGACGGGCGAAGCTGGCGAAAGTATTCGTGATGGCTGCGGCCGACCAGCCGAAATTGATCGTCGAAGCTGACGCCGAGGCGCTGGCGCAAGCCGCAGCCGAACGCGTGATGGCGCGCATCGCGGCCAACCCCGGCCGTATCGCGATTTGCCTCACCGGCGGATCGAGCCCGAAGCAGCTCTATCAATTGCTCGGGAGCGAGGCCTGGCGCGGCAGAATTCCCTGGGAGCGCGTGCACTGGTTCATCGGCGACGAGCGGTTCGTGCAGGACGGCGATCCCCTCAACAACATGGCGGTGGCACGCGCGATCTTCCTCGATCACAGCGCACCGCCTGGCCACATTCACCCGATCCCGACCGCGACCGAGAATCCCGATCGCAGCGCCGAGGCCTATCAGCGCGAGTTGCAGCTCTTCTACGGCGCGGATCGGCTCGATCCATCGCGCCCGCTGTTCGACATGGTCCTAATGGGCGTGGGACCGGACGGCCACACCGCCTCGCTGTTTCCGGGCTATCCTGCGCTCGATGAGACCGCGCGCTGGGTCGTCGGCGTGCCGACGGCCAATGTCGCGCCTTTCGTGCCGCGGGTCTCGCTCACCCTGCCCGCTCTCGCCTCATGCCGCGAAATGCTGTTCGAGATCGCCGGGCACGACAAGCAGGCGATCTTGACGCGCCTCGTCAATGGCGAGAATCTGCCGGCGTTACGCGCGCGCTCGAATGGCGAGACCGTCTGGCTGGTCGACCAGGCCGCGCTTCCGGAGGGGATTCGTGGCGGGCGTTGAAGCACCTTGTGCGTTGATCGTGATGGGCGTGTCGGGCTCGGGCAAGAGCACGGTCGCGAAAGCACTCGGCAAACGGCTGGGCTGGCGTTTTGAGGACGGGGACAGCTTTCATCCGCCGAGCAATGTCGAGAAGATGCGGGCGGGCCACCCCCTCACCGACGAGGACCGCTGGCCCTGGCTCAACGCCATCGCCGACGAGATTGCGCGGGTGTGCAAGGCAGGCGAACACGTCATCATCGCCTGCTCGGCGCTGAAGCATGCCTATCGTGACGTGCTGTTACGTGGACGCGACGACGTCCGGTTCGTCTTCCTCAAGGGCACGCAGGAGTTGATCGCCGACCGGCTCGCCCATCGCAAGGGCCATTTCATGCCGCCGGAGCTATTGACCAGCCAGTTCAGGACACTGGAGCCGCCGGAAAATAGCGAGCACGCGATCACGGTCTCGATCGACGAAACCGTCGAGGCGATCGTCGGGGATATCGTGCGGCAGTTGAAATTCGACGGCGAGAAGCACGAGGCCATGTCATGACGCCGATCTCGCTCGTGGTCTCCGACGTCGATGGCACGCTGCTGACCAAGGACAAGACGCTGACCGACCGCGCCAGGGCCGCGGTACGGCGGCTGCACGCGGCCGGCATCGGTTTCACCATCACTTCGAGCCGCCCCGCGATCGGCATGCGCTTTCTGATCGAGCCGCTCTCGATCACCCTGCCGGTCGGTCCCTTCAACGGCTCTTCGATCATCGATACACAGATGAACCCGGTCGAGCAGCACCTGATCCCGCGAACGGCGGCCGAGCGCTGCCTGCAGATCCTCCGGGAATTCGGCGCCGACATCTGGCTCTTCACCGCCGACAAATGGCTGATCGACAATCCCAAGGGCAGCTACGTCGCGCATGAGGTGCACACGATCCGCGCCGACCCGACCATCGTTGCGGACTTCACGCCGTACCTCGCCAGTGCCTGCAAGATCGTCGGCGCAAGCGCCGATGCGGCGGGGCTGGAGGCCTGCGAGAAGGTGATGCAGGAGGCGCTCGGCAGAGAGGCGACCGCGGTGCGTTCGCAGACCTATTATCTCGACATCACCCCGCCCGGATTCAACAAGGGCACCTTCGTGCAGGCAATGGCGCAGCGCCTCGGGATTGCGACCGACGCGGTCGCCACCATCGGCGACATGCAGAACGACCTCGCGATGTTCCGCGCCAGCGGCTATTCGGTCGCCATGGGCAATGCCGCCGACAACGTCAAGCAGCAGGCGATGCACGTGACCGCGACCAATGAGCAGGACGGCTTTGCCGCGGCGATGGAGATGATATTGAAGCGGAACGGAAGCGGCTGAACCGCTACTGCGAGCGCTGCATCGCCGGCTTTTCGCTTTCCTGTCGCGCAGCCGACAGGTTGTGGGCAGTGTTGACCAGCGCGATGTGGGTCAGCGCCTGCGGGAAATTGCCGGTCTGGCGTCGCGCGTCGGGATCGTACTCCTCGGCCAGGAGTCCGACGTCATTCGCAACCGCGACGACGCGGTCGAACAACATCTGCGCCTTGTCGAGATCGCCCGCCAGCACACAGGCGTCGGCCAGCCACAGGGTGCAGGCGAGGAACGCACCCTCGAGCGGCTGCTGCTCCTCGGACACTTCGCGCGGATCATGCCGCAGCACGAAACCGTCGCGCATCATGCATTTTTCGACGGCGGCGATGGTGCCGCGGACGCGCGGATCCGTTGCCGGCAAAAAGCCGACCGAGGGCAGCAGCAGCACGCTGGCATCGAGCAGCTTCGAGCCGTAAGATTCGACAAAGGCATTCTCTCCTGCGTCGAAACCCCTGTTGCAGACGTCGCGATGGATGGCTTCGCGCAAGGTGCGCCAATGCAGAAGCGGCGCCTTGAAGCCGAAGGTCTCGGCGCTCTTGATGCCGCGGTCGAAGGCCACCCAGGTCATCACCTTGGAGAAGACGTAGTGCTTCGGCTCGCCGCGTCGCTCCCAGATGCCGTGATCGGGCTGGTCCCAGACCTCCGCGAGGTGGTTGAGCACAGCACATTCCAGCGCCCAGCTCTCCTCGTCGAGCTTCAGCTTGGCCATGCGTGACTGGTGGAACGCGTCGATCAACTCGCCGTAGACGTCGAGCTGGAGCTGCGCATGCGCGGCATTGCCGACCCGCACCGGCTTCGCCGCCTCATAGCCGTCGAGCCAGCCCGCCTCCCATTCGAGCAGCCGCCTTTGGCCCCAAATGCCGTACATGATCTGCATGTTCGACGGCGAGCCGGCCGCCGCGCGCAACAGCCAACTATGCCAGGCCGCGGCTTCCTCGGTGTAGCCCGAATTCATCAGCGCGAGCAGGGTGAAGGTGGCATCGCGCAACCAGCAGAAGCGGTAGTCCCAGTTCCGCGTCCCGCCGAGCTTTTCCGGCAATGACGTGGTCGGCGCCGCGACGATGCCGCCGGTCGGACCGAAGGTCAGTGCCTTCAGCGTGATCAGCGAGCGCACGATGAGATCGTGGTAGTCGCCATCCCGGCTGCACTGGCTGCACCAGCCGTTCCAGAAGGTCTCGGTCTCCTGAAACGCGATCTCGGGATCGATCGGCTCGGGTACTGCGAGATGCGAGGGGCCATAGGTCAGCACGAAGGGCACGGTCGCGCCGGCCTTCACCTCGAATTCGGCAACCGTCGTCAGATCCTTCCCCCTTGTCTCGACCGGCGTCCGCAGCACGGTCATGTCCTGGCCGCAGACGGCCAGCAATGCGCCGTCCTCGGTTCGCCGTACCCAGGGAATGTCGGCGCCGAAGCCGAAGCGGATCACGAGCTGCATCCGCATCTTCACCATGCCATTGATGCCGCGCACCAGCCGCACGATGTCGGACGCCTTGCCCCGCGGCGGCATGAAATCGATCAGCGCGACGCTGCCGCTCTCGGTCTCGAAACGTGTCTCGAGGATCAGCGTGTTGCCGAGATAGCGCCTCGACGTGTTCGTGGCAGGGTCATTTGGCGCGATCAGCCAGCGACCGTTCCTGTACGTCCCGAGGATAGCCGCAAAACAGGCGTCGGAATCGAAGGCCGGCCAGCACAACCAATCGATCGAGCCGTTGCGGCCGACCAGCGCCGCAGTCTCGCAGTCGCCGATCAGTGCGTAGTCCTCGATCCTCACCGACAATTCGTTGCCATCCTGCGAAGGGACGGGAACTCAACTCCCGCCGACTGACGAACGTTCCCGCGTCGCCGCCTTCAAAGCCGCGAGATCGACGCGTGAGGCAATCCTGTCGAGCGCAACCGGCAGCCGCTGGCGCCAGTTCGGGTGCTCATCGATCGTGCCGGGAATGTTGGGCTGGTCGATCACGCCCAGCAGATCTTCCAGCGATACCGCCAACAGCCGCGACGGCGTGCGCGACAGGAAGGTGAGCACCGAATAGAGATCGTTGGCGTGAATGCCGTTGACGCGCAGGATCTCGTCGAGCATGCCGAGCGCATGCCAGCGCGCCTCGTCGTTCTCACCGGGGTCGATTCCGAGCGAAAGCTTCATCTTCAGATCGCTGAAGGAGCGCCAGCCGGCATAAGTGCAGAGATCGTGCGTGTTCAGCGTGACCAGCGCGTTGGGCCTGTAATGATCGACGTTGCGAAAATGACCGGCGTCGTCGCGCTCGAACATCATGACGAGATAGGACCAGATGCCCCAGTCCTGCATGGTCTCACGGAAGCCTTCCGGCACGGTGCCGAGATCCTCGCCGATCACGATGCATTTGTGCCGCGCGCTCTCGCGCGCCACCGCCGCCAGCAGCGCCTCGAACGGCATCTGCACATAGGCACCATTGTCCGGCTTGAAGCCGCGCGGCACCAGATAGAGCCGCTTCAGGCCGAGCACGTGATCGAGCCGGATCGCGCCGGCATGGCGCATCGAGGCGGCCAGCATCGCGGCAAACGGCACGAAGGACTGCGCTTCCAGGCCCCCCGCATTGAAGCCGGCAAGACCCCAGTCCTGGCCGACGGTGTTGAGCACGTCGGGTGGCGCGCCGACGGCGAGATGGCGGGAAATCGCCATCTGCTCGTTCCAGGCATCGAAGCCGTTGGACTGCACGCCGACGGCAACGTCGAGATAGAGCCCGACCTTCATGCCGAGCTGGGTCGCAAGCACCTTGGCCGCCTGCAATTGCGACTCGGCGGTCCATTGCGCGAATTCGACGAACTCAACCTCGCGCTTATCGGGACCATTGCGCAACTCGGCGAGTTTCGTCTCATCCGGCTGCCGCCATTCCCGCGGCCATTCCCACCAGGGGCCGGCGAAGCGATGCCGCAGCACCTCGAAGCAGGCAAAGCGTGACAATAGCGGTGCGCGCTCGGAGCGGAATGCCGCAAACTCCTGCCGGCGCGTTTCGCTCGCCTTCTTCACAAAACTGTCAAAGGCGGCGCGCAGGCCCCGCCATTTCAACGTCGCCATGTCGGCGTAGGGCACGCGGTCGCCTTCGCGCAGGCGCGCGGCAATCGCGGCAGCATCCGGGAGCAGGTCGGACGAAAACTCGGGGATTTTTTCAACGTCGATATAGAGCGGATTGAGGAACAGCCGGCTGTTCGGCGAATAAGGGCTGCAATCGCTCGGATGGTCGTCGAACAACACATGCAGCGGATTGAGGCCGACGCCGTCGGCGCCAAGCTGCCGGGCAAGCCGGACGAGACCGGCAAGATCGGTGAAATCGCCGATGCCCCAATTGCGATCGGAACGAACACTGTAGAGCTGCACCGCGAGCAGCCAGCCACGATCGAAGTCGCCCCCAAAGGCGCGCTCGGGGGCCACGATCATCGGCACTTCTTCCGTCGCGCCGTCAGCATCGGTCAGTGTCAACCGGTGATAACCGGCCGGCAGACCGGCCGGCCAAGCAATCACCGGCTCGCGCGTTTCGCCTTGCGCGATTACGTTGAAATTGCCGGTGATTTTCCATTGCAGCGGCAACGCGCCGGTTGCCGTCAGTTCGGTACGTGCATTCGCCAGGGCGCGAACCACGACCGGCCCATGGGCGAAGCGGTAGACACGCTTCTCCGGCAGGGCGTCGAGGATGGATTTCAAGGCGTCGGGCGCAGTGACCCGCAGCTTTCCCAGGGCGTCGATGAATTCGGACTGGACGCCCTTGATTTCGGCTTGAGCTAAAAGATCCATTCGGCACGCAGTTTGCAGGCCACCCTTTTGCCGGGGGCATCGATTTTGATGAAGCGAAGGAAGACGTTAGTCAGGGGTAACTCGCAGACCGCACCTGCCGTTCCCAGGCGGAACCAATGACACACAAGCGGCTTTCTATATAGGTACCGAGCGTCGGTTCCCGACAAGGGAAGCGGGATCCTGTTTTGTTGTCAATGGCATCACCGTGAACAAGACAATTCAAACCGTCGAGAGCGCCGCAGCCCGCAGCGCTTTCCTCATTGAGGACGTCTATCCGTTGATCGACGGGGGCCGCTTCGCCGTGAAGCGGATCGCGGGCGAGCGGGTCGAGGTCTGGGCCGACATCTACCGCGACGGCGACGCCGTGATCAGCGCCGCGCTGGTCTGGCGCCGCGAGCAGGATCGCGACTGGCGGCACGAGCCGATGAGCCAGCACGGCAACGACCGTTGGTTCGGCGCGTTCGTCCCGACGGAGCCCGGGCTGTATCTCTATGCCGTCCAAGCCTGGACCGACGAATTCGCCACCTGGCGTCATCGGCTGGAGCGGAAGCAGCTTTGCGGCGCCGACATCACGCTCGACGCGATCGAGGGCGCCGGCCTTCTGACCAAGGCGCATGGCGTGCGGCGGGACGCCGCCTCGATCATCCTGAGACAATGCGAGGACTATCTTCAGACCGGCGAGGTCGCGCCGCTGCTCGCGGCCGAGCTGAGCGAGGCCATGGCCGAGAGCCAGTCGCGCCCCGACCTGACCCGCTCCCCGCTCTTCCCGCTGAGCGCCGAACGTGACAAGGCGCGGTTCAGCACCTGGTACCAGATGATGCCGCGCAGCCAGAGCGCTGTGCCCGGTCGGCACGGCACGCTCAGGGACTGCATCGCGCGCGTGCCTGACATCGCCGCGATGGGATTTGACGTGCTCTACTTCACGCCGATTCACCCGATCGGCCGCACGCGGCGCAAGGGCCGCAACAATTCCCCGATCGCGACCGAACACGATCCCGGCTCGCCCTATGCCATCGGCGCTCCCGAGGGCGGGCATGATGCCCTGCATCCCGCGCTCGGCACGATCGAGGATTTCCGGGCGCTGATCGCAACTTGCCTCGAATATGGCGTGGAGCTCGCGCTCGATTTCGCGGTGCAATGCTCGCCGGATCATCCCTGGCTGAGGCAGCATCCGGAATGGTTCAAATGGCGGCCGGACCGCTCGGTGGGCACCGCGGAGGGCCCCTATCCCGATATCGTCATCCCCGACTTCGCCTGCGTCGACAGAATCGCGCTGTGGGGCGCGTTCCGCGATGCAATGCTGTTCTGGATCGATCATGGTGTGACCATTTTCGCCATCGACAATCACGACACCGCGCCGCTCCCGTTCTGGGACTGGCTCATCCGCGACATCCGTCGCCGGCACCCCGAGG
Organism: Bradyrhizobium sp. ISRA430; assembly: GCF_029909975.1. Taxonomy (NCBI): domain Bacteria; kingdom Pseudomonadati; phylum Pseudomonadota; class Alphaproteobacteria; order Hyphomicrobiales; family Nitrobacteraceae; genus Bradyrhizobium; species Bradyrhizobium sp. ISRA430. The sequence goes on from NZ_CP094516.1 coordinate 3,600,497, forward strand.
TCATCCTGTTCGCAAAGACATTCACCCGACCGAAGCTGATGAAGGGGCTCGCAAAGCTCGGCTTCGCGCAGTCCTTCACCTACTTTCCCTGGCGCACCCAGAAGTGGGAGCTGGAGCAATATCTCGGCGAGCTCGTCAATTACCCGGAGCGGGATTTCTATCGCCCGAACCTGTTCGTCAACACACCTGACCTGTTGCCATATCATCTGCAGAACGGTGAGACCTGGATGTTCAAGTCGCGCGTTGCGCTGGCAGCGACGCTGTCGGGCAATTATGGCATTTACAGCGGGTTCGAGCTCCTGGAACACGGCGCCATTCCCGGCCGGGAGGAGTATCTCGATTCCGAGAAATACGAGATCCGGCAGCGCGACTGGAACCAACCCGGCAACATCAAGAGCTATATCGCCGAGCTCAATCGCATCCGCAGCGAAAACACCGCCCTTCAACAGACGGCCAATCTGCGGTTCCTCGGCATCGAGGACGGCGAAACGGTCGCGTTCGTGAAGCAGGCGGGTGATCCGGCCAGCACCGTCGTGGTAGTGGTCGCCCTCTCGCGCCGTGTGCGCGAATTCTGGCTGCCGCTGGGCGACGTCACGGTTGACGCCGGTGGGCAGCGGCACCACGTTGCGGTCCTCGAAAACCTCCTGACAGGCGAACAGTCCCGCATTGAATGGGGCGGGATCAGGTTGCGTATCGATCCTGACCTTGATCCGGCGCTGCTGTTTCGCTGCCTGGCGTAGGGGCGCACGCCATGAATGTTCTTTCCTCCGTCGACGTCAACAAGAAGATGGAAGCTGCCGAGATCGTGGACGAGCTCTGGTACAAGGATGCCATCATCTATCAGCTCCACGTCAAGGCGTTCGCCGACAGCAACAATGACGGCATCGGCGACTTCACCGGGCTGACCGAGAAACTGCCCTATCTCCAGGAGCTTGGCGTCACTGCACTGTGGCTACTGCCGTTCTATCCCTCGCCCGGCCGTGACGACGGCTACGACATCGCGGACTACGGCGCGGTCAATCCCGATTTCGGGACGATGAAGGATTTCAAGCGTTTCATCCAGGAAGCGAAGCGGCGCGGCCTGCGGGTGATCACCGAGCTCGTCGTCAACCACACCTCCGACCAACACAAATGGTTCAAGCGCGCACGACGCAGCCATCCGGGCTCGAGCGCGCGGAACTGGTATGTCTGGAGCGACACCGACCAGAAGTACCAGGGCACGCGGATCATCTTCACGGACACGGAGAAATCCAACTGGACCTGGGACACCGAGGCAGGCGCCTTCTACTGGCATCGCTTCTTCTCGCATCAGCCGGATCTCAACTTCGACAATCCGCGCGTGGTCAGCGCCATCATCCAGGTGATGAAGCGCTGGCTCGATGCCGGCGTCGACGGCTTCCGGCTTGATGCCATTCCCTATCTCTGCGAGCGCGAGGGCACTTCGAACGAGAACCTTCCCGAGACGCATACGATCATCAAGCGTCTGCGCCATGAGCTGGACGCCTACTCCAAGGGCAAGCTGCTGCTGGCCGAGGCCAATCAATGGCCCGAGGACGTGCAGGAATATTTCGGCCGCGGCGACGAGTGCCACATGGCCTATCACTTCCCGCTGATGCCGCGCATCTACATGGCCATCGCGCAGGAGGACCGCTTCCCGATCACCGACATCCTGCGTCAGACGCCGGACATTCCCGCGAGCTGTCAATGGGCACTGTTCCTGCGCAACCATGACGAGCTGACGCTGGAAATGGTCACCGACGTCGAGCGCGACTATCTGTGGTCGACCTATGCCAACGATCCGCGCGCGCGCATCAATCTCGGCATCCGCCGGCGCCTGGCGCCGCTGATGGACAACGACCGGCGCAAGATCGAGCTGATGAACTCGCTGCTATTGTCCTTCCCCGGCACCCCGATCATCTATTACGGCGACGAGATCGGAATGGGCGACAACATCTATCTCGGCGACCGCAACGGCGTGCGCACGCCGATGCAGTGGAGCCCGGACCGCAATGGCGGCTTCTCGCGCTGCGATCCCGCACGCCTCTACGCGCCGCTGATCATGGATCCCGTCTACGGCTACGAGTCGGTCAATGTGGAAGCGCAGTCGCGCAGCCTGTCGTCACTGCTCAGCGCCACCAAGCGGCTGATCTCGGTGCGCAAGTCGACGCTCGCCTTCGGTCGCGGCACCATGACATTCATCCGCCCCGCCAACCGCGCAGTGCTCGCCTATGTCAGGCAGTATCGCGACGAGGTGATCCTCTGCGTCGCAAATCTTTCGCGCGCAGCCCAAGCGACCGAGCTCGACCTGTCACCGTGGAAGGACCGCATCCCGCAGGAAATGCTCGGCCGTACCCGCTTCCCGGCGATCGGCGAACTACCCTACATGATCACGCTCGGGCCTTACGGCTTCTACTGGTTCCAGCTCCTGGAGCGCGACAAATCCGAGGCGGTGGTGCCGCGCGCGGTGCCGGAATTCGAAACGCTGGTGGTACCGGTCAACTCGACCTGGGTCTCGCTGGCACGCGAACGCAGCGTGTTCGAGCGCGACGTCCTGCCGGGCTTTTTGTCGCGGACGCGGTGGTATCCGGAGCATAACCCCAAGCAGATCCGGCCTACGCTGACTTCGGCGGTGCCGTTCTGCGACATCGGTGACAACCGACCCTGGATCGCGTTCTTCGAGGCCACACAGCACGACACGTCTTCGCGTTACGTGCTGCCCATGCAGATCGAGTGGGTGCGCTTCGACCGCGAACGCTTCAACCCGAGGGCGCTCGCCGCCGTCCGCCAGGGCGCGCGCGAAGGCACACTGCTCGACGTGGCCACCGACCAGATCTTCATCGGCCTGTTCCTGCGCAACCTGTCGCAGAATCTGGTGGTGGAGGAGAACAATCTGCGGCTGGAGTTCAAGTCGACCAGCCTGTTCGCCGACTACACAGTCAAGGAACCCGAACGCATCCGTACGATCGAGCAGTCGAACAGCACCGCCCTCGTCGACAACCAGTATGTCGCCAAGATCTACCGCCAGCTCGAAAGCGGCATCAATCCCGAGATCGAGATCAACCGCTATCTGACCGAGGTCGCCCGCTTTGCCAACACGCCGGCACTGCTCGGCAGCGTCGAGCTGGTCGAAGGCGATCAGCGCAGCGCGCTCGGCGTCCTGCACGCCTATGTCGAGAACCAGGGCGACGGCTGGGCCGTGACCGCATCCCATCTCGACCGCTATATCGACGAGCAGCGTCTGCTGACGGCGAGCCAGATGTCCCACGACAGCCAGGAGCCTGCGTCCTACCTGCACCACCTGGTGCAGACCGGCCGGCGCCTCGCCGAGCTGCATATGGCGCTGGCTGACGCAAAGACCGGCGACCTTGCTCCCGAGCCGATCGACGCCATGCAGGTCAAGCACTGGATCTCCGATCTCAAGACCCGCGCCGACCGGCTTTGCGAGCTCCTGGCCGAGCATCGCGAGGCCCTCCGAGAGGCCGACCGCCCGCTGGTCGACCAGCTCGCGGCGGCGCGCGCGAACCTGTCCGACCGGCTGACGACGCTATTGCCATCGGACCTCAGCGGGTTGAACATCCGTCATCATGGCGACTTCCGCCTCGGGCAAACTCTGATCGTGAAGGACGATATCTTCATCATCGACTTCGATGGCAATCCGTACCTGCCGCTGGCCGACCGGCGGCGCAAGGCGCCAGCCGCGCGCGACGTCGCCGGCCTGATCCGCTCGATCGAGCTTGCCGCAACCGCAGCCCTCCACCGCGCGCTCGCCGGGGCGCACGACGAGCAGGGCCGGCTTGCAGCCGCGCTCGGCGAATGGCGCGAGCGCGCGACAGCCACATTCCTGACCGCCTATCGGGAAGGCATGACAAACCGGCAGCTCTGGCCAAATGATCCGCAATCGGCGGACAGCCTGTTAAGGTTTTTCATACTTGATCACGCATTCGATGAGGTGGAGCATGAGCTGTCGCACCGGCCGGAGGGGCTCAACACACCTCTGACGGGGCTGCTTCGCATTCTGTCCAATCCCGAGAGCGAAGCACATGCCTAAACTGCCCGCCGAAGCCTACGCGATCATCGAGGGCCGCCACTCCGACCCCTTCCACTATCTTGGACTGCACCCCGAAGGCGACAGAAGCGTGGTGCGCGCCTTCCTGCCCGAGGCCTCCAATGTCGAGGCGATCGGCGAGCACGGCGAGGTGGCAAAGCTCGACCGCGTTCACGACGCCGGCCTGTTCGTCGGTGCCCTCCCGAACGGCTCCAGGCATTATCAATTGCGCGCGAAGTTCGGCGACAGCGTCGTCGAGTTCGAGGACGCCTATCGCTTCCCGCCGATCCTGACCGACTTCGACCTCTACCTGCTCGGCGAAGGCACCCATCAGCGCCTCTACGACAAGCTCGGCGCGCATCCGATGACGCTCGACGGCGTTGACGGCATCGGCTTCGTGGTGCTGGCCCCGAATGCGCGGCGCGTCAGCGTGGTCGGCGATTTCAATTTCTGGGACGCGCGGCGTCATCCCATGCGGGTGCGCGGCATCGGCTATTGGGAATTGTTCATTCCGCACGCCAAGCCGGGAGATCACTACAAGTTCGACATCGTCGGACCGCACGGCCACCAACTCCCGCTGAAATCCGATCCGCTGGCGTTCGCCACCGAGGTCCGGCCAAAGACGGCTTCCATCGTCTTCGACGAGGCGCATCTGCCGCGGCCGCGCCCGGCGCCCGACGGCATCAACGCGCTGTCGGCGCCGATGTCGATCTACGAGGTCCATCTCGGCTCCTGGCGGCGCAAGAACGGCAATGAATGGCTGACCTATCGCGAGCTGGCCGAACAGTTGCCGGCCTATGTCCGCGACATGGGCTTCACGCATGTCGAATTCCTCCCCGTGAGCGAGCATCCCTTCGACGGCTCCTGGGGCTACCAGCCAACCGGCCTCTATGCACCGACCAGCCGGTTCGGCTCCCCGGACGACTTTGCCGCCCTCGTCGATGCCTGCCATCGCGAAGGCATCGCCGTGCTGCTCGACTGGGTGCCCGGCCACTTCCCCGACGATCCGCACGGGCTCGGCCATTTCGACGGCACCTCGCTCTACGAGCATGCCAATCCGCTTCAGGGCCGGCATCTCGACTGGGGCACGCTGATCTACAATTACGGCCGCACTGAAGTGATGAACTTCCTGGTGTCGAACGCGCTGTTCTGGCTGGAGCGCTACGCCATCGACGGCCTGCGCGTCGATGCGGTCGCCTCCATGCTCTACCTCGACTACAGCCGGCCGCCGGGCGCCTGGATTCCGAACCAGTATGGCGGGCGGGAAAACATAGAGGCGATCGCGTTCCTGCGCCGCTTCAACACCGAAGTGTTCGCCCGTTTCCCGCAGGCGACCACGGCGGCGGAGGAATCGACCGCATGGCCACAGGTCTCGCGCCCGGTCGAATTCGGCGGGCTCGGCTTCGGCTACAAGTGGAACATGGGCTGGATGCACGACACGCTGAACTACATCAGCAAGGACCCGATCTACCGCAAGCATCATCACGGCGAGATCCTGTTCGGCCTGCACTATGCCTTCTCGGAGAACTTCATCCTGCCGCTGTCGCATGACGAGGTGGTGCACGGCAAGCGTTCGATCCTCGGCCGGATGCCCGGCGACGAGTGGCAGCGCTTTGCCAATCTGCGCACCTATTACAGCTTCATGTTCGGCCATCCCGGCAAGAAGCTCTTGTTCATGGGCGCGGAGATCGCACAAGGCAACGAATGGAATCACGACCAGTCGCTCGACTGGCATCTGCTCGAATACAAGAACCATTCCGGCATCCAGGCGCTGATCCGCGATCTCAACCGGCTCTATCGCGCGGTGCCGGCGCTGCACCAGATGGATTGCGACCAGGCCGGCTTCGAATGGCTGATCACCGACGATGCCAACCGCAACACCTTCGCCTGGATGCGCAAGGGATTCGACGAACACTCGCGCTGTCTCGTGATCGTCAACTTCTCACCCAATGTCTATCGCAACTATCGCGTTCGCGTGCCGTTTGCCGGCAAGTGGAAAGAGGTGTTCAATTCGGACTCCGCCCATTACGGCGGCAGCAATGTCGGGAACGTCGGCGAGGTGCTCGCCGTTGACGGCAAGACGCCCGAGCTTCGCCTCACCATTCCGCCCCTGGCCGCGATCTTCCTCGTTCCGGAAAGCTGACCCATGCGCCTGACCGCCGGATCGTCCGCACGCCTCGGTGCAAGCTGGGACGGACGCGGCACCAATTTCGCGCTGTTCTCCGCCAACGCGCAGAAGGTCGAGCTGTGCCTGTTTGACAGCCAGGGCCGCCGCGAGCTCGAGCGCATCGAATTGCCAGAACGCACCGAGGACGTCTGGCACGGCTATCTCAATGACGTTTCGCCGGGCCAGCTCTACGGCTATCGCGTGCACGGACCCTACGAGCCCGAGCACGGCCACCGCTTCAACGCCAACAAGCTGCTGCTCGACCCCTATGCCAAGCGGCTCGCCGGACGCCTGGTCTGGAGCGACGCGCATTTCGCCTACCGCACCGGCAGCCCGCGCTGGGACCTGTCCTTCGACCGCCGCGACAACGCGCGCGGCATGCCCAAGGCGGTCGTAGTCGACGAGACCTTTAACTGGGGCCGTCGCGAGAGCAGGCCTCACATCGCCTGGGAAGACACCGTCATCTACGAGGCTCACGTCAAAGGCCTGACGCAGAAGCGCGACGACGTGCCGCCGAACCTGCGCGGTACCTATGGCGGCCTGTCGTCGCCCGCGATGATCGAGCACTTGAAGCGGCTCGGCGTCACCACGGTCGAGTTGCTGCCGATCCACAGCTTCGTCGACGATCGTATCCTGGTGGAGAAGAAGCTCGCCAATTACTGGGGCTACAACACGCTGTCCTTCTTCGCGCCCGAGTCCCGCTACGCCCAGGACAATGCGCTCGACTCCTTCCGCACCACGGTCGCGCGCCTGCACGATGCCGGCATCGAGGTGATGCTCGACGTCGTCTACAATCACACCGCGGAAGGCAATCATCTGGGGCCGACGCTGTGCTACCGCGGCATCGACAACGCCTCCTATTACTGGCTGAACCGCGAGAATCCGCGCTACTACGACGACTTCACCGGCTGCGGCTCGTCGGTGAACATCACCCATCCGCGCGTACTTCAGATGGTGATGGATTCGCTGCGCTACTGGGTCGAGGTCTGCCATGTCGACGGCTTCCGCTTCGACCTCGCCACCACGCTGGCGCGCGGCCCGAACGGCTATGATCGCGGCAGCTCGTTCCTGACCGCCATCCGGCAGGATCCGGTGCTAGCCACCGTCAAGCTCGTGGCCGAGCCCTGGGACCTCGGGCTCGGCGGCTACCAGGTCGGTGCATTCCCCTCGCAATGGTCGGAGTGGAACGACCGCTATCGCAGCGCCATGCGCCGCTACTGGAGTGGTGAAGGCAGCCTGATCGGCGACATCTCCAGCCGCATGACGGCGTCCTCCGACCTGTTCAACCACGACGGACGGCGGCTGCGCGCCAGCATCAATCACATCACTGTCCACGACGGCTTCACGCTCGCCGACCTCTTCAGCTACAATGAGAAGCACAACGAGGCCAATGGCGAGGACAATCGCGACGGCTCCAACGACAACCACAGCAACAATTGCGGTGTTGAAGGCCCGACCGACGATCCCAATATCCTCGGTCTGCGCCGCCAGCTCCGCAAGAACGTGCTGGCCTGCCTGATGTTGGCGCAGGGCGTGCCGCTGATCCTCGCCGGCGACGAGGTCGGCAACTCGCAATCCGGTAACAACAACGCCTATTGCCAGGACAACGAGATCGGCTGGATCGGCTGGGACAATCTCGGCAAGGAAGGCGAGGACATGGTCGATTTCGTCGCCCATCTTGCCGAAATCCGCCGGCGCTTCTCGCAGCTCCGCAGCCACCGCTGGCTCGATGGCCGTCCCACGGAGGGCTCATCCTATGGGGTCTTGTGGCTCACCCCGGCCGGCGAGGAGATGAAGGAGAGCGACTGGAATTTCCCCGAAGGGCGCTTCCTCTCTTATGTGATGGGGCCGATGGAACCGGGCGGGCCTGCGATCTTTATTGTCCTGAACGCCGCGCCCGAAGAGATCGCATTCAAGTTGCCCAAGATGACCGAACACAAGAGCTGGCAGCAGATCCTGAACACGACTGAGGCCAAGCTGAACACGATCGAATTCCAGCCCGGAAGCGACAGTAAGGCGCCGCCGCGCTCCGTGGTCGCCTTCGCGGGCGCGCTATGAGGCCCTCCTTCGGTGCAAGATCGACCAAAGACGGCGTGTCGTTCCGGCTCTGGGCGCCCGCCGCCAGACGCGTCGACCTCCTGCTCGACCGCCGACATGCCATGCGCCGGCGCGACGACGGCTGGTACGTGGCCGAGGTCCACGGCCTGACGGCCGGCAGCCGCTACAAATTCAGGATCGACGACGAGATCGACGTGCCCGATCCGGCCTCGGCCTTCCAGCCCGAGGACGTGTTCGGCCCGAGTGAGGTGATCGATCACGCAAGCTTCGCCTGGCGCGCAGATGCTTGGCGCGGCCGCCCTTGGGAAGAGACGGTCCTGATCGAGACCCATGTCGGCACCTTCACGCCGCGAGGCACTTACCGTGCCATGATCGACAAGCTCGATCATCTGGCCGGCACCGGCGTCACCGCGCTGGAGTTGATGCCGCTGGCCGATTTCGCCGGCCGCCGGGGCTGGGGCTACGACGGCGTGCTCTGGTACGCGCCCGACAGCGCCTACGGCCGCCCCGAAGACCTGAAGACGCTGATCGACGAGGCGCATCTGCGCGGCCTCATGGTGTTTCTCGATGTCGTCTATAATCACTTCGGCCCCGAGGGAAATTACCTCAGCCGCTACGCGCCGACCTTCTTCACGGACGCGCACACGCCCTGGGGCAGCACGATCGACTATCGCGTGCCGCAGGTGCGGGCCTTCGCGGTCGAGAATGCGCTCGCCTGGCTCAGCGACTACCGTTTCGACGGCCTGAGGCTGGACGCCGCCAACCACATCATGGCGCTTCCCGGCGAGTCGTCGATGCTGCACGATCTCAGCGTCGCCACCGGCGAGCTCGCCAAGGCGACGGGGCGGCACATCCATCTCGTGCTGGAGAACGGCGACAACCGCGCGAGCCTGCTCGACGCCGCGCAGGAGCCGCCCAACGGCAAGTATCGCGCGCAGTGGAACGACGACTATCACCACGTCTGGCATGTGATGTTGACGGGGGAGCTCGCCGGCTACTACGCCGACTATCAGACGCCGCGCCTCGATCTTGCGCGCGCGCTGGCCTCGGGCTTCGTCTATCAGGGCGAGATCTCCGAATTCTGGGGCAACAAGCCGCGCGGCGAGCCGAGCGGCGCGCTGCCGCTGGCGACCTTCGTCAATTTCCTCCAGAACCATGACCAGATCGGCAACCGCCCGCTCGGCGACCGGCTCGAGAGCCTGGCATCGCCGCAAAAGGTCGAGGCCGCGCTCGCCGTCACGCTTCTCGCTCCCATGATACCAATGCTGTTCATGGGCGAGGAATGGGGCTCGACGGTGCCCTTCCCGTTCTTCTGCGATTTCCAGGGCGGGCTTGCAGATGCCGTGCGCAAGGGACGTCGGCAGGAATATGCCTGGGCTTACGAAAAATATGGCGACGAGGTCCCAGACCCGCTCGACCCAGCAACGCCGCAATCGGCCGTGCTCGACTGGACGTCGCGCACGCCCGAGCAGCAGGCACGACTGGCTCTGGTGCGGGAGCTGCTCGCGCTTCGCCGCAGGGAGATCGCACCACGGCTGAAGGGCGCGGTCTTCGGCAACGCCGAGACCACCGACAATGGTCTTTTGACCGCACATTGGCGCATGGGGGACGGCGCGATGCTGCGCCTCACCGCCAATCTCTCGGACCACGAGATCACGCATTCCAGCGAGAGCGCAGGCACACCGATCTGGGGCAGTGCAGCCGGCGACCGCCTCCCGCCCTGGGCAGTGCACTGGCGTCTCGGAGGTTAGCATGCCTCCCGCTAGCCCCCTTGCCACCTATCGGCTTCAGCTCACCGCAGATTTCGATTTCGACAAGGCCGCCGAGGTTGTCCCTTACCTCAAAGCGCTCGGCGTCACGCATCTCTACGCCTCACCGGTGATGAAGGCCCGCAAGGGCTCGACCCACGGCTACGACATCGTCGATCACAGCCAGCTCAATCCCGAGCTCGGCGGCGAGGCCGGCTTTGCGCGGCTGAGTGAGACGCTGGTAAAGCATGATCTCGGCCTGATCATCGATTTCGTACCCAACCATGTCGGCGTGCATTTTGCCGACAATCCCTGGTGGCTGGACGTGCTGGAATGGGGACAGGCTTCGCCGCATGCGGTCTCGTTTGACATCGACTGGGACCAGTTGCCCTACCGCGCCCGCGGCGGCGTGCTGCTGCCGATCCTCGGCGTGTCCTACGGCGAAGCGCTCGAGCGCGGCGAAATCGAATTGCGCTACGATCCCAACGAAGGCAGCTTCTCGGCCTGGTATTACGAGCATCGCCTGCCGATCGCGCCGGAGCGCTATGGCGAAGTGCTGCGGATGGTCGTGAAGGAGGCAGACGCCGCCGAAACAGACGCCGGCAAGCGCCTGCTCGCGCTCGCCACCCGCTACACGGGGCTGCGCCGCCCCAACCGCAAGGAAGCGCCTGCGTTCAAGGTCGAGCTCAAGGAGAACGCTGATGGCGCAGACATCATCGTACGCGGCCTTGGCGCCTATCGCGCCGCCAAGGATCGCCCGGCGCCGACACTGGCGCTGCACCATCTGCTCGAACGCCAGCACTACAAGCTCGGCCACTGGCGGCTCGCCTCCAGCGACATCAACTATCGCCGCTTCTTCGACATCAACGGGCTCGCCGGCCTGCGGGTCGAAGATCCCGGCACGTTCGCGGCCACGCACCGGCTGGTAAAGCAACTCGTTGCGGACGGCAAATTGCAGGGCTTGCGCCTCGACCACATCGACGGCCTGCGCGATCCCGCGCAATATTGCCAACGGCTGCGCCGGCTTGTGCGCGACGCGCAAGGCACCACAAAGCCGTTCTACACCGTGATCGAGAAGATCCTGTGCGAGCACGAACGCCTGCCGCGCTTTGCCGGGATACAGGGCACCACCGGCTATGAGTGGATGAACGTCATCATCCAGGTGCTGGTCGACGCCAGGGGACTGGAGGCACTGAACGAGACCTGGCGGCAGGTCAGCAACCGCGCGCCGCGGCTTGCGCCTTACGTCAAGGAGGCCAAGCGACGGGTGCTGGAGACGCTGTTGACCAGCGAATTCACCGTGCTGACGCGGCTGCTCGCGCGCATCGCCAACGGGCATTACTCGACCCGCGACTTCTCCGAGGACAGCCTGCGGCAGGCGCTCGAGCTCTATGTGCTGCATTTTCCGGTCTACCGCACCTATCTCACGACGGGCGCACCGAGCGCGCATGATCGCAAGCTGATAGACGAGACCATCGAAAGCGCGCGGGCGGAGTGGTTCGCCGCGGACGACGGCATTTTCGACTTCCTGCGCGACGCCCTCACCATGGACCTGCTGAGGCCGGACCGGCCGCGGCACAGCACCCCGCGCGTGCGCCGCTTTGCGCTGAAGGTGCAGCAATTCACCGGACCGATGATGGCGAAGTCGCTCGAAGACACCGCCTTCTACCAATTCCACCGGTTGCTCGCGCTCAACGAGGTCGGCGGCGATCCCGCGAGCAACGGGCTTGCGCTCCCCGCCTTCCATCAGACCATGCAGGCCCGCGCCAGGGAATGGCCGCACGGCCTAACCGCAACCGCAACGCATGACACCAAGCGCGGCGAGGACGCCCGCGCTCGGATTGCCGCGCTCAGCGAAATCCCCGGCGAATGGACCAGCGCGGTGGCGCGCTGGAAGGTCATGAACGCGCCGCACCTTGCCCTCCGCGGCAACATGCGCGCGCCTTCGGCGACGTTCGAATACATGCTCTACCAGACCCTGCTGGGGGCCTGGCCGCTGCAGGGGCCTGGCGCCGACTTCACCGAGCGCATCCAGGCCTATGCGCTCAAGGCTGCGCGCGAAGGCAAGGAGGAGACGAGCTGGCTCAACCCGCACGAGGCCTATGAGCAGGGTGTGCGCAGCTTCGTCGAAAAGATCCTCGATCCCGCACAGTCCGGCGAGTTCCTGGACACGCTGCAAACCCTGGCGCGGCGCGTGGCACTGCTCGGCGCGTTGAATTCCCTCAGCCAGATCACGCTCAAGGCGACGCTGCCGGGCGTTCCGGATCTCTATCAGGGCACCGAATTGTGGGACCTGTCGCTGGTCGATCCCGACAACCGCCGTCCCGTGGACTTTGCCAGCCGACATGCGGCCCTGGCGTCACTCGAGGCTCCGGACTGGAGCCACCTGATCAAGACCTGGCCGGACGGCCAGCTCAAGCTCGCCTGGACGCGGCATCTGCTCAGGCTGCGCACTGAGCTCGCCGACGTCTTCGGCCATGGCGACTACCGGCCGCTGGAGGTCCGCGGCGCGCATGCGGATCATGTCATCGCCTTCGCCCGCCGGCGCGGACGCGCAGCGGTGATCACTGTGGTCGGACGTCTGTTTGCACCCTTCACCCAGGTGGGACGCGAATGGCCTGCGTTCGAAGGCCTCGACGCGACCGTCGACATGACCGGCTACACCGCACCTCACCTCACCGGCAACCAACTGCCGATCGCGCAGGCCTTCCGCGATTTTCCCGCAGCAGTGATCGGGGCGCGCACCGCCAGCATCGCGAAGCCGGCCCGGCAGCGCGTCCTCGCCTGAACTCTATCTTTTGTCGTCCTTGGTCAACAGCAATTGTCCGCGCTTGCGGATGGTGGCCTGCGCCATCTCGGCGAAGCGCTGCAACAGCCATGGCAGCACCACCTCGACCCGGACATGATCGTCGGCAACGTCGATCTGGCCGCTCGCGATCTGCCCAAGCGCGCGAACGCGGAAGTTCATGCTGTCCCCGCTCCAGCGCTCTTCTTCGACCTGCATCACGGGAATGCTGGCCGCCGCACGACCGAGTCCGGATTTGAGCCGGCGCACCGCCTCCTCGCGGCCGAGACGGTGCGGAATTGAAACGACAAACGGTGCTGACATGGTCCGCCCCGCGCTGAATGATCCTCACGTAGTCATGCCGACCGAAACGGCAAAGGTTCCAAGGAAATCGGCTCTGCGATCGCGTTTCACAACCGGAACGAACAAACTTGCGGCAAGTTGCCCCCAGCGGAGGACAAGTGCAAGCGACCCTTTTTGACCAAGGGCTGGAGGAGATTTGGCATGACGATCGGTACGATCATTCTGATCATTTTGATCATCGCCCTGCTCGGCGGCTTCAGCGGCATCGGCGGCGGCCCGTTCTACGGCACCGGCTATTACGGCGGCGGCGGCCTTGGGCTTATCATCGTCATCCTGCTGATACTGCTTTTGCTGGGACGAATCTAGCCGCACACATGATCTCGTAGGGTGGGTTACGCTTCGCTAACCCACCTACGAATTTCGCAAATACAACGCGAAGGGTGCTGTGCGGCGAGCCCTACTTCACCTTCGCCGTCAGCTTCTTCATCGCCGCCTTGATCGACGTCGCCGCATCCTCGTATCCCTCCCATGCTTTCGAGCGCGCGAGCAAGCCAGGGACGGTGCGCAGCGTATATCGCTTCGGATCAAGATCGCTCTTCACCTGCGCCCAGGTCAGCGGCATCGAGACCGTGGCACCCGCGCGCGCACGCGGCGACAGCGGAGCCACTGCCGTCGACATGCGGTCATTGCGCAGGTAGTCGAGGAAGATCTTTCCATTGCGCAGCTTCTTCGACATATTGAGCAGGTAGCGCTCGGGATCGTTGTCGGCCATCCACCGGCAGATCCCTTGCGCGAAGGCCTTGGCCTCCTTCCAGCTCACCTTGTCGCGCGCGCCGTGCAGCAGCGGCACCACCACATGCAGGCCCTTGCCGCCGGTGGTCTTGCAAAAACTCTCCATGCCGACATCGGCAAGCCGCTGCCGCATCTCCTTTGCCGCCGCGACGACGCCGGCGAAATCGACATCCGGCGCCGGATCGAGATCGAACACCAGACGGCCGGGCGTGTCATAAGCGTAAGGCGCGCAATTCCAGGGATGCAGCTCGACGCCCCCGATCTGCGCCACGGCCGCGAGCCCCTCGATGCGATCGATCTGCAAATACGGCTTGCGATCGCCGGAGACCTTTGCGAGCTCCAGCAGGTTCGAGGTCCCCTGCATGGCGTGGCGCTGGAAGAAGGACTCGCCCTTGATGCCATCGGGCGCCCGGATCAGGGAGCACGGCCGTCCCTTCAGATGCACGATCATCCACTCGCCGACGGCTTCGAGATAGCGCGCGAGGTCCAGCTTGGTGACCGGCTCGCCATCGCCGTCGTCGGGCCAGAGCTCCTTGTCCGGCTTGGAGATGACGACACCCATGACCTCGGCATTCTCTGCGGCCGGCTTCGACCGGACGCCGGATGTCGTCTTGGCGCGCGACTTCTTCCGTGCGCCGGGAGACGGCTCCGCCAGCTCTGTATCGACAGGGGTTTCGGCCTCGACCTCCTCGGCCGGCTTATCCTGCCGCAGGCCCTTGAACGCCGCCTGGCGGATGTTGCCGTCGGCGGTGAAGCCGGCAAACTCGATCTCGGCGACGAGCTCCGGCTTCAGCCAGTGCACGTCGCGACTCTTCTTCGGCGCGTTCTTGCCGCCGAAGGGACTCTCGTTAGAGGTCACCTCCTTGAGGAGCGGCATGATGCGCTTGACCTTGTCGGCGCCGAAGCCTGTGCCGACGATGCCGACAAAGGCGAGGTGATCACCACGATGCACGCCCGCCATCAGCGAGCGGAATTTGCCGTTCGTGGTCTTGTAGCCGCCGATCACGACCTCATGGCCGGCGCGGCATTTCGACTTGGTCCAGCTCTCGGTACGGCCGGAGCGATAGGGTGCGTCGAGCCTCTTCGACACCACGCCTTCGAGCTCGAGCTTGCAGGCGGACCGCAGCACCGCGTCGCCCCCGCTCTCGAAATGCTCGACGAAGCGGATCTGTCCCGACTTCCTCTTGCGCGCCCCCAACAGCTCCTTGAGGCGGGCCTTGCGCTCGCCAAGCGGCAGCCGGCGAAAATCGAGCCCTTCTGCGAACAGGAGATCGAAGACGAAGAAGATGAGATCACCGGTCTTGCCGTCCGACAGCGCCGCCTGAAGCGAGGAGAAGTTCGGAGCGCCATTGTGGTCGAGCGCGACGATCTCGCCGTCGATCATCACGTCCGGCAGCGCACCGGCCTCCTTGACGATCGAGGTGAACTTGTCGCTCCAGTCCAGGCCCTTGCGGGTCTTCAGCGTCGCCTTGCCGTCCTCGACCCGAAGCTGCACGCGATAGCCGTCGAACTTGATCTCGTGACACCAGCCTTCGCCGGCCGCCGGACGCTCGACCGGCGTGCAGAGCTGCGGCGCGACGAAGTCCGGCATCTCCGAAACTTTCCTGACGTCCGCCGTCGTCGCCTTCCTTGCAGCCTTGCCACCTTTCAACGCCGTGCGGGGCGCCGGTTTGACGGTACGCCCCCTGGTTTCTTCGGCACGGTTGGAGTGCCACACCGCATCAGCCTTGCCTTTTGCGACCTTTGCGCCCTTTGCCAGCATGAACGGCTTGGGCGCGCGGCCCTTGCCTTCCGCAATCTGCTCCATGGCGCGCCCGGAAGCGACCGACTTGTCCTCGTCGAGGATGTCGTTGTCGGCACCCTCGCGGACATATTCGTCGCGGTGCTTGATCAGCAGCCAGTTGGTGCGCTTTCCGCCGGTGCGATCGTTGCGCATGCGCACGAGAACCCAGCTCCCGTGCAGCTTGTCACCGTGCAGGGTGAATTTAAGGTCGCCCTTCTTGAAGCCGCCCTCGGGATCTTCGGATTCCCAATAGCCGCGGTCCCACAGCATGACCGTCCCGCCGCCATACTGGCCTTCCGGAATCGTGCCTTCGAAATCGCCATAGTCGAGCGGGTGATCCTCGACCTCGACCGCCAGCCGCTTGTCGTGGGGATCGAGCGATGGTCCCTTGGTCACCGCCCAGGACTTGAAGACGCCGTCGAATTCGAGACGAAAGTCGTAGTGCAGCCGCGTCGCATCGTGCTTCTGGATCACGAACCGCCGTTGCTTCGACGGCGCGACCGCCGTTTCACCCGACGGCTCCGGCGTGATCTCGAAATCCCGTTTCTTTCGGTAGGTGGAAAGGTTTCTCAGCACGACCTGTCCCGCATGTTTCTCAGGCGCATTCAAGCCTATCACGACCTGTGTCCCACCCGGAACCAAAACCCGAAGCACGGGTTGGAGTTCCGAAAAAGCCCTGAAAACGCCGGAGATTGGAATGGCTCCCCGCGCCTACTGGAAAGGGTCGTTGAAACTGTCGCTGGTCAGTTGCCCAGTCGCGCTCTATCCGGCCGCGACTGCAGCCCAGAAGACGCGGTTTCACCTTATCAACCGGGAGACCGGAAACCGGCTCAAACAGCAGATGGTCGATGCCGAGACCGGCGACGTCGTCGAAAGCGATCAGAAAGGGCGCGGCTACGAGCTGCGCAAGGGCAAGTATGTCGAGATCGAGCCGGAGGAGCTCGAGGCGGTCCAGATCGAAAGCAATCACACCATCGACATCGAGAGTTTCGTGCCGAGCGACGAGATCGACCAGCGCTACCTCAACCATCCCTATTACATCGCGCCCGACGGCAAGGCCGCGATCGACGCGTTTGCCGTGATCCGCGACGCCATGGAGAATCAGGATCGCGTCGCGCTCGCCAAGATCGTGCTTACCAACCGCGAGCATGTCATGGCGATCGAGCCGCTCGGCAAGGGCCTGCTCGGCACCACGCTGCGCTACCCCTACGAGCTGCGCGACGAGGACCAGTTCTTTGACGACATCAAGAGCCCCAAGATCACCAAGGACATGGTCGAGCTCGCCGGCCACATCCTGCACACCAAGACCGCGCATTTCGACCCAAGCAAATTCAAGGACGAATACGAGGACGCATTGAAGGCGTTGGTGAAGCGGAAGGCCGCGGGCAAGAAGATCGAACTTCCAGAGCCCGAGGAGCGGCCGAGCAACGTCGTGAGCCTCATGGATGCGCTGAAGCAGAGCTTGAAGGGGCGCGGTGGAGGACGGACGAGAGCCAAGTCCCATGCACGCCGCACCACCGGACGGCATCGCAGCGCGAAGAAAGCGCACCGATCCACGGCCAGGCATCGCAAGGCGAGCTGATAGAATCGTCATTGCGAGCGCAGCGAAGCAATCCAGAATCGTTCCGCGGAGGGACTCTGGATTACTTCGCTGCGCTCGCAATGACGATGTTGAAGGAGATTCGCGCTCCAACCTCAGTCGTCATGCCCGAGGCTTGACCCGGGCATCCATGTCCATCCCCGCGCGGTGACGGCTCGCCTCAGTCCCCCGCCTTCAACCGATACCCGATCCCCGTCTCTGTCAGCACGTATTGCGGACGCTCCGGGTCGGCTTCGATCTTCTGCCGGAGCTGACGGACATAGACGCGCAGGTATTGTGCATCGGTCAGCTCGTCCCAGAGCTCCTTAAGGAGAAGGCGATGGGTGAGCACCTTGCCGGCGTGCTGGACCAGCACGCGCAGGAGGTCGTACTCCTTCGGTGACAGCTTCACCTCGCGCTCGCCCAGCTTGACGATGCGGCGCACGAGATCGACGGAGAGATCGCCGGTGCGGAACACCGGGCGCTCGCCCTTGACCTGGAGCTGGTGGCGCAGCGCCGCACGCAGGCGCGCCAAGAGCTCGTCCATGCCGAACGGCTTCGTAAGGTAGTCATCGGCGCCGAGATCGAGCGCCTGCACCTTGCCGGCCTCGTCGCCGCGGCTCGACAGCACCACGATCGGAACGTCCTCATTGCGGGCGCGAATGGTGCGCAACAGCTCGTGGCCCTGGATGTCGGGCAGGCCGAGGTCGAGGATGATCAACGCCGGCCCTTCAGTGAGCTTTTCCAGCGCGATTTTCCCGTTCGATGCCTCCAATATCTCATAGCCCTGCGTCGCAAGCCCCATCCGCAGCAATTTACGGATCGGCGGCTCGTCGTCGATGACCAGGACCTTGATCGAGGCAGCACTCATGCGGCGGTATCCAATGCGTGGGCCTGTGCCGGAACAGGCAGACGGATGGTCAGGACGGCGCCGCTCCGGTCGCTGCGGTTGGCGGCCGAGATCGTGCCGCGCATCGCCTCGACGAAGCCGCGTGAGATGGCCAGGCCAAGCCCGGTGCCGGGACGGACATGATCCCCCTTCTGCACGCGATAGAACTTGTCGAATACACTCTCGAGCTCGTCGGGCGGGATGCCGGCGCCTTCGTCGGCGACCTGGAGGAGCACCTGATCCGTGTCGCGTTGGCTCCTGATCAAGATCGTGGTGTCCTGTGGCGAATATTTGGCTGCATTATCGAGCAGGTTGAACAGCACCTGCTCGAACAGCACCGCGTCGAGCTCGAGCATCGGCAGATCGGCGGCCAGCAGCAGCTCGACTTTGTGCCCGGTGAGGATCTTGGCTGCCCGCCGCAGCGCACTGCCGACGATCTCGCCGAGATCGTGCAGCGCCGTGTTGGGCACGATGGCGCCGGATTCGAGCTTGGTCATGTCGAGGAGGTTGGCGATGAAGCGGTTGAGCCGCTCGGACTCGTCGATCACGGTGGCGAGCAGATCGCGCTTCTCGGTGGCGGAGAGCGCGCCGGCGAGATCGCGCATGGTCGAGGCCGCGCCCAGCACCGAGGCGAGCGGTGTCTTGAGATCATGCGAGATCGAGGTTAAGAGCGCCGAGCGCAGCCGCTCGGACTCGATGGTGCGCTTGACCCGGTCCATATCCTCGACCAGCAGCACGCGCTCGATCGCGAGCGCGCCCTGGTCGACCAGCGCGTCGAGCAGCCGACGCTGGTCCGGCGTCAGCAGCGGGCCGGTGCGGTCGTCGTCGATGCCGATGACGCCGATCGGCGCGCGCCCGGTGCGCATCGGCAGGAACAGCCGCCTGGCGCCCGGCAGCGTATCGGAGCCGCGGCCGGCGGGACGGTCGTTGCTCCAGGCCCAGTTGGCCGCCGCCAGATCGGCCTGGTCGAGCTGATCCTCGGGCGGATAGCCGGATTTCACCGCGAGCAGACCATCCTCCGGCAGCAGCAGCACCACGCGCACCTTCAGCATCAGCGCAGTCTGGTAGGCGGTGGCCCACAACACGTCGTCGAGCGTGCCGGTGCCGGCGAGCTTGCGGCTGAAGGCATAGAGCTGCTCGGTCGTCCTGATCCGCCCGATCGCGGTGTCGGCCTGCGTACGCACCCGTCCCGCAACGTTCGATACCAGCACCGCAATCAGCATGAAGAAGAAAAATGCCGCAACATTGGTCGGATCGGTGATGGTGAAAGTGTAGACCGGCGGCAGGAAGAAGAAATTATAGGCGAGCGAGGCCGCGATGCTCGCCAGCAGCGACGGCCACAGGCCGTAGCGCACAGCGACCGCCACCACCGCGGTCAGGAACACCAGGTCTACGTTTTCGACTCCAAACCGCGGCTTGATGACAGCCGCCACGGCAAGGCCGAGCGCAGTGATGCCAAGTGCCTTGAGATAGGGCAGCGCTTCGAATTGCTCGACGCGCGCCGCGGTCTGCACCGCCGTTTTCGGCGCGGGCCCGCCGGCGAGCTCGTCGCCCGGAATGACGTGAACGCTGATGTTGCCGGCTCGGCGGACGAGATCATGCACGACGGAGCCGCGCGTCATCTCGAACCAGCGCGAGCGCGTCGACTTGCCGATCACGATCTGGGTGACGTTGTTGCTTTGCGCGAAGTTGATGACGTCGTCCGCGATGCGACGGCCGACGGCGGGAATGGTCAGCGCCTCGCCACCCAGCGATTCGGCAAGCCGAAGCGTATCTGCCAGCCGGTCGCGCTCCTCGTCGGCGAGCTGCAGCGAGCGCCGGGTCTCGATCGAGATGGCGGTGAACGGCGCGTGCAGCCGGTCGGCCAGCCGCTTGGTGTAGCGCACGAGCCCGGCTGCGCGCGGATCCTCGCTGACGCAGACGAGGATGCGCTCGCCCGCAGCCCAGGGGCCAGCGATGGCATTCGCCTGCATGTGGGTGAGCAACTGCTCATCGACCCGCTCGGCCGTGCGCCGCAGCGCCAGCTCGCGCAGCGCAGTCAGGTTGCCCGGCGAGAAGTAATGCTCCAGCGCCCGCTCGGCCTGTTTGGGCACATAAACCTTGCCTTCCTTCAGCCGCTGGATCAGGTCGTCAGGCGTGAGGTCGATCAGCTCGATCGCGTCCGCACGGTCGAACACCGAATCCGGCACCGTCTCGCGCACCCGCACATGGGTGATCTGGGCAACGACGTCGTTCAGGCTCTCGATGTGCTGGATGTTGACGGCGGTGTAGACATCGATGCCGTGGGACAGCAGCTCCTCGACATCGAGGTAGCGCTTGGGATGACGGCTTCCGGCCGCATTCGTATGGGCGAGCTCGTCGACCAAAGCGAGCTGCGGCCGTCGCGCGATAACGGCGTCGAGGTCCATCTCCTCGATCATCTGGCCGCGATAGTCGAGCGTCTTGCGCGGGATCACCTCAAGCCCGCGCAGCAGCGTCTCGGTCTCGGCGCGGCCATGGGTCTCGACGAAGCCGACCACGACGTCGATGCCCGCCTTGCGCTTGGTGTGGGCGCTCTGCAGCATCTCGTAGGTCTTGCCGACGCCGGGGGCGGCGCCGACGAAGATCTTCAGCTTGCCGCTCGCGCTCTCCTCGCGGCGCGCGGTTTCCAGCAGCGCCTCGGGCGAAGGACGTTGTTCGGGATCACGGCGCTCTCGGACCATCAGGCGGCTTGCTATCAAATTACCAGTGCGCCCGCTCATCCCACCCCTCTCCCCGCAAGCGGGGAGAGAGAGCAACGGGCATCGCCTAGAATTATAATCATCAGAGCACCGCGAGCCTAGACCACTACTTCGCGGCAGCACGATCCAGTGAGAGATTCAGCGCCAGTACGTTGACCCGGGGCTCGCCGATCAGGCCGAGCAGGCGGCCCTCGGTGTGGGACGTCACGAGCTGCGTGACCTGATCCTCGGACATATTCCGCGCCTTCGCCACGCGCGGCACCTGGAATTGCGCCGCTTCCGGCGAAATGTTCGGATCGAGCCCGCTGGCGGAAGTCGTCACCAGGTCGACCGGCACAGCAGCCTTCGGGTTCTCCGCCTTCAGCTTCGCCACATCTTCCTTCAGCCGGTCGGCCAGCGCCTTGCTGGTCGGGCCGAGGTTGGAGCCGCCCGAATTGGCAGCGTTGTAGGGCGCTGGCACCGTCTTGGTCGCATCGTTCGGGTCCGGCGCCAGCGTCGCCGAAGGGCGGCCATGGAAATATTTGTCGTCCTTGAACTTCTGCCCGATCAGGGCGGAGCCGACCACCTTGCCGTCCTTCTCGATCAGGCTGCCCCGCGCCTGCGCGGGAAAGAGCGCGCTGGCGATGCCGGTGATCGCGAGCGGATAGGCGAGGCCCGTGATGGCGGTCAGCGCCAGCAAGAGGACGATGGCGGGGCGGATTTCTCTGAGCATGATGTCTCTCCCAATTCTTTCGTCATTGCGAGCGAAGCGAAGCAATCCAGAAATCTCTCCGGTGGCGGCAGTCTGGATTGCTTCGTCGCTTCGCTCCTCGCAATGACAGTTCAAGCCAAATGCAGCGCAGTCACCACAAGGTCGATCGCCTTGATGCCGATGAAGGGAATGACGATGCCGCCCAAGCCGTAGACCAACAGGTTGCGCCTCAGAAGCGCGCCGGCGCCGACGGCACGATAGGCCACGCCCTTCAGCGCAAGCGGAATCAACGCGATGATGATCAGCGCGTTGAAGATGATCGCCGACAGGATGGCGCTCTGCGGGCTCGCCAGGTTCATGACGTTGAGCACGTTGAGCTGCGGGTAGAACGCCAGGAACATCGCCGGGATGATCGCGAAGTATTTTGCGACGTCGTTGGCGATCGAGAACGTCGTCAGCGCACCACGTGTCATCAGGAGCTGCTTGCCGATCTCGACCACCTCGATCAGCTTGGTCGGGTTGGAATCGAGGTCGACCATGTTGCCGGCTTCGCGGGCGGCCTGGGTGCCGGTGTTCATGGCGACGCCGACGTCGGCCTGCGCGAGCGCCGGCGCGTCGTTGGTGCCGTCGCCGCACATGGCCACCAGCTTGCCCCTGCTCTGCTCGTCGCGGATCAGCTTGAGCTTGTCCTCAGGCGTTGCCTGAGCCAGGAAGTCGTCGACGCCGGCTTCCGCCGCGATCGCGGCGGCTGTCATCGGGTTATCGCCGGTGATCATGATGGTACGGATGCCCATGCGGCGCAGCTCCGCGAAACGCTCGCGGATGCCGCCCTTGACGATGTCCTTGAGCTGGATGACGCCGAGCAGCTTGCCGTCCTTAGCCACCGCGAGCGGCGTGCCGCCGGCCTTGGCGATCTCGTCGGCGATGGCCTGGATCTCACGGCCGATATCGGAAAGCGCCGCAGGCTGGATCGCCCGCGCTACATTGCCGGAGGCGATCGCCAGCGGCGCACCGCCACCGACATAGTTCAGCATGGCATCGACCGCCCCCTTTCGTACCGACGAGCCGCCGGCATCGACGCCGCTCATGCGAGTCTGCGCCGTGAACGGGATGAAGCTCGCACCCAGCTCAGCCATGTCGCGGCCGCGGATGCCGTATTTCTCCTTCGCCAGCACGACGATCGAGCGGCCTTCCGGCGTCTCGTCGGCGAGCGAGGCGAGCTGGGCGGCATCCGCAAGCTCGTGCTCGGTCACGCCGCGCACGGGGCGGAACGCGGTCGCCTGCCGGTTGCCGAGCGTGATGGTGCCGGTCTTGTCGAGCAAGAGCGTATCGACGTCGCCGGCCGCCTCGACCGCTCGGCCGGACATCGCCAGCACGTTGAAGCGCACCAGGCGGTCCATGCCTGCGATACCAATCGCCGACAAGAGCGCGCCGATCGTGGTCGGGATCAGGGTCACGAACAGCGCCACCAGCACGACCACCGAGATCGAGCCGCCGGCATAGGCCGCGTAGCTCGGAATGGTGACGGTAGCGAACACGAAGATGATGGTCAGGCCGGCGAGCAGAATGTTGAGCGCGATCTCGTTCGGCGTCTTCTGCCGCTCGGCGCCCTCGACCAACTTGATCATGCGGTCGATGAAGGTCGCCCCCTGCGCGGCCGTGATGCGGACGCGGATCCAGTCGGACAGCACCTGCGTGCCGCCGGTCACGGCCGAGCGGTCGCCGCCGGATTCGCGAATGACCGGCGCGGACTCGCCGGTGATGGCGGCTTCGTTGACCGAGGCGACACCCTCGATCACCTCGCCGTCGGAGGGAATGGTGTCACCGGCCTCGACCAGCACGATGTCGCCGACCTTGAGGCTCGTGCCCGACACGAGCTTGAACGTTCCGCCGGAGCCGGTCAGGAGCTTGGCCTGGCTCTCGGTGCGCGTCTTGCGCAGCGACTCGGCCTGCGCCTTGCCGCGGCCTTCGGCCACCGCCTCGGCGAGGTTGGCGAACAGCACGGTGAACCACAGCCAGAGGATGATCTGGAAGGTGAAGCCGAGATTCGCACTGCCGCTGACGAGGTCGCGCAGGAAGATCACCGTGGTGAGTGCAGCCACGATCTCGACCACGAACATCACGGGATTCTTGACCATGACGCGCGGATCGAGCTTGGTAAACGCCGCGCCGACGGCCGGCACCACGATCTTGGGATCGAGCATCGCCGAGACCGGCATGTGCTTGTTGGGTTTATGAACTGGTTCCATGGAGGTCACTCCGAAAGAGCTGGCTCAGAAGACGTTGCCGGCATTCATCGCGAGATGCTCGACGATCGGGCCGAGCGCGAGCGCCGGGAAGAAGGTCAGGCCGCCAATGATCAGGATCACGCCCACGACGAGGCCAACGAACAGCCCGCCCGTGGTCGGGAAGGTACCAGCCGAGGGCGGGATAGACTTCTTGCCGGCCAGCGAACCGGCGATCG
Organism: Bradyrhizobium sp. ISRA430; assembly: GCF_029909975.1. Taxonomy (NCBI): domain Bacteria; kingdom Pseudomonadati; phylum Pseudomonadota; class Alphaproteobacteria; order Hyphomicrobiales; family Nitrobacteraceae; genus Bradyrhizobium; species Bradyrhizobium sp. ISRA430. Next base: position 3,624,521 of record NZ_CP094516.1, read on the forward strand.
CCATGGCAGGAACGATCATGAAGAAGCGGCCCACGAACATCGCGCTCGCGAGCGTCAGGTTGTAGAACAAGGTGTTGCCGGTCAGGCCCGCGAAGGCGGAGCCGTTGTTGCCGGTGGCCGACGTGAAGGCGTACAGCACTTCGGTGAAGCCATGCGGGCCGGCATTCGCCATCGAGGCGGCCGCCGCAGGATACACCACGCCGACCGCGGTCCAGCCGAGATACATCAACGGCAACACCAGGATCGCGAGCATTGCCATCTTGACCTCGCGGGCCTCGATCTTCTTACCGACATATTCCGGCGTGCGGCCGACCATGAGCCCTGCGACAAAGATCGCGAGGATGACGAACAGCAGCATGCCGTAGAGGCCGGCGCCGACGCCGCCGACGATGATTTCGCCAAGCTGCATGTTGATCAGCGGGATCATGCCGCCAAGTGCGGTGAAGCTGTCGTGCATGGCGTTGACCGCGCCGCAGGAGGCCGCCGTCGTGATCACGGCGAACAGGGAAGACGCGACGATGCCGAAGCGGACCTCCTTGCCTTCCATGTTGCCGCCGGTCAAACCAAGCGCCTGGAGCGTGGACGTGCCATCGGCTTCCGCCCAATAGGTGACGGTGACGCCGGCGACGAACAGCACACCCATCGCGGCCAGGATCGCCCAGCCCTGGCGCTGGTTACCGACCATACGGCCGAACACGTTGGTCATGGCTACGCCGATCAGGAGGATCGACAGCATCTGCACGAAGTTCGACAGCGCGGTCGGATTCTCGAAAGGATGCGCCGCATTGGCGTTGAAGAAGCCGCCGCCATTGGTGCCGAGCATCTTGATCGCGACCTGAGAGGCGACCGGGCCGACCGCAATGGTCTGCCTGGCGCCCTCGAGCGTGGTCGCCTCGACAGAGTCACCAAGCGTCTGCGGCATGCCTTGCCAGACCAGGAACAGCGCGTAGACAACGCAGATCGGCAGCAGCACATAAAGCGTGGTGCGGGTGACGTCGACCCAGAAATTGCCGATCGTCCGCCTCGAGGCGCGCGAGAAGCCGCGGATCAAGGCCACTGCGAGCGCGATGCCGGTCGCCGCCGACAGGAAGTTCTGGTGCGTGAGGCCGAGCATCTGCGCGAGATAGGACACCGTGCTCTCGCCACCGTAATTCTGCCAGTTGGTGTTGGTGATGAAGGAGATCGCCGTGTTGAATGAGAGGTCTTCGGCGACCGCGGCCTGCCCGGCCGGATTGAACGGTAGCATGGCCTGAACCCGCATCACGCCGTAGATGATGAGAAAGCCGCCGACATGGAACAGCAGCATGGCGACCGTATAGGTCAGCCAATGCTGCTCGCGCTTCTCGTCAACACCGGAAATCCGGTAGAGTCCGGCTTCGATCGGACGCAGCACCGGCGACACGAACGTCCACTCGCCGTTGAACACGCGCGTCATGTACCAGCCGAGCGGCTTGGCCAACGCGACGATGATGGAGCAATAGAGAATGATCTGGAGCCAACCGATCGCAGTCATGGAAATCAACCCTTCAGGCTTGGTGCCCGGCATAGCAACGGCAGCAGCACCGCGAGCAGGCAGGCGACGAGCACGGCATCCGCCAGCAACAATTTCACGACGAGCAGCACGGTCAGAACTGCTCGGGCCGCAGCAGCGCGTAGGTGAGGTAGATCAGGAGGCCGAACGAGACGGCGCCGGCGAGCGTATAATCGAAGATCATGATCCGCTCCGTCACAGCCGTTCGCAGGCGTAGGTGTAGCCGATCGCCAGCGCGAAGAAGGCCGCAGCCAGCGCCAGCATCAGGACGTCCATCATTGGATTGCTCCTCGTTGCGCCCTGACGTTGGACGCAACCGCTTCTCGGGGATCCGGCCGGTGGCGGAAAGCGGAAGGGCTCCGCGATACAAGGCGTACAAGCCGGATTTTCACCGCGCTGAAGTGCCATCGCGGACATAGGTTTTCGAGATGGGGGCTATGGCGAAGTTATAGGAATTTCATAAAGCTTGCGCCACAACGACGGCCTGGGGGTATGGGTCCCGGCCTTCGCCGGGACGACAGTGGAGAATGGGCGCGGCCGGTGCCTCCTTCCAGCACAATATTCGCACCTACGACACGACGCCCCATCCCACACTTATGAAATCCCTATATCTTCCGCCCTTCCCTCATCTCGTTTTCAAATGCCCATCCAGCCATCTTGGAGAGGCCGGCCGACTGACCGACGCCGAATTCCAGGAGGCCTGACATGACCACCGCTCTCCGACACTATGATCCGCTCGCGCTGAGCGAGGGGCTGCATCGTGCACATGCGATGACGCGGCCCTTGATGCTCGAAATCATCGACCACGCGTGCCGGCGCTTTCCGTCGCTCGGGCAGAGCGAGCGCATGATGCGGCTGATCGATGCGGAGGCCTGGGCCGACGCTGCGTTGGCACTGATGGCGCTCGAGCTGCCGCTGTGGCAGGTCCGGCGCGTCGCCTATGACGATGGCGAATGGTACTGCGCTCTGTCGCGCGAACGCGAGTTGCCGGATTGGCTGGACGCCGCGATCGAAGCCCGTCACGCCGACCTGTCGCTCGCACTGCTCTCTGCTTTCGTCGAAGCGCAGGTATCGGCTGCGGACGTGCCGCAGCCCAGCGTTCCCTTGGTGCGCCCTGCGCCGGATCTACGGTATCAACCTCTCGTCTGCGACAATTTCGGCTAGGCCAACATGATCGCGCTCAAGATCATCATGCTGGTCGCGTTGATGGGCGCGTTGCAGCTCGGCCTGCGCATCACCGCGACCCCGACCCCGGACGCCTAGCATGCAGCTCCTCAAGGGAAATCTGGAGCACGCGATCACGGTCACCATCCTGACCATGACGCTGACCTTGATCTGGGGCGCCGTCCTGACGCTCGTGATCATGCTTCTGGCACGCGGGCTCGGGGTTTAGCCCCCCTCACCTCTTCGCTTCCAAGCAATCGGGCACCACCCGCTGTCGCGATACCGGCGTGAACCACCTATCCGGCGGAAAAGACCCGGCCGATCTGGCGCAACTTCACGGAACCGTGTAGAGCGGTTTCCATGAGCAGCAGCAACGTCAACGTCGTCACCCACCCCCTGGTCCAGCACAAGCTCTCGCTGATGCGGGAGAAGGACCGCTCGACCAAGAGCTTCCGCGAAATCCTGAACGAGATCGGGATGCTGCTCTGCTACGAGGTGACGCGCGACCTGCCGCTGGAGCTGGTCGAGATCGAGACGCCGATCGCGCCGATGCAGGCGCCGAAGATCGCCGGCAAGAAACTCACGCTGGCGCCGATCCTGCGCGCCGGCGTCGGCTTCCTCGACGGTATGCTGGCGCTGATGCCCTCGGCGCGCATTGCTCATATCGGGCTCTACCGCGACCCCGATACGCTGCAGGCAGTCGAGTATTACTTCAAGGCACCGCAGGATCTGTCCGACCGCACCGTGATCCTGATGGACCCGATGCTCGCGACCGGCAACTCGGCCTGCGCCGGGGCCTCCCTGCTCAAGGCGCGCGGTGCCCGCGACATCCGCTTCGTGTGCCTTCTTGCAGCACCGGAGGGCATCGCCAAGTTCCAGCGGGAGCACGCCGACGTGCCGATCTGGACCGCCGCGATCGACGAACGACTCAACGACCATGGCTACATCGTGCCGGGCCTCGGCGATGCCGGCGACCGAATGTTCGGCACCAAGTAGACAGGTTTGCGCGATCGGGTTACTGCGGTAGCCATGCGCCAGAATGATCGATCGCTGCAATCGCTGATCGGCACCGGATCCGCCGCCGATGCCGCCTTCGTGTTCGACGGCACGCCGGTTTCGCGCGCGGAATTGTCCCGCAGGATTGACCAGACCGCTTCCTGGCTTGCGGCTCAGGGCATCGGCAAGGGCGACGTGGTCGCGGTCTGGCTGGTCAACCGGATCGAATGGGTCGCGCTTCTGTTCGCCGCCGCCCGCCTCGGCGCGATCGTTGCCGCCGTCAATACCCGCTACCGCAGCGCGGAGGTCGCCCATTTGCTCCGCCTGTCCGGCGCGAAGCTGATGGTCGTCGAGTCCGCCTTCCGCTCGATCGATTTCGCTTCCATTCTCGCCGATGTCGCCAAGGCCGACGTGCCCGAACTGCAGAAGCTTGCAGTGGTCGGCGCGGACGCGATCTCCGCGCAGTGGTCATGCGCGCGGTTCGATGCCTTCGACAAATCCTATCCGCCGATAGTGGCGCCGCAGGACGATGTCAATCTGCCGGTGCTGCTCTATACGACCTCGGGCACGACCAGGGGGCCGAAGCTGGTGGCGCATTCGCAAGCGACGCTCGCCACGCACGCGGTCTCCGTTGCCAAGGCGCTGGCGCTCTCGCCGCAGCGCCATTCGATGCTGGCGATGCTGCCGTTCTGCGGCACCTTCGGCATGACCGGCCTGCTCGCCTTCCTCGCCGGCGGCGTGACCATCCATGTACTCGACGCCTTCGAGGCGGCGCCGGCGTTGACGATCCTGGGCGAGCACGGCATCACCCACGCCTTCGGCTCCGACGAGATGTTCCGTCGCATCCTCGCGCTGACTGATGTGCCCCGGCCCTTCCCGCGCGTGGAAGTTCTCGGCTTCGCCGCGTTCCAGCCGGGCTGGCGTGAGCTCGCCGCGGAGGCCGAGGCGCGCGGGCTGCCGCTGTTCGGGCTCTACGGCTCGAGCGAGGTGCAGGCGCTGTTCTCGATCGGCCGCCCGAGCGACACTTTCGCCGACCGCATCGAGGGCGGAGGCTGGCCGATGTCGCCGGAAGCTTTGGTGCGCGTGCGCGACACCGAGACCGGCGCGCTCGCCACTCACGGCGTCTCCGGCGAGATCGAGATCAGCGCACCATCGCGGTTCCTCGGCTATTTCAACAATCCGGAGGCGACGCGCGATGCGATCACGGCGGACGGCTTCTTCCGTACCGGCGACATCGGTCGGCTGCGCGGCGACGGTTCGTTCGTCTATGAGACCCGCGCCGGCGATGCCATGCGGCTCGGCGGTTTCCTGGTCGCGCCGGGCGAGATCGAGGACGAGCTCAAGGCCTGTGCCGACGTCGCCGATGCCCAAGTGGTCGCGGTCGATCTGAAGGGCCAGGCGCGTTGCGTCGCCTTTGTCATTCCGGCCGGAGAGCCGCCACAGCACGACGCACTGGTGGCGCGCCTGCGCGAGCGGCTCGCCGGCTACAAGGTCCCGGCACGGATCTATGTCGTGGATGCGTTCCCCGTCACCGACAGCGCCAATGGCGTCAAGATCCAACGCACCCGGCTTCGCACCATGGCGATGGAACGGATTGCTTCCGAATAGGGCCGACTATTTCAGATAGCTTGCGAGATTCATGCTGAGAATCTTGGAGATGGCCGAATAAGACGCGGTGAGCTGCGCCTGATAGGTCGAAAGCTGCGCCGTGATGGCGGCGACGTCGACGCCGGTGAGATCGCCCGACAGCGTCTCGGCGTAACTCTTGTAGTCGCTCTGGCGGGCGCTTGCGGTCTCGATCGAGGATGCCGCGCTGGACAGCCTTGCCTGTACCGCCGCAGTGTCGTCGAGCGCCGTGCCGGCGAGATCGAGCGCGCTGGAGATATCGGAGGATGACAGCGAGGTGCTGTTGGCCACGAACTTCAGGACCCGCATCACCTCCTCGAACGCGGAGTTGTCCGCGGTGACGCCGTAGGACACGGTTTCATCAGCGGCGACGCGTACCGAGGCAACCTCGTCATCACCATTATAGTAGCTGGTATCGGCCGTGGTCGTGGAGCCCGCGCCGGACGAGAAGCTCGTGAGATCGACCGGCGCGGTGTCCGACTTGCCACCGGCGAAGACGTACTGGCCGTCATACTGAGTGTTCATGAGCGAGCCCATCTCTTCCAGCATCTGCTGCGCCGAAGAGATCACCGAGCTTGTCTCGGTCGCGCTGCCGGTCGAGGCGGCGCTGAGCTGGGAGCGGAGCTGGGTGATGATATCGGTCATCGAACCGACGGCCGAATACATCACCTGCACCTTGCTGTCGGCGAGCGTCGCCGCGTCGATATAGGATTGCGCGCGCGTCACTGAGACTTGAAGGTTGACGACGTGCTGCGCGGTCGAGCCGTAACCGCCGAAGTCCGTCGAGATGACGCCGGAGGATTCCTGGATCTGCTCGTTGGCCATTACCGACTGCACGCGCAGCGCGTCGGCGATCATCGCGTTCGACTGGGCGAAGGTGGCGACACGCATCGCGACCATGGCGCGGCTCCTTATGTCGACTGAACGGCGGTGAGCAGCGCCGAATACATGGAGTTGATGGCCTGGATCAGCGCGGAGGCCGCCGAATACTTGTTTTGCAGCGTGCTCAGCCGTGCCGATTCCTCGTCGAGGTTGACGCCAGATTGCGAGGACAGCGAGTTCGCATAGGTCGACTGCACAGTCTCCTTGGCCGTGTAGTTGGAGGACGCCTGCGACGACTTGCTGGCGACGTCAGCCACGATGGCCGAGGCGTAGTCGGCGAATGACCCGGTGGTGGCGGCGAGCCCGCCGGTCGAGGTAAATGTCCGGGAGGCCGTCAGCGCGTTGTAGAAGGCGTTCACGACGCTGGCCGAGCCCGACGACAGCACCGTGCTGCCGACGGTCAGGCTCGACGAGGAGTCCAGCGTCGCGAGCTGCAACCCGTTGGTGCCGGACAGGATGCTGCTGTTCACGGCGACGTCGGATGCGCTCGTCCCCGTCACCAGGTCGTTGAGGCCAAAATATTCCGAAAACCCCTCGCCCGAGCTGCCGACCGAGCTCGTCATCTCGTTGATCGCGACGCCGTTGCCGGAACCAGTCGCGGTGACCGAGAGATGGCCATTTGCATCGACCGAAGCGGACAATCCGGATATGCCGTTGATGGCGGTGACGAGATCGCCGACCGTGGAATAGGACGACAGATCGAGATCGCCATAGGAGACGAGATTACCGCTCTGGTCGGTGACGGCGATACGCACCGTGCCGGTGGCGGAAAGCGCCGAGGCGCTAGTGACGTCGGTCGTCCCGGTCAGGCTGGTCGGCGCCGGCACCGAGGAGGCACTGTTGGAGACGCTGTTCATCGCAGACGCGAGCTGCTGCGCGAGTTGGTCGAGCTGGGATTGCGCCGCCGGCAGCGTCTTGTCACGCAGCGTGACCAGCGCTCCGATGTCGCCGCCTGTGATCTGCGAGGTTACATCGACGCCATTCACGGTGATCGCGCTGAGCTCGCTCGACGACGAGCCCGCCGTGTAGGTGGTCGACGCCGTGACGTTGGCCGCGGCCGTGTAGCTGATCGTATGCGCCGTGCTGTCGACCAGCGCCTGGCCCGAGGTGGTGTAGATCTGGAGATCGCCGTTCGAGGCCGTGAAATAGCTGATGTTCATCTTGGAGGCTATGTCCTGGAGCGCCGTATTGCGCCGGTCCTCCAGGTCCGCGGTCGACTGGCCCGCCGCCGCCGTCTGCTTGATCTCAGCGTTGAGGTCCGCGATCTGCTGCAGGTCCGCATTGACGTCGTCGATCGAGGACGCGATGTCCTGGTCCGCGTTGGCGCGCAGCTTCTGGATGCCGCTCGAGGTCTCCCGTAGCTGGCTCGCGACGTCGTCGAGCGCGCTGACGACGTTGGATTGCAGGGACGCGCTGCTCGGCGTGCTCGCCAGCGACGACAGGGCCGATTCCAGCGAAGCAATGCTGTTGGCGAGCGAGGTCCCGGTCGAGGAGCTGTCGGAGCTGGAGGTCGAGCCGTAGAGTTTTTCGAGCGACGTCAGATAGGTGTTGGTGGTGTCGGCCGCACCGAGATCGAAGGTCGCGCCGATCAGCGACTTCAGGAGCAGCTTGTCGACGGTCGAGGTGATGCCCGTCACGGTGACGCCGGTGCCGACGCCATTGGTAACGCTGCTCGACTGCGTTGCGGTCTTCTCGGTATAGCCTGTCGTGTCGGCGTTCGAGATGTTCGACGACGTCACGCTGATCTGCACCTGCGTGGCCGAAAGCCCGCTGAAGGCGATCAACCGTGCGATGTCGAGCGACACGACGTGACTCCTCCCCGGCTCGTCAGGCGCTGCGGCTGGTACCGCTGGAGACGGCACGCGCCGCGACGCGGCCGGAGGCGCCGTAAGGCGACACCGCCGCGATCTGCTCGCGGATCGCCTGCATGACGGCCTCGATCCGACGATTGCTCGCCTCGATCGCGGCGCGCAGGCGCGCCAAATTCTCGTCCATCGCCACGCGCAGCTTCAGGATCCGCTCCATGAGCTGTTCGCGCAGGAGTCGGTCGCGCACGTGAAGGCTGGTCTGCCCCGCTGCACATTCGGCGACCGTACGCTCGAACACCTCCGCCAGCCGGTTCTTCTCGTCGACCTGCTTGAGGCGCGAGGCTGGCAGGCCCTTGGCGAGCTCCGCATTCTCCTCCGCGACCAGCATGGTCAGGGTGTCGATGAGTGCGATCAGCGATTTGATCCGCGCGTCGCCTTCGACGGCGTTGATCCTCTTGGTTTGAGCTAGGGTCATGGTCATCGCCTTCTTCTAATTGTGCCGCCGGCCACGGCTGGTCTGCGCGTTGCGCAGGTAGGCGCCGATCGCGGTCGTCCGGACGCTTGCCTGCCGCATCTCGCCCTCGATCGCCGCGCATTCCCTGAGCAGGCCATGGCGGGTGGTCTCGATATCGTCGAGCAGCGCGAGAAGCTCCTTGCGGTCGCTGCCCTCCACGGTGGCGGCGCGCGCCACCAGCCTGCGCAGCCGCCGCAGCAATGCTTCGCCCGCGGCCTTTGCCATCTCACCGCGCATCGCTCACCTCATCGCCGAGATCAAGGTGTCGTACATCTTGTTGACGGTCGAGATGACCTGGGAGGCGGCGGAATAGGCCTGCTGCGCCGAGATCATGCTCGAGAACTGGCTGCTGGTGTCGGTGGTCGATGATTCCAGCTCACTGCCGTAGATCGTGCCAGCACCGTTCTCGCCCGACGCCTGCAACGCGGCGTTGCCCGACGTCACGGTCGCGGAGTAGATGCCGTCGCTGGACGCGGAGAGCCCATTCGGGTCGGCAAAGGTCGCCACCGCGATCTTGTAGATCGCGATCGTCTCGCCGTTGGAGTAGGTGGCGTCGACCACGCCGTTCTTGCCGATCGAGATGCTGGACAGCTTGCCGTAAGACAGGCCGTCCGAATCGATGCTGGTGACGCTGACGGACGGCGTCGTCTCGCCCGAGGCATATTGCGTCAGGCCGTCGGTCTTGCCGGCGGTGCCGAGATCGAGCGTGATCGTGCTATCGGCGGCGCCGTCGATCCAGCCCGTCACCGCGACGGTGGCCGGATCCGGACTGGTGCTGGCGATCGAGCCGTCGCTGTTGAAGGTGATGTCGATGCTGCCGGAGGCGGTGCCCGTGGCGGTCGTCGTGTCTGAAGACGAGGTCAGATTGGCGAAGCTGGCGCTCCAGGTGTTGGAGCCGGTCTTGGTCCAGGTGATCTGCATCGTATTCGCCGCGCCGAGCGAATCGTAGACCGTCATCGAGCTGGTATAGGTGTCGCCGGTTGCGGCATCCGATGGCAGGTTGGCCGCGATCGTGGTCTTGGTGGTGGCGCTGCCGCTGGTCGAAGCGACCTGGGTGTTGATGGCCTCGAGATTGCTCGCCGACTGGCTGCCGACGACGTTGCCGTCCGCATCGGTGCGCCAACCCTCGAGGTAATAGCCGTTGTTCTCGAGATAGCCGGCATTGTTGATCGTGAAGGCGCCGTTACGGGTGTAGGACACGGTGCCGCCCGAGGTGGCGCTGGTCACGACGAAGAAGCCCGAGCCCTGGATCGCGACGTCGGTGGCGTTGGAGGTCGTAGCCAAGAGGCCCTGCTGGGTGATGTTGGCGCGGCCGGAAACGGTGACGCCGCCCGAGGCATAGGAGGTCGTGTTGCTCGAGGCGGTGACGAGCGCGTCGAACATCGCCGACGTGGTCTTGTAGGCGGTCGTATCGGAATTGGCGATGTTGTCGCTGATCATCGACAGGGACTGACTCTGGGCGCTGAGCGCCGAGATCGCCGAGGACAATGCACCGGTGAGACTCATGATGAACTCCGAGGAAATCAGGACGTAAAATCAGGAGGTGACGCCGATGATGTCGGCGGCGCTGACCGAGACGCCGTTCACGGTGAGCGATGGCGTCGAGGTCGAGGTGTCGATGCCGGTCACCGTGCCGGTGACGGTCGTGTAGTTGAGGACCGAGTTGCCGGCGGAATCCGTCGCGGTCACCGAGATGGTGTACTGGCCGCCGTCGGAGAGCTGGTTGCCGGCGGAGTCCTGGCCGTCCCATGTGAAGCTGTTGGATCCGGCATCCCCCGTTCCGGTGCCGGTCCACACCGTACTGCCGGAAGAGTCCTTGACGCTGATCGAGACGTTCGAAGCGGCAGAGGACAGCGAATAGCCGAACGTCGCCGAGCCGTTGCTCAGCGTGGAGGTGTCGGTCTTCGCCTCGACGGTATGGCCGATATAGTTCACCGAGTTGAGCGTCACGAGGCTCGAGAACGAGCTCGCCAGCGAAGAGAGGTTGGTATTGATCGACTGCTGCTGGCTGAAATTCGCGTAGGAAGTGAGCTGATTGATGAAGTCGGTGGTCGAGGTCGCGTTCAGCGGATCCTGGTTCTGCAGCTCGCTGACGAGCAGGCTCAGGAAGTCACTCGACGTCAGCGCAGACGCAGACGACGTGCTCGACGAGGACGTCGTGGTGGTAGCAGTCGAGACGGAGCTCGTTGCGGAAACGGTCATCAAGCACTCCGGTTCTCGTGCGCCCGGTCGTGACGATGTCGGCGGGCGGCACTTGAAATCTGTGTGCTGATGAAACGCGTGGGCCCGCAAATTCAGGCGCGGATTTGCGTAACGGATGCGAGCTGCACGCGATGCCTTCTCCTCGTCGTCCCGGACAAGCGCAGCGGAGCGGAGCGCCGATCCGGGACCCATAGCCACAGGATGCAGTTTTGGCGACGACTCGTGGTTACCAACCTCGCGCAACAACTGTGCCGTGTGGGTATGGGTCCTGGCTTTCGCCAGGACGACAGCGAGGACGAGTGGCCGTCGCGTCTCACTACGCGCAGGCGTGCGCGCGCATTCGATCGTTAAGGCGGGACGGCGATCTGTGCATAGTCAGGACACGCCGGAACCTTTAGCTCCCGGCCGTCTCGCCCTCGGTGCGCGGCTCGGCGGCGTCGCTGTTCAATCTCTTCGCAGCGGCGACGACGCGATCGGCGAGGCCTGCGGGGGCCCGCACGGGGGACGCTTCGAGCGCGCGGCGTAAGGTGCGCGCCTCTTCCAGAAGCGCCTGCGCGGCGGCAGAGCGGGCGAGCAGTTCCTCTGCAGGCAGACGCCGGTCGTCGGGCCAGAGCGAGAGATCCTCGCCCAGCCGATCAATCAGGTCCTCAAACTCGATGACGTCCATCGCCTGCCGGTCCCGTCTTCCGCGGCGCCCGTCATAAAGCATTGCGGGCGCGGCGGAAACCGGATTCCCGCGGGGCCCAGGCGCCAAAAGCGCCGGATGCACTGCGGAAAGCGTCCGAAACCGCGGCCCCAAACGACGGCCCTGCCCTTTCGGGGCCGGTGAGACCAGTGGCTTCAGCGCTTGCCGGCCGAATCGACCGGGCCCGCCTTGGCGCCCCGCACGGTCGCATCGACATGCTCCCAGGCCTCGCGAAGCTCTGTCAAGCCGGCAATGATGCGCCGGAAACTCTCGCGCGCATGCGGCCGGCCATAGGCCTTCAGGCTCGCCATGATGAGGGCGTTGTAGGTCTGGAACAGCCGCTCGGCCACCGCCCCGCCCTTGGCGAAATCGAGATTGTGGCTGAGCCCGCGCAGGATCGCGGTCGCCTTCATCAGGTGCTCGTGCCCCTCCTCGAAGCGCCGCGCCTCCTGCGCCGCAAGCGACTTCTGCAGGAAGGTGATCGTGCCACCGAGCAGCATCGACACCGCCTTCAGCGGCGGCACGGTGGTCGCGATTCCCCGATAGGCCTGATTGGCCATGTACGCCATCGGATTATGCATCATCAGTCACTCGAGCTGGAGTTGAGCAAGGCCTTGAGATAGGTGAGCGTGTTGTTGGCGCTCTCGATCGCGGCCTGATAATTCGCGTATTGCGTCTGGAGCTGCGTCTGGTAGGCGGACGCGGCGCTTTCGATATCGTCGACCTTCTGCTGGAGCTCGTTGTCGCGGTCCTGCAGGTTGGTGATCAACGTCTGCAATGCGCCCGTGCTCGACGAATAGGTCTTGGCGATCTGGTAGAGCTGCGTCGCGATGCCCGAGGTCGAGGTCACCGTGATCGATTGCGACGTCGTCCCCGAATAGGTGAAGGCCATGCCGGCATAGGCCGTTCCGGCGTTGCCGATGATCGTGGTGCCGCTGACCGTAAACAGCGAGGAATCGCCGCCGACCGAGGCCGAGGTGAGATTGCCGGAGGAATCGACGGTCAGGTCGAGCGTGAAGGATTGCGGCGAGGTTCCGGTGTTGACGACGCTGAGCTGGCTCGACGAGGTCTTGGTCTGCGCCGACAGCAGCGTGGTGACGCCGCTCAAATTGGTGTCGAGGATTTCCGACAGCGTCGAGGTGTCGAGCTCGAGCTCGTTTTTCTCGTTGAAGGACAGGCCGAGGTCGGCCATGGTCAGCCCGCCCACGGTGCTGTTGAGCGCGTTCTGGAGCGCATCCATGATGTCGCGCATGGTGCCATCGCCGAACAGCACGGCGCTCGATGACGCCGTGCCGTCCGAATCGGTCGCCTGCTGGGCTATCACCGCATCACGAAAGGTGTTGTAGTTGGTGACGAAGGTCTCGACCGCAGATTCGATCTGGCTGGTGTCGGGCTCGATGCTGATGTTCAATGTTGCTCCGTCGGGTGTCGCCTGGAGCAGGTTGAAGGTCACGCCGGTGAGCACGTCGGTGATGTCGTTGGTATCCCGGGTCATCGAGATGCCGTCGAGGGAGAATTCGGCGGCCTGCGCTTCCTGCAGCACATCGGTGAAGGCACCAGAGCTGTCGGTGACCCCGAGCTTGTTCAGGATGTCGTCGCCGGACGAGCTGGAATAGGTGATGTCGGCGGCATCCTCGGTTCCCGTCAGCACCATCTCGTAGGAACCGCTCGACACCTGGACGATCGAGGCCTGGACATTGGTGGTCGCGGTCTGGGCATTGATGGCATCGACGATGTCCTGGAGCGACATCGTGCTGGTGATGGTGATGTCGGCAGTGCTTCCGCCCTCGAGGCCGAGCGAAAAGGCTCCGGAGTAGCCGAGCTCGGCGGTCTGGCTCGACTGCGAGGTCCCGACCACCTTCTGCGCGGTGGCGATCTGGCTGATCGTCAGCGTATGGTCGCCGGTCGCAGCACCGTTGCCGACCGACATCGACAGCGCGGAGGACGCACTCACATCGCCGGTCGAACTGATCGTTGCCGCGCGAGTGGCAAAGGCGTTGGTCGCTAGTGAATTGACGACCGAGGTCGCGAGCGAGGAAAGCCCGCTGGACAGTGTCGAGAGGTCGGTCTGCAGCGCCTCGTAGGCGGAGACCTTGGCCTCGTTGTTGGTGATCGTGGTCGAGATCGTGGTCGCCTGGGCCAGCTTGGCATTCACCGCCGAGGTGATCAGCGCGCTCCAGTCGATGCTGGTCGACGTGGTGGTGCCGGTCGTGGTCACCGAGGAGGCGGTCGAACTGGTCGCCGCCGTGCTGGTACTTGAACTGACGCTGGTCACTTTGCTGCCCGCTTCATCCCAGTGAGAACCGGGCCGGCCTCAGGCCGGCCCGGCATGACGGTCGCTAGGCCAAGGGCCTTAGCCAAGCAGCTTGAGCAGATATTGCGGCATCTGGTTCGCTGCGGATTCGGCCGACACCGCCGCCTGGGTCTTCACTTCGGCCGAAGACAGCTTGGCCTGCTCGGCCGCGATGTCGACGTCCTTGATCGCGGAGTTCGCGGCCTGCAGGTTCTGGGTCTGGGTCGAGATCGAGTCGGAGGAGAAATTGAACCGCGACTCCTGCGCGCCGATGCTGGCGCGGGCGGCCGAGACCGTATCGATCGCGGTGTCCAGCGCGGTCAGCGCCGAGGTCGCATCCGACAACGTGCTGACGTCAAGCGAGGACACGCCGAGCGAGGACGCCGTGAGGCTGGTCAGCGTGATGGTGATGGTGTCCGAGCCGGAGGAGCCGACCAGCACCGAGACGCCGGAGGCGAACACGCTGGAGCCGTCGAGCAGGCTCTGGCTGGAATAACGCGTGCCGCTCGCGATCGAATCGATTTCGCTCGTAAGCTGCGAGAATTCCGAGTTGATGTAGGCGCGGCTGGAATCGGTCGTGGTGCCCGAGGCGGACTCCGAGGCCAGCGACTTCATGCGGGCCAGGATGTCGGAGATGTTCGAAGCGCCGCCGTCGGCGGTCTGGAGGATCGCGGTCGCCTGCGAGGCGTTGGTCGCGGCCTGCTGCAGCGTGGTGACGTCAGACGAGATGCGGGTGGAGATCGCAAGGCCTGCGGCGTCGTCGGAGGCCGAGGTGATGCGCGAACCGCTCGACAGTTTTGCGAGCGAGCTGCTCTCCTGCGCGGAATTGATGTTGAGATAGCGGACCGCGGAGTTCGCGGCGGTGTTGGTATTGATTGCAGGCATCGAAGGCTCCTGTGCTGATGGGCAAGACGTGCCGCATCGTGGAAGACGATTGACGACGCGGACCGCAGCCCCGTCCGTTCGCTCAAACGACAGAGCGCAACCAGATCAGGCGGGAAAACTTTCTAGGGCGCGATTTTATGGTTAGCAGTCGGTAAACGCGGTGCGGATGTCGCGTTCGTGCCTGCGCAGGAGTTGACGAAGCTGCTGGCGGCCGCGCTTGAGCAGCGACTCCACCGCGGCCACCGTCGTCTCCATCACCTGCGCGATCTCGCCGTTGCTCATGTTCTCGTGGTACGACAGGATCACTGCGATGCGCTGCTGCTCGGGCAGGCGCTGCATTGCCAGCTCCAGCATGTCGTTCAGCTCGTTGCGCTCGATGATCTCTGCGGCATCGGGCTGGCCGTCGGCGACTTCCGGCACCGTCTCGACATTCTCGGTGCGCGGCTTGCGGCGCAGGTCGATGCAGCGGTTGGAGATGACGCGATAGAGCCAGGTCGAGAATTTTGCGCGGCCGTGCTGCCAGCGGCCGCGATGGCTCCAGACCTTGAGCATGGTGTCCTGCACGACATCTTCGGCGTCCGCTACGTTGCCGATGATGCGCAGCGCGATCGCGTAGGCGCGATCGATATGCCGCTCGACCAGCATGCGGAACGCCGCCTCATCGCCGGTGGCAAGCCTGTCTAGGAGCTCGCTGTCCTCGTCGAAGATGATGTCTGCGACCGGCGGGTTGTCCGGCGCGAGCGTCGCTGATGGCATCACCGGCACGATCGCATCAACCGGCACCGTCGTCGCGACCTCGGCCTCGGCGGGAGCCCAGACATCCGCAATGTAACTCATCCCGCAATCTCCAACCCGCAATGCCGGCGGCGCACATGCCACGCGGCTTCCACGCGTTGAACGCGGCACGAAAGCAATCCAGGCGGAACATTTTCATTATTTTTCAAGATGTTATCAGGAATCTTTTGCCGGGCGACGGGCAATAATTGCCGACAGCGCGAGTTTTTCGCGTTCGTCCTGCAATCATCGACTTCGTCTCGCACCATTGCGGATCATCCATCCCGAACAGATGTGCTCTTTTGAAAACGCTGACATTACGCGGCACCAGGTGATCGAGCGCAGCACGCGCATCGCGCGCTAGGGGATCAATTGTGTCCGAGTGTGAATGAACGCGAGACCGCTTTCGCACTCGGCAATTTTTTCCGAATCACCTTTTTCGAACCTAGCGATTTTTTTGAATCTGTCAGTCGCGGCGAGCGCGATTTTGAATCGCGCGTGAACTTTTTTCATCGTCGCGGCGCCTGAGTTCGCTTGCGCGCACGTTAATCGCGTATTGGGCGGGGAATCTTGACATGACGATCGCGACGGCCGACGCAAAATGTCGGACGCAAAATGTTTCTGCTTGGTCATTCGATGTTTTCGATACGTTTCTCGTTCGCGCCTGTGCGACACCGGATGGCGTATTTGAAAGGACTTACCAGCTATCGAGCGTTTCGCGATCTTGTCCGAATGTTTCCGCGAGTTTCGTTCAGCATCGAATCCAGGCCGAAGCGCGGGCACGCAAGGCAGTGAAGGACAAGCGCGGCGCGAGCGAAGTCCACATCGGCCAAATCTATTCCTTTTTTCCGTTCAGGCTGTTCGGGCTCGCGCGCCGCGACCTGAACGCTCTGGTCGAGGCCGAGTTCGACGCGGAGCTCGAGCTCTGCCGCGCCAATCCCGACATGTTGCGGCAATATCTGGACATGAAACGTGCCGGGCACCGCGTCGGATTCATCTCCGACACGTATTGGGACTCCGACCGGCTGGCGCGGCTGTTGCGGGCTTGCTGGCCCGGCCTGACATGGGACTTCCTCTACGCCTCCTGCGACCATGGCAGCAGCAAGAGCGAAGCCCTGTTCGCAATATATCTGTCCGAGCAGGGCGTCGACGCCGCCACCTCCTTTCACGTCGGCGACAACGAGCAGGCCGACATCAAGGGCGCTCGGCGCCACGGCATTCGCCCACGCTACTATCCGCAGGCCACGCCGCAACTGGCGTCGACGTTTCAACGTGAGACCGCGCTGCTCGATTTGCTCTGCCAGAGCGCGCCGTCACGGTTAGATGATGGTGCGCGCACCTTGCGCCGCATGGTGGCCGCGCGCAGCGCCGAAAAGTCGCTCGCCTTCCATCTCGGGCTCACCGTCCTCGGACCGGTGATGACGGCTTTCGACGCCTTTGTGGCGCGGCGTTGCGAAGAGGTCGCGGGCCCCGGCCGGCAGGTTGCCCTCGGCTTCCTCGGCCGCGACGGCTTTCTGTCGCACCGGATCTGGCAGAACCTGCACGGCGCG
The DNA here is from genome assembly GCF_029909975.1 of Bradyrhizobium sp. ISRA430. NCBI lineage: Bacteria > Pseudomonadati > Pseudomonadota > Alphaproteobacteria > Hyphomicrobiales > Nitrobacteraceae > Bradyrhizobium > Bradyrhizobium sp. ISRA430. Next base: position 3,641,431 of record NZ_CP094516.1, read on the forward strand.
GCTTCTACCTATCTCGAGATCAATCGCCGCGTCGGCCTGATCGCCTCGGCCGACACGATACAGCCGCTCATCGATCTCCTCAGCAAGGTCTTCAAGATCGACGCGCCGACCTTCCACGACATGATGAGGATCACGTCACCGAAAGTCGCGACGTTCTTTGCAAACTTTCCCGGCGGGATCGCCACCGGCGAAGAGCTCGCAGCCGCCCTTCCCGACCTGATGGACGCCGATGAAATCGTCGCGCTCGCTGCAGCCCTGCGCGCACGGCTACTCGCCCATCTCCGTCATGCGATCCCCGGCTTCGACGATTGCACCGATCTCGTGCTCGCCGATCTCGGCTATTCCGGCAGCGTGCAGAAGGCGCTGCGCCACGTCTTCGACCAGGAGAGCATCAACATCCGCCTGCACGGCGCCTATCTGATCTCACTCGACGATGCCTTCGACGATGTCGCCGAGAACGACAGCGCGCAAGGCTTCATCTCCGACCTCGTGGTCACGCCGCATGTCAAGCGCATGCTGATCCGCAACATTGCGCTGCTTGAGCAGGCCTGCTGCTCGGCCGATGGTTCGGTGCGGGACTACGAAGGCGGCACGGTGCTGCGCGAGATCAATCCGCGCCCCGCGAGCCAGATTGCGCTTGCCGCGGAGGTCCAGGCCGGCGCGCTGGCCTTTGCGCAAAACGCCGCGGGCGTCGCGGCCGACTATGGCTTGCATCCGTACGCCACGCCCAACGTCGCAGCGCGCTGGTCGGCGGCGACGCTGGCGCGGCTTCTGCTTCTGCCGGACGAGGACGAGCTGGCGCTGCTCGGCGGATTCAAGCACGACGTCAATCTCGGCACGCATGCGCTTGCACCGATGCTCGACGCCGGCTTCGTCCGCGACCAGATCACCGCGCGCGGCCTCTCCGCCGCCTGCACGTCGGCCGCGCCGCCGATGTGGCTCGCGGGCAGCTTTGCGCACCTGTCGCCGTCCTACGGCTATCTCTATGTGCTGTTCGGCGCCAACCGCCTGCCAGCCGACGTCTTCGAGGAAAGCCCCTGCGGCTCGGTTCAGATTGGACTGTTTCGCGCCGGCGGCGATGCGGCGCTGGAGACGGTGACCATCCATCGCACCGGCCTCGGCGAGTTGCGGCTGCGCATTCCCCTCTCGCGCGCCATGGCGATCGCCATGATCGCACTGCCGCTGGGGAAATTCGCAGCCCAAGGCCTTCTCCACGGCGTGACCGTGCAGCAGGGCGACGATGTTCGCGACGCCGCCGAGAGCCAGGACGTAGTCGGCATCGCCGACGCCAGCCTGGTCTATGCCGGCATGCGGCGGACCGGCGCGCACTATCGCGCCGAGACCGAGGACGGCTGCCTGCTGATCCCGGTCGTCCCGATGACACAGGACTTCGCGGTCTATTCCGTTGCGATCACGCCGCTCGGCACCAGCCTGAAATAGTGCGCCTGATCGCGCCTCCCCGGCCGTTGAAAACCAGGGGCCGGCACGACGCGAGGGGGCACGGAATTGACCGACGAGACGCACGCAAACCTTGATCGTCTGCTGCAATCCGGCGGCATCCGGCTTGGCCGAGCCCAACGCGATCGCCTGATCTGGCTGGTCGGCCAGTACGGTACGCCAACGCTGGATGCTAGCCCTGGGGGACGACACAGCGGCGTCGTCATCCTGAAGGAGCCGCCCAGCGGCGCGGCGGCCGAGCTGTTCTACCGTGCGCTCACCCCTAGCTGCGCCGTCGTCATACCCAGAAGCGAAAATCCGGGCTTCGATTTCCTCAAGTCCAAGCTGACCGAATTCGGCACAGTCGGCCCCTGCGGTGCGGACGGTCCGCACGAGATGTGGTGGGGCGGTATCGGCTGGTCGAAATTCCTGACCGCTGCCGATGCCTCCGCCGTCCAGCCGCGCATCGTTTCCTGCTATCCGCGCGGCACCGACGAGAACCGATCGCTCGCCCTGAGGCAGTCGCTCGAGCGCTTGCGGCTCGACAGTCATATCGAAGCAATCGAGACCCAGCTCGACGACCGCATCCTCTGCTTCGAGAAGGCCGAGTTCATGGTGCGGATGTGGAACAAATATCGCGAGCCGCTGCTGCTCATCGAGGCGGACGCCATATTGCGCGAGACACCGCTGCTGCCGTCCTTCCTCGGCTGCGACGTCGCGCTGCATAAATGGAACCGCTGGGAGATGTCGGCACGCACGCTCTATCTCGGCCGCACCAATCACGCCGAGCGCCTGCTCCGCACCTGGCAACACCTCGCCGCGTCCTATCCCGCGATCTGGGACGGCTATCTGCTCGACCAGGCCTGGAGCCTCACCTCGTCGCAGGTGCCGCTCGACACCGTGTGGCTGCCGCGGTGCTATCACGCGCTCAAGGGCGATCTCGGCGCGAGCCGCGCCGTCATCCTGCACGACCGGCAGACGACGACGCTGGAGCTCGGGCCCGATCCCGGCTTCGCCGGCCTCGTGCGCACCGCTCGCCGCGCCGGCCGCACCGGCGCCCGCGACGCCTTTATTGTGATGACCTCGAAGGCCGAAGCCGGCAACGGCATCGCCGTGATCCTGCGCGACATCTCAGCCACCGATGCGACCGCAGTTGCGGCGACGGTCGAAGCGGTGACTGGCGCCTACGCCGCCGATTGCGGCGGATACGGTCGGCTCGAGCTGTCGCTGTGCGCCTGGCAGGAGGACGTCGGCGCCGCGCGCGAAGCCGCCGCTCAGGCGCGCTACCGCATCCTGGAGATCTCGCCGGGCCAGCGCATCGCCAACGATTTCTTCGCCGCCCACACCTCCGACGATGCGGTCATGACCGCGCGCCACCTTTTCCCCTGACGGACGACACACGATGCTGAACACCATCATCCTGCTCACCAACACCGTGCAACAGCAGCAGCCGCTCGCCAACCTGCTCCGCGAGCACAATCTCAATCTGTCCTTCTGTTCGGCGCTGCGCGCCCGGGACCTCACCGCAATCTCGCCTGAAGTCCTGCGCAACGCGCGCCTGGTGTCCTTTGCCAACGATATCGCCGTCTCCGAAAAGTTCCTACTCCGGCTCGGCCATGGCGCCTACAGGTTCTACACGGCGCCGACGCAATATCCGGGCTTGCCGCCAGCGCCCGACGAGAGCGACGACGATCCGCGCTGCATCTCCGTGATCGCGCAGTCGATGACGATCTGGCCGGATTTCAGGAAGGTGGTCGGGCTCGAGACCGTGACGATTCCGGAAGGAACTGATATCGCCGAGCGCGACCGGCTGGTCTTCTCGCGGCTTGCCCATCTGTTCTGGCGGATGTCGGGCATGATCGCGGTCGAGGCCGCGGATCTTCCTGGCATCATCGACGCCGGCGAGAGCCAGCGGCCATCACTCGCGATGATGAACTGACGCCGCCAACGCGTCGCGGTGCTCGGGGGCGGCGATCGCGATCATGCGGCGCGCGCGCTCGGCAAGGCCGCAGCCGCGCAGCTCGGCAATGCCCCATTCGGTGACGATGGCATCGACGTCGGCGCGCGGCGTCGTCACCGTCTCGACATTGGCGACGATGCGGCTGGTGCCGTCGGACGCGGTTGCCGGCAGCGCGATGATCGCCCTGCCCCCAAGAGACGCGTTGGCGCCGCGCACGAAATCGAGCTGCCCGCCGATCGCGCCGATCGCAACGCCATTCAGCGTCTCGGAATTGACGGCGCCGTCGAGCCCGACCTGAAGAGCCGAGTTGATCGCGACCAGCCGGTTGATCCGCCCCAGCACGCTCTGGCCGTGCGTGTAGGACGTCGGCCGTACGGCGACCTCCCGGTTCTGGTGAACGAAGCGATAGAGCCGCGCTGTCCCGATCACCTGGTTGGTGACGGTGATCCCGTCATCGATGCCCTTCTCCGCATTCGTCACCGCACCGCGCTCGATCAAATCGACCACGGCGTCGTTGATCAGACCGGAATGAATGCCGAGGTTGCGTGCATGGGAGAGCGAGGACAGGATTGCGTCCGGGATCCGCCCCACCCCGAACTGGAGCGTGCTGCGGTCGGAAATCAGGCTCGCCGCATGCGCCGCAATCCGCCGCGAGACGTCGTCGAGCGGTGTTGAGGGCAGTTCGACGGGAGGGCGGCGGGCAGCCACGCGCACATGGATCGGCACGTTCGCTGGCCAGTCCGCGCCGAGTGTGAAGGGCGCATCCGGATTGATCTCGGCGATGACGAGGCGCGCCCCGCGCGCGGCGTCGATGACATAGTCGTTGGAGAGGCTCGCGCTCAGCCCGCCGTCGGCGGCTTCGGCGAGCTGCACCAGCACCACATCGGCTCGGTGACGGCGCGCGGCGAAATCGGCGCAGAAGGCACTGTAGTTGCCCGGGATCACATCGAGCCGCCCGGCTCTCGCGAGCCGCCGCGCATTGCCAATCACGCCATAGCTCAGGAACGACACGTTGGGCGTGCAGGCCGAAAAGGTTTCCGAGAACAGCGGGCCGACCATCATGCGAAAGGCCGGAAGCTGCGCAGCCTGCGCGACGAATGCTTCGGTCAAGGTGACGGGCTCCGCGGTCGCCTGCCCGCACACCACGAGGTCGCCGTCTTGGATCAGGCCGGTAAAATCGATCGGCGCTGGTTCTGCCGGCATTTTCGGCTAGTCCATCGGCGCAAGGCGCGCGGAGGACTCGTTCAGGAGCGTGCGTAGCTCCGTCTTCACGATCTTGCCGTAGCTGTTCTTCGGCAGCTCGCCGGTGACGTAATAATGCTTCGGTCGCTTGAAACGCGCGATCCAGGCATTGCAGATCTGATCGAGCTCGCTCCGCGTTACGCTCTTGCCTGTCACGGGAACGACGACGGCCACGACCTCCTCGCCCCATTCCGGATGCGGCCGGCCGATAACGGAGACCTCGGCAACGGCCTCGTGCCGCAGCAATACCTCCTCGACCTCGCGCGGATAGATGTTGGTGCCACCGGAGATGATGACGTCCTTGGAGCGGTCCTTCAGCGTGAGGAATCCGTCCGCATCGAACGCGCCCATGTCGCCGGTGTAGAGCCAGCCGTCGCGCAGGGTGTTCGCGGTGGCCTCCGGATTCTGCCAGTAGCCGGACATCACGGTATCGCCCCGTACGATGATCTCGCCGATCTCGCCCGGCGCGACATCCCGCCCCGCCTCGTCCACGGTGCGGACCTGCACGACACCCTGCGCGATGCCGACCGACGCCAGGCGTTCTTGGTGGCGCGGATGCCCGGCATCGACATGCATCGACTTGGGCAGATAGGTGATCGTCATCGGGGTCTCGCCCTGACCATAGATCTGCGCGAGCTTCGGCCCAAACACCGCGAGTGCCGCCTTGCAATCGGCGACATACATCGGGCCACCGCCATAGATGATGGTCTTCAGCCCCGGCGCGCTCGCGCCTGCCGCTTCCGCGGCGACCGTCAGGCGCCGCACCATGGTGGGCGCGGCGAAGAAGGAGATGTCGTCGCGCTTCGCCGTCAGCTCCAGAATCTCGTCCGGCTCGAAGCGACCGCTCTCTGGAACCACTTGCGCGCCCATGCCGAGCACATGCGGCACCATGTAGAGCCCGGAGCCGTGCGACATCGGCGCGGCGTGCAAGAGCGACTCGCCAGGGGCGATGGGGTTGATCTCGGCGAGATAGTTCAGCGCCATGGCGAGCAGGTTGCGATGGCTCAGCACCGCGCCCTTCGGCCGGCCTGTGGTGCCGCTGGTGTAGAAAATCCAGGCGGGATCGGTGATCCCGACATCGGCGATGGCGATGCCGTCGGCCTTCTCAAAGCTGCGATGCTCGGCTGAGCCGATCTCGATGACGTGCGGTTTGCGCGCGCCGAGCGCCAACGCCTCTGACGCAACGCTCGCCATGTCCTCGGTCACGAAGACGACCGCTGCGCCCGAATTGTCGAGGATAAACGCAACTTCGCGCGGATGCAGCTTTGCGTTGATGGGAACGGCGACCAGGCCGGCATGCCAGCATGCATAGAGGCAGGCGACATAGTCCGGCACGTTCTTCATCAGAAGCGCAACGCGGTCACCTTTGGCAAGGCCAAGGCGCTGTTGCATCGAGGCGGCCAGCGAGGCCACCGTCGCGGCGAGCCGGCCGTAATCGGCGACCGGCGTCAGTCCCTTGAATAGCGCCGGCGCGGAGGCGTCGGCTCTGGCGGCACGAAGCAGATGATGAGCGAGGTTCATGGCGATCCTGCCGAACGATCCGCGGGCAAGATTAGTACGATTTGGCGAGGCCGAGCACCTTTTCGGCGATAAAGCTGAGCGCGAGCTGCGGGCTGACCGGCGCAATGCGCGGGATCAGGATCTCGCGCAAATAGCGCTCGACGTGGAACTCCTTGGCATAGCCGAAACCGCCATGGGTCATCACCGCCTGCTCGCAGGCCGAGAAGCCGGCTTCACCCGCGAGATATTTTGCAGCATTGGCCGCGGCGCCGCAGGGCATGCCCTTGTCGTACTGCCAAGCCGCCGACATAACCATCAGCCAGGCCGCCTCGAGCTCGACCCAGTTCACCGCGAGTGGATGCTGGATGCCCTGGTTCTTGCCGATCGGACGGTTGAACACCACGCGCGTCTTGGCGTACTCGGTTGCGCGCGACAGCGCGAGCTTGCCGAGCCCGACCGCTTCCGCCGCGATCAGGATGCGCTCGGGATTCATGCCCTCAAGGATGTATTCGAAGCCGCGGCCCTCTTCGCCGATGCGGTCCTCCATCGGGATCTCGAAATCCTCGAAGAACAGCTCGTTGGAATCGACGATCTTGCGGCCCATCTTCTCGATCTCGTGGACCTTGATCTCCTTGCGATCGAAATCGGTGTAGAACAGGCTGAGGCCGTGGGTGGGCGAACGCACCTCCTCCAGCGGCGTGGTGCGCGCCAACAGCAGGATCTTGTGCGCGACCTGCGCGGTCGAGATCCACACCTTCTGGCCGTTGACGATATAGCGATCGTTCTTGGCGACCGCACGGGTCTTGAGCTGCGTGGTGTTGAGGCCGGTGTTGGGCTCGGTGACGGCGAAGCACGCCTTCTCGCGACCCTCGACCATCGGCGGCAGCATGCGTTTGCGCTGCTCCTCGGTGCCGAACACGACGACCGGGTTGAGTCCGAACACGTTGATGTGCACCGCGGATGCGCCGGACATGCCGGCACCGGATTCGGCGATCGTGCGCATCATGATCGCGGCCTCGGTGATGCCGAGGCCGGAGCCGCCATATTCCTCCGGCACGCAGATGCCTAGCCAGCCGGCGTCGGCCAGCGCCTTGTGGAAGTCGTGCGGGAAGCCGCCGTCGTGGTCTTTCTTCAGCCAGTAGGCATCGTCGAAGCCTTCGCAGATCTTGGCGATGGCGTCGCGAATGGCTTCCTGCTGATCGGTGAGCGCGAAATCCATGTTCTTGATCTCCTTGATTGGAGCCGCGGCGGCCCGGACGTGCTAGCGTCCCATCTGCGAGGGCAGCCAGAGAATGATCGAGGGAAACGCCACCAGGATCGCGATCGCGATCAGGTGCGCGATGAAGTGCGGGAAGGTGCCATGGAACACCTCCGCCACGGGCCGCTTGGCATAGCGGGCGACGATGAAGCAGTTCAGCCCGACCGGCGGCGTGATCATGCCGACCTCGGCGGTGACGATCTTGATGACGCCGAACCAGATCGGATCGAAGCCGAGCGTCTTGATCAGCGGCAGCACGATCGGCACGGTCAGCACCAGGATCGCGATCTGGTCCATGAAGGAGCCGAGCACGATATAGCCGCACAGGATCAGCGTGATGATCACCCAGCGCGAGGTCGGCAAGCTACCGATCCAGGCGACGAGGTCCTGCGTGACGTGGGTGAGCGTGAAGAAGTAGCCGAAGATCGAGGCGCCGACCAGGATCATGATGATCATGCAGGTGCCGTGGCAGGCGCGCAACAGCGTCTTGTAGAGGGACGACGGCGTGATCTTGCCCTTGACGATCGCGAGCAGGAAGGCGCCGAACGCGCCGAAGGCCGAGGCCTCCGTCGGCGTCGCAACGCCGAGATAGATCGTGCCTGTCACGATCGAGAACAGCACAACCATCGGCGAGACCTGCCACAGCAGCGCGAACTTCTCGCGCCATGGCACCGACTTGGCGGCGGGCGCGCGCGAGGGATCCTGCCAGACCAGGAAATAGATCGTGGCCATGATGGTGATGGTGACGAGGATCGCCGGGATGATGCCGCTGATCAGGAGCTTGCCGATGTTCACCTCGGCGAGCAGGCCGAAGATGACGAGCGCCACGCTGGTCGGAAGCAGCATCGACAGCGTGCCGGAGATGGCGACGACACCGGCCGCCATCTTCGGCTCGTAACCCTGGCGGATCATCGCGGGGAGGCTGGTCGAGGACAGCGTCGCCGCTGATGCCGTCGAGGTGCCGCAGATCGCGCCAAAGCCGGCGCCGGCGAGCGCCGTCGCCATGCCGAGCCCGCCCGGAACGCGGCCGACCCAGGCCGATGCCGTCTTGAACAGATCATCCGCGACACCCGACAGCAGCACGAGGTCGGCCATCAGCAGGAACATCGGGATGGTGATCAGCTCGTAAGACGAGACGGTCGAGAGCGGAGCCGTCTGCAGGATGCCTGACAGCGTCGCAAAGCCGCCGACCATGACGAGGCCGACCGAGCCGGCAAAGGCCATCGCGAAGCCGACGGGCGTGCCGAGTGCGAGCAGGGCAAAGAGAAGGGCGAGAACGATGAGAGGAGTCATGAGTACCCGCCGCTATTCAAAGGTTCGCGCTTCGCCGACGCCCGTGACCGGCGGCAGCGGATAGAGATCGCGGCCGCTGACGAGGCTCAGAAAATTGCCGACGAGCTGCAGCGCGAGCCGCAGCACCAGCACGCCACAGCCAAACGGCACCAGCGCCGCCGAGATCCAGGTCGGCCAGGGAATCGCGCCCGAGAGAACGTCGTGCTGCTCATAGTTCTCGAGCGCGCGCTCGAAGCCGACCTTGCAGATCAGGACGAACACGAACAGGCCGGTCAGTGCGGTGATGATCTCGGACAGCCGCCGCCCCGCCGGCGAGAAGCGCGACAGGAGGATGTCGACGCCGACATGAGCATGTTCACGCAGGGCGTCCGACAGCGTGAAAAAGAACACGCCAGCGAGGAGATAGAGCCCGATCAGGTCATAGGTGAAGGAGAACGGGCGGTTCAGCGCGTAGCGCATGAACACGTCGGTCACGACAAGCACCATGATCACGAACAGGAACACCACCGCGATCACCGTCAGCGCGCGTTCCAGCGCGCCGAGCACATCTGCTGCCCGCTTGATCACCTTTGGCGTCTCCCTTTGGCCGTGTCGTGCTATCAGTTCTTCTTGTCGCCGGAAGCGAGCAAGCCGTCGAACTCCTTCAGCGCGGCGGAGGCCTGCTTGCCACGGCTGTCGAGACCGCTCGCCCATTCCTGGCCGACGCCCTTCAGCTTGTCCCTCATCTCGGCGCGCTTCGCCTCAGGCAGCGGATCGAAGCTGACGCCCTCATCCTGGAGGTGCTTCTTGGTCGCGTCCGTTTCCTTGTCGACCTGGGCGCAGGCGGTCGGCTCGATCGCTTCGGAGGCCTCGTTCATCGCCTTCTTCACGTCGTCCGGCAGCTTGTCCCAGACCGACTGGTTGATGGAGTAGGCGACGATGAAGCTGCCGAAGCTGACGCCCTCGGTCGCATGCTTGACCAGCTTGTCGAGGCCGTAGGCGACGACGCTCTCCATCGGAAAGAGCAGACCATCCATCGTGCCGCGCGATAGTGACTCATAGGCATCGGGCGCGGCCATGCGCACCGGAACGGCGCTGAGCGCACGCAGCGTCAGGTCCTGCGCGCCGCCGGTGGTGCGCAGCTTCAGGCCCTGCATGTCCTTCGTCGCCTCGACCTTCGCCTTGGCGGTCCATACCTGATAGGGCGGCAGCACCACGGCCATCAGCAGCTTGATCTTGTTCGGCGCATATTCCTGCTTGGCCAGCACGCCTTCGCGGGCCGTCTTCCAGTAGGCCAGCGTGCCCTGGCAGCTCGTCTCGAACGCACCCGGCAATTGCGCGACTTCCGACAGCGGCATCTTGTCCGAGACATAGGACGGGCCGATGTAGCCGATATCGACAACGCCGGACTGGGTCAGCCGCAGCATGTCGGCGGCCTTGCCGATCTGCTGGTTCGGATAATAGGTGAAGGTCACCGCGCCGTTGGTGCGCTTGGTAACGTCGTCCATCCACGGCTTGAGCATCAGGCGGACGAGATAGTGGCCGGCCGGGAAGGAGTCGGCGACTTTCAGCTCCAGCGCCTTCGCCGACATCGTCGAGACCGGCAGCGACAGTGCGAGCGCCGAAACAGCCCAGGCCAATTTCTTCTTCATTTGCTTCTCCTTGACGCGTCCCCACGCCGGGGCGGCAGCCCGCTGCCGCCGAACGCCGGCCCTCACTCCATTTTCTTGCTTGAGAGAAATGTACATATATGTGAATTTCTATGTCAAGCATATGAACTATGCATGGAGCTATGCGTCCTGGCGTGGAGCAGCGCAAATTGACATCCGCGTTCTATGAACTCTAACTCCACATATATGAATAACTCCGACGAGGCCTTATGGGACCGCTTGCCGGCATCACCATTCTCGACCTGACCAGCGTGCTGATGGGGCCCTACGGCACCCAGGTGCTGGCGGACATGGGCGCTGACGTGATCAAGGTCGAAAGTCCCGAGGGCGACATCGTTCGCCAGATAGGTCCCGGCCGCACGCCCGGCATGGGCGGGATGTTCCACAACGCCAATCGCGGCAAGCGCAGCATCGTGCTCGATCTCAAGAAGCCGGAAGGGCGCGATGCGCTGCTGCGGCTCGCCAGGCGCGCCAACGCGCTCGTCTATAACGTGCGCCCGCAGGCGATGGCCCGGCTCGGCCTCGATTACGAAACGCTCGCCGCGAACAATCCCGCCCTCGTCTATGTCGGCGCGTTCGGCTACGGCCAGTCCGGCCCCTATGCGGCAAAGCCCGCCTACGACGACCTGATCCAGGGTGCGGCCACCGTCCCGACGCTGCTCGCCGCTGCCGGCGACGGCACGCCGCGTTACGTTCCCGTCACCATCGCCGACCGCATCGTCGGCCTGATGATGGTCAACGCGATCATGGGCGGGCTGTTGCACCAGCAGCGCACCGGCGTCGGCCAGCGCATCGACGTGCCGATGTTCGAATCGATGGCCGAGTTCGTGCTGGTCGATCATCTCGGCGGCCTCACCTACGATCCGCCGCTCGACCATGGCGGCTATGCCCGCCTGCTCTCGCGCTATCGCCGCCCCTACCAGACCAGCGACGGCTATCTCTGCGTGCTCATCTACAACGACAAGCACTGGCGCAGCTTCTTCGAGGCGATCGGACGGCCGGAATTTTTGCAGCAGCCGCGCTTTGCCAACCACGCCGCGCGCACCAAGCACATAGACGAGATCTACGAGGAGATCGGCCACATCTTCCTCACCCGCACGAGCGCGGCGTGGCGCGAGCTTCTGGAGCGCGCCGACATTCCGGTGATGCCGATGCATACGCTGGAGACGATTTTGGACGATCCCCATCTCAAAGCGGTCGACTTCTTCACGACAGTGGATCATCCCGCGGAAGGCCGCATCCGCCAGATGCGCGTGCCCTCCACCTGGAGCGTCACGCAGCCGGAGCCGGCCGGCCCCGCGCCGATGCTCGGCCAGCACGGCCGCGACATTTTGCACGAAGCCGGCTTCTCGGCGGACGAGATCAAGCAACTCGCAGAGCAAAAAGCAGTTCACCTAGCGGCGCCGCCTTAAGCGGACGCCGCCCAGAATCGCAACGACAGGGAGGAAGCCGCGATGGCCGGACTTTATTTCGAGGACTTTTCCGTGGGCCAGGAGTTCAGGCATCCGCTGACCCGAACCGTCACGGAGATGGACAACACCATGTTCAGCCTGCTGACGCTCAATCCGCAGCCGCTGCACATCGATGCGCATTTCTCTGAAAAGACCGAGTTCGGGCAGCGCATTTTCAACAGCCTTTATACCCTCGGCATCATGATCGGCATGACGGTCTATGATACGACCCTGGGTACCACCGTCGCCAATCTCGGCATGACCGACGTCACCTTTCCGAAGCCGGTCTTCCATGGCGACACGTTGCGGGCGACGACGAAGGTGCTCTCTGTGCGGGAATCCAAATCGCGCCCCAAGGCGGGCATCGTCGAGTTCGAGCACCACGCCTACAACCAGAACGACGAGATCGTCGGCAAATGCCGCCGCATGGCGATGATGCACAAGAGGCCGGTCTGATGCGTTCGATGCTGTTCGTGCCGGGGGATTCCCCGCGCAAATTCGAGAAGGCGAGCGAGGGCAACGCCGACGCGCTGATCATCGACCTCGAGGACTCCGTCGTCACCGAGAAGAAAGACGAGGCGCGCACGCTGACGCTTGAGATGCTGAAGGGCCGGCGCGGCCCGCACCAGCTCTATGTCCGCGTCAATGCACTCGACACCGGCATGACGCTCGCGGATCTCGCCGCGGTGATGCCGGGGGTGCCCGACGGCATCGTGCTGCCAAAATCGCGCGGCGGCGACGACGTACGCCAGGTCGCGACCTGGCTCGAAGCCTTCGAGGCGGCGGCCGGCACCACAGTCGGCTCGACCCGAATCGTCTGTGTCGCAACCGAAACCGCCGCATCGATCTTCGGGCTTGGCACCTACAAGGACTGCTCCCCGCGCCTCGCCGGATTGATGTGGGGCGCGGAAGACCTGTCCGCCTCGCTCGGCGCCACCGAGAAGGCCTCGGGCGGCGTCTTCCACAGCCCCTATCGCCTCGCGCGCGACTTGTGTCTGATGGCGGCGGCAGCGGCCGAGGTCGCGCCGATCGACACTGTCTATACCGACATCGACAATCTCACAGGACTCGAGCAGGAAACACGCGCCGCGCGGCGCGACGGCTTCTCCGCAAAGGCGCTGATCCACCCCAAGCATGTCGACATCGTCAATGCGGCATTCGAGCCGACCGAAGCCGAGCGCACCTGGGCGGAGAGGGTGATTGCGGCGTTCGCGAGCAATCCGAACTCCGGCACGCTGCGCCTCGATGGCATGATGATCGACAAGCCGCATCTTCGCGCCGCGAAGAAGATCCTCGGTCAGTCATAGATCAGGGTAACGCGTCGCGACAGACGGGATCGGATCATGATCGTTCGCCAAGCCGCAAACGTCCTGGAGATCATGGAGTTCTTCGCGCAAGTGAGGAAACCGGCGACGCTTGCGGAGATCGCAGATCATTTCGGCTGGCCGCGTTCATCGACCTTCAACCTGCTCGCGACGCTGTCGGAGAAGGGCTATCTCTATGAGCCGCGGCCGCGCGCCGGCTTCTATCCGACGCCGCGGTGGCTGGCGATGGCGCGCATGATCTCGGAGGTCGAGCCGCTACCGCCCTGGACGCATACGCTGGTCGCCGATCTCTCCGCGGAGACCGGCGAGACCGCCTCGATCGTGGCGCCGGCCGGCGTGATGGCGGTGTTCATCGACGTCGTCGAGTCCAAGGCGGCGATCCGCTATTTCGCGACCATCGGCCACCGCGTGCCGATCCACGCCACGGCCAGCGGCCGTGCATTGTTGTTGCAGTACTCGCAGGAGGAGCGCGACTCGGTCTATCGCAAGATCGAATTCAAACAGTACGGCCCGTCGACGCCGATCAGCATCGAGGCGGTGGAAGCGGAGCTGCGCAACTCGATCGAACGTGGCTATTGCCAAAGTTTTGGCGATTACAGCCGCGACCTCGCGGGCGCCGCGATTCCGCTGCCGATCGGCGACCGCCGCCTCTCCGTCGTCGTCGCTGGCCCCGAATTCCGGATCGGCCCGAAGGTCGGCGAAGTCGCCGCGCTGATTGCGCGGACGGTCGATCGGCTGCGGCCGAAGACCACCGCGGCTTAGGACCGTAGCCTCATTCGAATCCCTGAACCGGCGGCGTCGAAGTCTGCGCCGGCACCGCCGGAGCAGCTTGAACGGGCTCCGCCGCGGGCGCGGCCTGAGCCGGCGGATTGCCGGCAGTTCTCATCTGGCCATTGGCCTGCATCGCCTCACGCGTGGGCTGTGGCGCGCTGGTAGGGATTGCGCGGCTCGACTCGCGACGTGGCGGCTGCCGGTGTCTCGCCGACCGCGAACCTCTCACACCCCATGACCGGGCGATGGAAGGCCCGGCGGTGTAGCCGACCAATGCTCCGGCGACGGCACCGACCGGGCCCAGCACGATGGCGCCGGACACCGCTCCCAGCGCAGCATCGCCCGCGCGTTCCTGCGCAAAGGCGCTCGCGGGCACGCAGGCCAGCATCACGACGGCGGTAATCAGAGCTTTGTTCATCGAAGCGCCTCCCTCACGGGAGATCACTCTTACTCAAATATGGCGGCAGGAAGTTTGTTTGTCGCCCAACAAGCGGCAACGGCCTGCGGAACTCCGGCAATTCAAAGGCCTCCGCCGTGAACCGTGGTTCCGGCGGAGGCTGATCCGCAACGCCGATTAGACGATCTTGATCGACATGTCCGGCAGGCCCTCGAGCTTGCACAGGAGCACGTCGCCCTTCACGACGGGGCCGACGTTTTCCGGCGTGCCGGAATAGATGATATCGCCGGCCTTGAGCTCGAAGGCTTCCGAGAGCTTCGAAATCTGCTCGGCGACGCTCCAGATCATCTTGCTGAGATCCGAGCTCTGCCGCACGGTCCCGTTCACCGCCAGCGAAATCGCGCCTTTCTCGAAATGGCCGGTCTTGCTCACCGGATGAATCGGGCCGATCACCGCGGCATGGTCAAAGCTCTTGCCGATCTCCCAAGGCTTCTTCTCCGCGGCCATGCCGTTCTGGAGATCGCGCCGGGTCATATCGAGGCCGAGCGCGTAACCGTAGACATGGTCGAGCGCCTTCTCCGGCGGAATGTTGGTGCCACCGGACTTCAGTGCGGCGACCAGCTCGACCTCGTGATGATAATTCTTGGTCAGCGACGGATAAGGATGATCGGCAACCTGGCCGATCGCGACGTTCTGGATCGCGTCGGTCGGCTTCTGGAAGAAGAAGGGCGGCTCGCGGTTCGGATCCGAGCCGCGCTCGATCGCATGCGCCGCATAGTTGCGCCCGATGCAGTAGATGCGGCGGACCTGGAACACACTTGTCTCGCCGACGATCGGGATCGCGACCATCGGCACCGGGAAGATCGGCTTCGGCCCGGCCTGCGCCGCGGCTGGTGCCGCTTCGGCGATGCCCGCCGCGGTCATCGCGGCTGCGGCAGTGAGCAGGTTGCGTCGAGAGGTCTTTGTCATGGTTCTTTTCCGTTGCTTGGCCGCCCGTTAGCGGCGCGGTTATTCATAGGGCCAAACGTTCAATGGGCCAATGGATTTGGCCGCATCTGCACCTTGTAGACTTTGGGCGAGGCCTCCTTGCCGCCCTCTCCGTGGAAACTGGCGCGCGTTCCCGTCGTGGTCCACAAGCCGCGGCCTTTCCAGCCGGTGTCGGGATCATCGATCCGGCCATCGACATTCTTGGTGAAGAAGCCGAGCGGATATGGATTGCGCATGTTCACGAACTGGTCGTTGACCAGTGCGAGCAGCGACTCGCTGCCGTTGGCGCTTGCGATCGGCACGTTGGCGCCGAGTCCGAACGTGTTGTACCGATCCACCCAGACATAATAGGCGTGGTTGGCACTGCCGCCGGCATCGAGTCCCCTGAACTGCGGTCCGGGCATGCGCCAGGTCTTCCACCCCTCCGGACACTGCTTGCCGTCGGCCGTCGTCGGTCCGTTCAGCGGACCTTTGCACAGCTTGCGATCGAAGCGTGCGAGATGTCCGCTGGACAACACCGTCCACACCACGCCGTCCAGCCCGATGTCGAGGCCGCGCGGACCGAACGTGCCCTCCGGCGGCTGATACACTTCGGCCAGTGCGGTGTTGGCCGGGTCGGGTCCGGGCGTCACGCGAACGATGTAGCCGGGCTGATCGATGCGGGAGAAACCGCGGTCCATCGCCTGGCCCCAGATCGTATCGTCGACCGGGCTCGGCATGATGCCGTAGAAGGATGCGGCGATGCGCTTGTCCTTGGTCGGATCGACGGGATCCTTGTGCTCGACATAGGCATCGCGCTTGCCATTGCCATTGGTGTCGATGATCAGCGGCGTCCAGCCCTGCGATTTCACGTCGTCGAGAGTCTCACGATATTGTTTGGTGTTGAGCCAGCCGACGATGCCGCCGCCGAGGCCGGGACCGCCGGAGCTGGTCCACAATGTCTGGTTGGCATCGTCGTCGAAATAGAGGTGATGGGTCGTGAAGCAGGTGTTGATCAGGTCCCATTTGCCCGTCGCGGGATCGAAGCGCGACAATTGGCGCAATGATGTCGCTTGCGGCGCCACCTTCGCCGACGGCAGATCCGATCCCTGCTTGCAGTAGTCGGGATTGGCCGGCGGACGCAGACGCGCGGTGAACCAGACCTTGCCCTGCTCGTCCATCATGACGTTATGGATGCTGGTGTGGCCATCCCAGATCGGTTCGTCCCCCCAATAGGCCGAGGGTCCGCGCGGGGCATCGGTCGACGATGGCGTGTTCGGATCGAGATAGGGATGCTTGATGGTGCCGGCGACGTTCTTCACGGGATCGAGCGTCGGCACGAGATCGGAGCTCTCTTCCGACGATCCGTAGATCAGGCCATTGGCGTTGACGCGCGGGTTGCGCTTGTCGGTCGAGATCGCATCGTGCTGATAGCGCGTCGGCGCGGCCCAGTCCCACATCGTGAAGACGACATTGCGCTCGATGCCCTTAGGCCGCTCGGGCTTGTCGAACGGCAATTCGCCGGCCGCAATACGGTCGGTCCATTTCGAAAAGAGATCATAGACCTTCTCCGGGCCCATGCTGGCCAGCACCGTCGCCATGTATTCCTGCGCCTGGCCGGCCTGGGTGCGCATCGCCCATGCGGTGTGGGAGTCATAGCCCTCGGTGAACGCCTTCGGGATTTCGCGGATGCCGCGCGTGCCGAGCGCGTGGCAGGATTGGCACATGTTCTTGACCGTATCGACCCACTGGGCCTGCGACTTCATGGTCTCCGGCATCTTGTTGCCCTTGTCGCCGGTGCCCGGAAACTCCTCGGGCCTGGGGATGTCGAGCAGCGAATACCAATACATGCCGGGATAGTTCTGTGCGTCCTGCTTGGGCGAGGCCTGGGCGGCCTTGAAGTCCATCACCTTGCCTGGACGAGCGTCCTGCTGCGCCGTGTCTTGCAGGCCGTAGCCGCGGACCCAGACCTTGTAGTTGGCCGCGGGAAGGTCCGGGATGACGAACCGGCCCTGATCGTCGGTGACCACCACCTTCGCGTATTTGGTTGGCAGGTCCCTGGTCTCGGCAATCACCCAGACCCCGGCCTCCGCGCCCTTGTCGCTGGTCACCTGCCCGCCGATGTCATTGGCGGATATCTCGACAGTCGCCGCCATCGCGGCACCGGCATGCAACAGCGCCGTCGCGCCGAGATAGCCGGCAAGCATTCGCCTCAAGCTCATCGTTTTCTCCCATTCGTTCTACGTTTCGTCCGAGCCTCTTGGCAGGCTTATTCGGACTCGTCTCTCATGGTTTGAGCCGGTCGAAAAACTCTCGAACAATTCGCGCGCAAACGTCGCTCGGCACGCTGAATGGTTGTTGCATCACACGGCCATCAACTTGCCGACCTCATCAAGTCGTTCGAGATCGCCGATCTGTTCTATCAGCTTTTCGGCTCGGTCGGCACCCAGCACCGGCGCGCCCTTGCGATGCCGTCACGGCGGCGGTTGCGACTGCGGATTGCAGGAAACGTCGGCGCGACGGCTTCACTTTCTCCTCGATCAGGCCGGGACCGACATCTTTGCGATATCAGCCGCATTCGGCAGATGCTCGAGATTCCAGCAGGCATCCATGATCCGCCGGGTCGCCGCGGCCGGAAGGATGCCGTCGGCAAGGTCGGAGAACTTGGTCTCGAGCTGCTTGTCGGTCATCGGCACCTCGAAGCTGCCGATCGCGTGTTCGATATAGCGGTTCAGCTTGCGCCCGTCCTTGAGCACGATTGTCAAGTCGACCTGCTCCGGCTTGATGCCAGGGGTAATGACCGGAATCACCTGGTCACGCAGCGCGACCACGGTCGGATCCGTCACGGCACGGTCGCTGAATTGCTTCTCGCCGCCGGCGCCCTCGACGATCGCAACCGCGACCGCGTGATAGACGCTGAACTTGCCCTCGAGGCCTTGATGCGGCGTCTTCTTGCCGGTGAGCTCGAGCACGAGCGGATGGACCTTCAAATCGACACGCTCGATCTGATCGGCGGTCAGCTTGTTCTGGTTGCGAAGCTGGATCGCGGCGTCGATCGCCGGATGCAAGACGATTCCGCAGGCGAACGGCTTGTAGGTATTGAGTGCGGCCTCGTAGCGCTTGCCGAGGTCGCCCAGGATCTCGCCATAGTCCTGCTTGGTGCTGATCGTGTTGGCCCAGCCGCGCTTGGCCTCGATCATCGCGCCTGACGAGGTGAAATTCTTCGACGCCAGGATCGCCGCGAAGATGCCGTTCGCAGCGGCGCGGCCAGGATTGAAGCTCTTGTTCATCGAGCCGAAGGATTCGCGCAGACCCACCGGCTGGGACGCCGCAAGGCCGAGCGCCCAGGTCATCTGCTGCTCGTTCAGCTTGAGCAGCTTGCCCACCGCGGCAACTGAACCGAACACGCCCGCTGTGCCGGTGATGTGCCAGCCGACATCGTAGTGGTTCGGGTAGACCGAGTTGCCGATCCGGCACTCGGTCTCGACGCCGAGCACGAGCGCGTTCAGGAACTCCTTGCCCGAGACGGCTTGCATCTCCGATATCGCGAGGATCGCCGAGGCGACCGGACCGGCGGGATGGATGATCGTCTTCAGATGGGTGTCGTCATAGTCGAAGATGTGGCTCGACACGCCGTTGATGAAGGCCGCGTTCATGATGTCGAATCGCTCGCGCCGCCCGAACAGGGAGGCCTGCTGCGGACCCGAGAACGGACCGAGCGCCGCGACCGCGATGTCGACCGTCTCGTGACGCGATCCGCCGATCGCGACGCCAACCCAGTTCAACAGTGTGCGGACGCCTTCCTTCCGGACGTTTGCCGGCAGATCGTCATAGCTCGCCGTGACGAGATAATGCGCGAGCCTGCGCGTGACCTCTTTGGGCGGCGCTGCCGCTGGCGCCGCGACCGGGGCTTGCGCGAGAGCGGCATTGGCGCTGGCCGTGGCGAGCGGCAGCGCGGCGGCGGCCTGCAGCAGGGTCCTGCGATCAGTTGGCATAGGCTGCCTCCCGAACCTTCATCGAAACCAGTTTGGCCGCGAGGCGGACAGAGCTTTCGAGCGCGCCGGTGTTGGCCACGCCCTTGCCGACGATGTCGAACGCCGTACCATGCGACGGCGTGGTGAAAACGGTATCGAGACCGGCGGTGACGGTGACACCGCGGTTGAATCCGCGCAGCTTGGTCGCGATCTGGCCCTGGTCGTGATACATCGCGACCACACTGTCGAACTCGCCGGCGAAGGCGCGGATATAGACGGTATCGGCGGGATAAGGCCCGCTGCAGGCGATACCCGTCTTCGCGGCCGCCTCCACGGTAGGCCTGATCATCTCGATCTCGTCGCGGCCGAACAGACCGCCCTCGCCGGCATGCGGGTTGAGCGCGGCGACCGCGATGCGCGGCTTGGCGACGCCAGCCTTGCGCATCATGCGGTCGACCAGCTCGATCGCATCGGTGATGCTTTCCGGATTGATGCCCTCCAGCGCCTCGCGCAGCGATTGATGCCCGGTGACGCGCGACATCCACTGGCCGTCCAGCACGTTCATCTCGGAGAAATAGGAGGTGTGGCCGAGCAGGCTCGCGAACATCTTGTGCTCGTCGGGAAACTTCCAGCCGCCGTCGAACATCGCGCGCTTGTTCAGCGGCGCGAAGGTGATCGCATCGACTTCGCCGGCCTTGGCGAAGTCGATCGCGCGCGACAGCGTCTCGCCGGTCAGACGGCCGGACTCGGCGCTGGCCTTGCCGAGCGGGAATTTCGACGGGTCAGTGTTGCCGAGATCGGCGAGCTGCACCGTGCCGCGGCCCCAAGACGCGGCCTTCGGCGAAGCAATCCGCTCGATCTTCAACTTCACGCCGGCATGCGCCATCCCCATCTCGAGCACGCGGGCGTCACCGACCACGACGAGGCGCGCCACGTCGGCGAGGCGGTCGTCGGAGAGGATACGCACGGTCTGCTCGGGGCCGATGCCAGTGCAATCGCCCGGGGTCAGTGCGATGACCGGGAGTTCATTGGTGTTGGTAGCCATTGATCCTTACTTCACTGCTTGGGTTTGAGCGGCGGACTGGGCCCAGTCCTCGCGGTTGAATTCGCCGTCCCATTTGGCGACGACGATCGAGGCGACCGCGTTGCCGATGGTGTTGGTGATGGCGCGTGCCAGCGACATGAAACGGTCGATACCGAGCAGCAGCGCCAGGCCTTCCGCCGGCAGCCCGGCGGCCACCACGGTGGCCGCGAGCGCGGCAAAGGCGCCGCCCGTGACGCCGGCGGCGCCCTTGCTGGTGAACAGCATCACCACGAACAGGCTCAGTTGCTGCGCGGCGGTCAGCTCGATGCCGTAGACCTGGGCGACGAAGATCGTGCTGAGCGGCAGCGTCAGCGCGACGCCGTCGAGGTTGAAGGAATAGCCGGAGGGGATGACGAGGCCCGCCACCGCACGCCCGACACCCGCCTTCGGCAGCTTTTCCATCATGCCGGGGATGGCGGTTTCCGAAGACGACGTGCCGAGCACGACGAGCAGTTCGGTGCGGAGCAGGCGCAACAGGTCCATCAGGCGTATGCCGGCAAGGCGGCAGATCGCGCCGAGAACGACGAAAATGAAGAACGCCATCATCGCCCAGGCGGTGCCAACCAGCAGCGCCAGCGCATAGAGCGTCGCGGCGCCGAACTTCGCCACCGTAAAAGCCATCGCGCCGAAGGCCCCGATCGGCGCCAGCGCGACAACGACATGGACGACGCTGAAGATGAGCTCGGTAAGCTTCTCCAGCCCTGAGCGCAGCGGCACGGCCTTCTCGCCGAGCAGCAACAGCCCGATGCCACACAGCAGCGCGAGCACGAGAACCTGGAGCACATCGCCGCTCGCGAACGCGCCGACAAAGCTCTCCGGAATCATGTGCTGGATGTAGACCGAGAGCGAGCCGACATGGGCCTGCGAATAGCGGGCAACGGTCTCCGCCTGCTGCGCGGTGGCGTGGGCGACGCCCGCGCCGGGCTGGACCCAGCGCACGACCACGAAGCTGATCAACAAGCAGAGGGTCGTCACCGCCTCGAAGTAGGCGAAGGCCTTGAGGCCGATGCGGCCCACCGCCTTCATGTCGCCGACCTGCGCGATGCCGGTGACCACGACCAGGAAGATCAGTGGCGCGATCGTCATCTTGATCAGCGAGATGAAGCTGTCGCCGAGCGGCTTGAACTCGACCGCCACGGTCGGAAGCAGAAAGCCGAACAGCGCGCCGAGCGCCGCACCGGCCACGACCAGGACATACTGCTCGCGCCAGAGCGGCTTGCGCCGCCGCTCGGCGATCGACCTCGGGATGGGCTCAGACAACGGAGTTGCGGCGACCTGCAATTTGCTTTCCTCCAAGCGCAATCGTCGCGCCATGCGGGATGGCGCCTTGTTCTGGTTTTGCGATGCCATTTACATTGGACCAGCGGCGCATCAGGCGCTAATGCCGTATCGGAATGATTTGAGGACAAAACGTCATTATGGACCTGATCTGGCTGGAGGACTTCCTTGCCATCGCCGAGGAGGGCGGGTTCTCCCGCGCCGCCGAGCGCCGGCACGTGACCCAGCCGGCGCTGAGCCGCCGCATCAGGTCGCTCGAGGAGTGGCTGGGCACGCCGCTGTTCGAGCGTTCAACCCACACGATCACGCTGACGGCTGCCGGCGAAAGCTTTCGTCCCGTCGCCGAAGACGTGTTGCGCCGCGTCCTGGTCGGGCGGGAGGAAGCCCTCGAAGTGGCGCGGCTGAAAGCCGAGACCATCACCTTCGCGGCCACGCACGCGCTGTCGCAGACGTTCTTTCCGGAATGGATCCGCAGCTCGGACAGCGCGCGGGCCGGCTCCGCCGTTCAGCTCGTCGCCTCCAATTTCGCCGGCTGCGAAAAGCTGCTGCTGGATGCACAGGCGCATTTCCTGCTGGCGCACTATCATCCCTCCCTGGTAAGCCGGCTCGACATGGATCGCTTCCTGCGGATCGAACTTTCGACCGACATGCTGATCCCGATCAGCGCGCCCATGACGAAGCCGGGCCGCGGCGGACGGCGCAGCAAGGCAAAGCCGCGCTACGCCCTGCCCGGCGCATCCGGCGCGCCGCTGCCTTATCTCGCCTATCATCCGGGTTCGGGCGTGGGACGCCTCGTCACATCGTTCCTGGCGGCGAAGGATCCCGCCGCCTGGCTCGTTCCGAGCTTCGCAGCACCGGTCATGCTGCTGATCGACATGGCGCGCGAGGGACGTGGCGTGACGTGGGCGCCGATGGGCCTCGTCGGCGCCGATCTCGACAGCGGCCGACTGCTACGTGCAGGCGGTGCGGAGTGGGAAATTCCGATCGGCATCTCGCTGTTCCGTCCGCGCGCCCGCATGACCCGCGCCGCCGAGAACTTCTGGAATGTCGTGCGCAAGGGCCGGCCGGCCGGAAAAGCCGCCGCCGCGCCGCGGACCAGGTGACGGCGTCTCGTCCCAACCTCAGTCCGTTTGCTCCTTGTTTCGACCGTGGCGCAGCAGCGGCCTTGAACATCTTGACACCGACTTTCCGCTGAATATTTTTCTCGCCGAGAAATCTCTTTCTCACCTTCAATAATCAAAGGACTTGAACGCGACCGTCTGGAGAGACGATGATGCTCGATGAGAATTTGGCCCGTATTCGCGCGCACCGTAACAACATCCACCGCTACCGACGACTGCTGAAGACCAGGCTGGCAGAGATAGAACGCCAGTTCATCGAGAGACGTTTCGCAGAAGAGCAGTCGGCGCTTGATAGCCTGACCGCGGCGACCTTTCCCGTGACCTTCCGCTCTTCCAAGCCGCCGATTGACGCGACCGGAGCTGCGCAATGAACACAGACCGAGACCTGCTCATTCGAGGCAGCGAGAAGGTGATCGGGCATTACGAATTCCTTCTTGCAAACGCGAAAGCCGATCATGAACGCAAACTCTATCGCCAGCGGATCGAGCGTGAGCGGCGGCTGATCAGCGACCTACAGGGCGAGGCTCCACATCGCGCGGCTTGAGGCGAAGCTCGTCCCTGCGCGCTGGCGAAGCCTGCAAGAAGAACAAACAGCCCAGGCGCCTGGACTCGGCTGGGCAGCACGATTGCCAGAACGGCCGGCGACAGCGTCACACGCGCTTCCAGTCCGCGGCGGCCCAAGGCCGCCGCAATCGCATCGATACACCGCCGCCGCGCGGCGGGTCGTCGTCATTGTCGCCGTCGAGCTGCCGCAGGGCCGAAAGAATGTCGGCCAGTCGGATCGTGCAACGCATGCCCGGAATTTCGCGCAAGGCGGGATAGGATTCGACGGCGTACATGTCGGACGCCCAGGACGACAGGATGATCCGCTTCTCCGGCGCGGAAAGGTCCGCTGCATTCAGGACGTCGGTGGGGGATTCGTAATGGGCCGCGGGATGAAGCAGCGGGCCTAGGTTGCTGGCATTGGTGTTGATGTCGGTCATCGGCAATGCCTCCCTCAACGCTCCTTTCCAAGGGATGGGTTTGGGTGACGATTGGACGGCGGCGCCGACGCCGCCGTCTGTGATTTGTGCTAGTGCGTGCTGATGGCGATGCGCTTGACGGCTGCCTGCGCCTTCTCCGATTTCGGCAACGAGATAGTCAGGACACCGTCCTTAAACGACGCCTCGGCCTTGTCTTCGTCGACGTCCTCAAGCGGAATCTGCCGCTCGAAGGCGCCGTAGTAGCGCTCGGTGAAGTATTTGCCTTCATCCTTGTGCTCATCCTTCTTCTCGCCGCGGATCGTCAGGACGCCATTGGTGATTTCGATCTGGACGTCCTTCTCCGTCATCCCGGGCAGCTCCGCCGAGATCGTCAGCGTCTTGTCGGTGTCGCTGAGTTCGATCCTTGGCCAGCCGAGGCGCCCCTTCATCAGCGGCAGGCCGGATCCGCCGAAGCCCCGGAACACGTCGTCGAACAGACGGTTCATCTCGCGATGCAGCGTCATGAACGGATCGTAGCTGTCCCGCGCCTGCGCAAGCTCCTGGTTTCTCGACCAGGGAATAAGATCGCGAATAGCCATGGTGTTCTCCTTCGTTCAACGGTCTCGAGAGCGCCGAGGCCACATGCCGTCCACGCTCCTAAGACAACGCTTTGGACGAGCCTAAGCTGCTTTCTGCTGCTCGATCTGCGACGTAGGAGACGTGCCGCTCGCAATCTCGATGCGCCGCGGCTTCATGGCCTCCGGAACCTCGCGGACGAGATCGATGATCAGGAGCCCGTCCTGGAAGGATGCCTGCTTCACCTGAACATAGTCGGCGAGGTTGAACACGCGCCGGAACGGACGCGCGGCGATGCCGTGGTACAGATATTCGTGCGCGCTGGTCTCGGGCTTCTGGCCCTCGATGATGAGCGCGTTCTGTTCCGCCGTCACGGTGATATCGCCAACGCCACGGCAAGGCTGATCCGGTAGTGATCCTCGCCGGAACGCTCGATGTTGTAGGGGGGATAATTGTCCTCGGTCGCCTGACGCAACGTGCTGTCGACGAGATCGGCCAGATGATCAAAGCCGATGGTCGAGCGCCACAGGGGGGCGAAGTCAAAGGTGGTCCTCATAACCAAGTCCTCCAAAGAGCAAGCTGGATACGAAGGGACGCAAGACAGGGTCTCAGACGGGGTCCGAAGACACCAGTCCGGCGCCCGCGCCGGACCCGATCTGGCGTCCGGCACGCCGCTCTCGCGGCGAAAATCCACTTAGAAAACCGGAAATCGATTTCAAGAGGTCCGGCGAAGATTTTTTTGACGCCAGGTCAGCAAGGAGTAAGCCGATCGGCACCCCGTTGCGGGTCGCCCCCAAGGGCAGCGGCTGGCGGGGGATCGTGCGAAGCCAAGACCGGGAGCAAGAGATGCGCTGCACAAGAAGGCGAGGACAGGGTCTTGCAGCCATCGAGATGACCATCGCGCTGCTGATTGGGGCACGGTTATGTGCGGCGCACGCTGATGAGGTATCGATCGCGCCCGCGGAGCTGAAAGCGGTCGGCACGATCGATTCGCGCTTCCAGTCCTACAACATCGAGATGGTGGAGGTGACCGGTGGACGGTTCTGGAAACCTTATCCGCGCTGGCAGCGCGCATTCGATGCGCGCAATCGTTACAGCTATAGACCACCGACTGATCTCGCCAGCCCGCGTCTGCGCATGCTCGCAGCCGCGCTGTCGCCGGCCTATATGCGCGTCAGCGGCACCTGGGCCAATGCGACCTTCCTTGCCGACACGGAAACCCCTCCCGCGAAACCGCCTGCCGGATTCGACGCCGTGCTCAGCCGCGCGCGGTGGCGCGGCGTCGTCGATTTCGCGCGTGCGGCCGATGCGGAAATCGTGACTTCCTTCGCAGTCAGTCCCGGCAGCCGCGATCGCAACGGCGTGTGGACGCCGGATCAGGCGCAACGCCTGGTCGATTTCACGCATTCGCTCGGCGGCCACATCGCGGCGGCCGAATTCATGAACGAGCCGACGCTTGCGGCCGATAACGGCGCACCGCCGGGATATGACGCGAACGCCTATGGCCGCGACTTCAGGATGTTTCGCGCGTGGATGAAGCGCGCCGCGCCGGAGACGCTGATCGTCGGTCCCGCCTCGGTCGGCGACACCGCCTCACAATCCGCATCGGGCATCACCACGCGCGATCTGCTCGCCGCGTCCGGCCCCGGCGTCGATCGCTTCTCCTATCATCACTACAACACGATCTCGCCGCGCTGCGGCGGCCGTGATGATCCGAGGCAGGCGCTCAAAGAGGAATGGCTCTCCCGTACTGATGCGACACTGGCGGTCTACCGCGCCTTGCGCGACGCGTTCGAGCCGGGCAAGCCGATCTGGCTGACCGAGACGGCGAATGCGGCCTGCGGCGGCGACCGCTGGGACAAGACGTTTCTCGACACGTACCGCTATCTCGACCAGCTCGGACGCCTCGCAAGAGCCGGCGTCCAGGTGGTGATGCACAATACGCTCGCGGCCAGTGATTACGGCCTGCTGGATGAGACGACCTTCCGCCCCCGCCCGAACTACTGGGCCGCGCTGCTCTGGCACCGCCTGATGGGAACGACGGTGCTCGATGCGGGCGCGGCCGCCGCGCCCGGTCTTCACGTCTACGCGCATTGCCATCCCGCTTCGCGCGGCGCGGTCACGCTGCTCGCGATCAATATCTCGCGCGACACCTCGCACTCGCTGGTCCTGCCACTTCCGTCCGAACGCTACACGCTTCGCGCGGCGCGGCTGCGAGGCGCGACGGCGCAACTGAACGGCGGGACGCTCGCGCTCGCGGCAGGCGACCGATTGCCTGATATTGCGGGTCTGCCGACGGCGCCAGGTGCAGTCCGCCTCGCGCCGGCAACCATCACCTTCCTGGTGGTGCCGGGCGCGGCAAACCCAGCATGCCCTTAGCGGCGCTCACGACCTGAGCGAATCGCGCGCCGTCTCCGGTGCTATTAGGGTCGCGATGATGGTGATCACCGAGAGCGCGATGATGTAGAGCGAGACCGCCCAGTACGAGCCGGCCCAGGCGAGCAGCGCCGCTGCGATCAGCGGCGAGAAGCCGCCACTGAGTGCGGCCGCGACATTAGCCCCTAACGAAGCGCCGCTGTAGCGCACCTGGGTGCGGAACAATTCGGGCATGAACGCCGCCTTCGGTCCGAATAGCAGCGCATGCGTCAGCGTCATCGTCACGACGAGGGCGAGTGTGATCAGGGCCGGCTCCCTTGTGTCGAGGAACCAGAACAGCGGAAACGCGAGCGCGACGGAAAAGACGCCGCCGGCCAGGTAGAGCGCCTTGCGGCCAAAAATGTCGGAGAGCCAGCCGGCGAGCGGGAGTGTCGCGAACTCGACGATCGCGGCGTAGACCACCGCATCCAGGATCACCTGGCGCGGCAGCCCGAGCTTGGTCGTGGCGTAGACCACGGTGAACACGGTGAGCAGATAGGCCAGCCCTACTTCCGAGACGGTGATGCCGATCGCGAGCAGGAAGCTGCGCCAGTCGCGGCGCAGCACTTCCCACACCGGCTGCGCCAGGACCTTCTTGCGCTCGACCACCTCCTTGAAGTGCGGGGTCTCCGCGAGCTTCAGCCGCACGATGAAGCCGATGCCGACGAGCAGGATGCTGATCAGAAACGGCACGCGCCAGCCCCAGCTCAGGAAATCCGCTTCTGGCAGTTTCGTCATGAGGGCGAAGATGCCGGTGGAGGCGGCTACCCCGACGGGAAACCCGATCTGAACCAGACTGCCATAGAAGCCGCGGCGGTTGCCGGCATGCTCGATCACCATGACGACCGCCCCGCTCCATTCGCCGCCGAGCCCGATGCCCTGGATGAAGCGCAGGATGACGAGGAAGATCGGCGCCCAAACGCCGATCTGGCTGTAGGTCGGCAGGCAGCCGATCAGGAAGGTGCCGAGCCCCATCGCGATCATGGTCACCACCAGCATGGCTTTGCGGCCGAGCCGGTCGCCGTAATGTCCGATGATGGCGCCGCCGATCGGGCGCGCGACGAAGCCGACCGCATAGGTCGAGAACGCCGCGAGTGTGCCGACGAAGGGATCGAAGCTCGGAAAGAACAGCTTGTTGAGCACGAGCGCTGCGGCCGTGCCGTAGATCAGGAAGTCGTACCACTCGATCGCGGTGCCGAGCGCGCTCGCCCAGACCACATGCGCCGTCGTCGATTTCTCCGTCGCGGCGGCGACCTCCGTTGCTGCCGTCATGCCCTGCCCCAGATTGCCGGCAGGCATCATGGCCAATCACGAAGTTGGTTGCAACTTGCTCAGGCATCGACGTCTGGTCGTCCTAGCGGCAGCCGTCTGCTCGCGCACCCCGGAACCGCCCGATTCGCCATTGACAAACTAATTTGCCAATATCTAATTTACCGCCAACTCCATACCTGCCGCAAGACGCGGACATAAAGAGAGGGAACGACGATGAGAGGGCTTTTGGCCTGCGCCGTGGTCGCGGCCATGACTTCGACGGCGATGACGACGGCGGCACATGCGCAGGTCTCCGACGACGTGGTGCGGATCGGCGTGTTGACGGATTTGTCGAGCTGGGGCCGCGACAACAGCGGGCCGGGCTCGGTCGAGGCCGCCAAGATGGCGGTGGAGGAATTCGGGCCGACCGTGCTCGGCAAGCCGATCGAGATCATCAGCGCCGACCATCAGATGAAGACCGACGTCGGCGTGCAGATCGTGCGCGGCTGGTTCGACAACGGCAAGGTCGATGCGGTCGTCGACATCCCGAACTCCGGCATCGCGATCGCCGTCCACAACATGGTGCGCGAGCGCAACAAGATCGCCCTACTCTCCGGTCCGGGCGCAAGCTCGCTGACGGACGAGCTGTGCAGCCCGAACACCGTGCATTTCACCTACGACACCTACGCGCTGTCGAAGGTGACCGCCTCTGCCGTGATCAAGGAAGGCGGCAAGTCCTGGTACTTCATCACCGCCGACTACGCCTTCGGCCAGCAGCTCGAGAAGGACGCGACGCGCTTCATCAACGAGATGGGCGGCAAGGTGCTCGGCGGCGTGCGGCATCCGACCAACACGGCCGACTTCTCCTCCTTCGCGCTGCAGGCGCAAAGCTCCAAGGCCGACGTGGTGGCCTTCGCCAATGCCGGCCAGGACACCGATAACGCGATCAAGCAGTCCGGCGAGTTCGGCCTGGTGCAGGGCGGCCAGAAGCTCGTCGGCCTCTTGATGTTCGACACCGACGTGCACGCGATCGGCCTCAAGGCCGCGCAGGGCACCTACATGACCACGGCCTCCTACTGGAACATGGACGAAGCGACCCGCGCCTGGTCGAAGAAATTCTATGAGCGCACCAAGGTGATGCCGACGATGATCCAGACTGGCGTCTACGGTTCGGTGCTGCACTATCTGAAAGGCATCAAGGCCGCCGGCACCGACGATCCCGCCAAGGTGATGGCGAAGATGCGCGAGCTGCCGATCGAGGATATCTTCGTCCATGGCGGCAAGTTGCGCGAGGACGGCCGCGTCATCCGCGACATGTATCTCGCCAAGGTGAAGTCGCCCGAGCAGTCCAAGGAACCCTGGGACTACCTCGATATCGTCAAGACCGTGAAGGGCGAGGATGCCTTCCGTCCGGTCTCCGAGTCCAAGTGTCCGCTCTTGAAGAAGTGAGGCCCGCATGACCGGCAACGAGCGCAGCGCAATTGAGACTTACGAGTGCGATGTGCTCGTGGCCGGATCGGGTGCGTCCGGCATGTCGGCCGCGATCACCGCCCGCTCCCGCGGCCTCGACGTGCTGATCGTCGAGAAGGAGCCTCGCTTCGGCGGCACCACGGCCCGCTCCGGCGGCTGGCTCTGGATCCCCGGCACCTCGCTGGCGAAGGCCTACGGCATCGAGGAGACGCCGGAGCAGGCCTGCACATACCTGCGGCACGAAGCCGGCAACAATTTTGACGCCGCGCGGGTCGATGCGTTCTTGAGCGCCGGCCCCGAGGCGGTCGATTTCTTCACCACCAAGACCGCGCTGCGCTTCGACATGCCGCTGGTGTTTCCGGACTATCATGCGGAAGCACCCGGCGGCGCCCAAGGCGGCCGCTCGATGGTGACGCGCCCGTTCGACGGCCGCGAGCTCGGCGACCAGATCAAGACGCTCGGCATGCCGCTTCCGGAGCTCACCGTGTTCGGCATGATGCTCGGATCGGGCAAGGAGATCATCCATTTCATGCGCGTGACGAAGTCGCTGACCTCGGCGGTCTACGTCGCAAAGCGCCTGTCGCGGCACTTTATGGACGTGCTGCGTTATGGCCGCGGCATGACGCTGACCAACGGCAATGCGCTCGCGGGACGCCTCGCGAAATCCGCGCTCGACCTCAAGATACCGATGTGGCTGTCCTCCCCCGTGCGCGAGCTGACGATCGAGAACGGCGCAGTGACCGGCGCGATCGTCACGCGCGAGGGACGCGATGTACGTATTCGCGCGCGCCAAGGTGTCGTGCTCGCCTGCGGCGGCTTTCCGCACGACGTAGAGCGGCGCAAACAAATGTTTCCGCACGCGCCGACCGGCAACGAGCACTATTCGCCCGGACCGGCCGGCAATACCGGCGATGGCCTGCGTCTTGCGGAAAGCGCCGGCGGCCGCATCGAGGATCGCCTGCCGAACGCGGCGGCCTGGGTGCCGGTGTCGCTGACCACGCGCAAGGACGGCTCAAAGGGCGTGATGCCGCACTTCATCGACCGCGCCAAGCCGGGCGTGATCGCCGTGATGCGCGACGGCAAGCGCTTTGCCAACGAAGGCAACTCCTATCACGACTTCGTCCAGGCCATGGTCAAGGCGGCAAAGCCCGGCGAGGAGATCGCCGCCTTCCTCGTCTGCGATCACAAGACGCTGCGCAAATACGGCCTCGGTTGCGTGCCGCCCTTCCCGATGCCGCTCGGCCATCACTTGCGCACCGGCTATCTCATGCGCGGCGATACGCTGGAGGCGCTCGCGGCGAAAGCGGGCATCGACGCCAAGGCCTTCGCCGAGACCGTGGCGCAGTTCAACGCTACCGCGCCGCAAGGCCATGATGGCGCCTTCGGCAAGGGCTCGAAGGCCTATAATCGCTACCAGGGCGACGCGCTGCATGGCCCCAACCCCTGCGTCGCGCCGCTCGAGACCGGCCCGTTCTACGCCATCAAGATGGTGGTCGGCGATCTCGGCACCTATGCCGGCATCGTCACCGACGAGAACGCCCGCGCGCTCGACGCCGAAGGCCGCGTCATCCCCGGGCTCTATGCCGCCGGCAACGACATGGCGAGCATCATGGGCGGTAACTATCCGGGCGCCGGCATCACGCTTGGGCCGGCGCTGACCTTCGGTTACATTGCCGGCCGTCATCTCGCCGACAGCGCCGCCAAGCGCAGCGCGGCGTAACCGAAACACGCGCTAGGAGGCGCATGAAGAGAGAAAGCCGCGGCATCCAGTCGATCGAGGTCGGCGGAGAATTGCTCCGCGCGCTCGCCAGGAGCGGCGAGCCGATGATGCTGCGCGATCTCGCGCGCGAGGCCGGCATGACGCCGGCCAAAGCACATCCCTATCTCGCCAGCTTCTCCCGCATCGGGCTGATCGAGCAGGACGAAACCACCGGCCGCTACGAGATCGGCGCGCTGGCGCTGGAGCTCGGCCTGATCAGCCTGCGCCGGCTTTCCGGCGTGCGCATCGCAAGGCCGAAGATCGCGGCACTCGCGAGCCAGATCGGCCACGCGGTCTCACTGGCGGTGTGGGGCACGCATGGTCCGACCGTGGTGCAGCTCGAAGAGCCCGGCCAGCCGGTTCACATCGTGATGCGCGCCGGTTCGGTGATGGCGCTGCTGGAGACCGCGACCGGCCGCGCCTTTGCCGCCTTCCTGCCGGAGAAGACGATCAGCGCCGCACTCGAAAGCGGCCTCGACCGTCATGGGGTCGGCTACAATCCGAAGCGCGCAATCAAGAGCGCGAAGGTCACTGAGATGCTCGCCGAGGTCCGCAAGCACGGCCTCGCACGCGCGCTCGGCGATCCCCTGCCCGGCGTCAACGCGTTCTCCGCGCCGGTTTTCGATCATTCCGGCCATGTCGCGCTGGTCATCACCGCGATGGGCCCGGAAGGCACTTTCGATGCGCGCTGGGACAGCCCCATCGCCAATGCCTTGCGCGACTGCGCCGGCAGCATCTCGAAGCGGCTCGGCCACGGGGTGACGCTAGCGGCGGAGTGAGCGCAGGCTGCCGCATATAACAACCGCAGTCATGCCCCGCGCAGGCGGGGCATCCAGTACGCCATGGCGCCTCGGTTCAATCGCAGGCGTCACGGAGTACTGGATCGCCCGGTCAAGCCGGGCGATGACACCGGAGGATGCGGAGCCTACTTCTCCTTCACCGGCACCGTATAGTTCAGGATCAGCCGGCCGCCGTCCGGATAGATCGTCTGTCCGGTGATGTAGGACGCATCGTCGCTCGCCAGGAACGCGACGACGGAAGCGACCTCGCTCGGCTCGCCGCCGCGGCCGATCGGGGTGCGCGATAGCACGTTCTTGCGAGCATCCTCGGAAGTGTAGATCGCCGACGCCACCATGTCGGTCAGGATCGTGCCCGGCCCGACCGCCACCACGCGGATGTCGTGCGGAGCGAGCGCGACGGCAGCGACCGACGTGAGCTGCTTCATGCCGCCCTTGGAGATGGCGTAGGTCGCGAGCGTCGGGATCGCCAGCAGCGCGTTGACCGAGGACATGTTGATGATGACCCCGCCGCCGCCTTGCGCGATCATCTGCTTCGCTGCCGCTTGCACGCCGAAGAACGCGCCCTTCAGGTTGATGGCGATGACGTCGTCGAAATCCTGCTCGGAAATCTGCAGGATGTCCTGGTTGCGGGCGACGCCGGCATTGTTGACCATGATGTCGAGCCGGCCGAATTCCTTGACGGCGGTTGCGACGAGCTGGTCGACGTCGGCGCGCTTGGCGACATTGCCAACGACGGTGCGCAAGGCATCCGGCTGTCCGAGCTCGGCGGCCGTCTTGGCGAGGCCATCGGCATCGACATCCGAGATGACGACCTTGACGCCGTCGTCGAGGAATCGCTGTGCGCAGGCCTTGCCGATGCCGCGCGCCGCGCCGGTGATGGCAGCGACCTTGCCGGAAAGTTTCATGGGTCTCACTCCAGAATAGCTGCTCGCGGCGGGCCCACGCCGGGTGAGAGCTCCGACCTAGAGCGCCGCAAAGCCGAGATGAGCACGGAACCGGTTCGTGATAAAGACGGCATCGCGTGAGGGCAGCGAGCGCGCCGGATTTTCCGCCCGCACCTTGATGACGAAAAGGCGCGGCCCGTCGGCGGGCTCGCCGATTTGCGCCGCGAGGAGCTCCACCTCCTCGATCGTTCGCACGGTTCCGGTCGTGGCGAAGCCGCAAGCCGCGGCAATCGCCGTGAGATCGACGCCGCGCCCGGTGTGGCTCGCCTGCATGCCGGTCTCGCCAAAGTGCTGGTTGTCGATCACGACGATGTCGAGATTGCGCGGGCGCGCGACACCGACGGTGGCGATGCCGCCAAGCCCCATCAACTGTTCGCCGTCGCCGGTCAGGACCAGGATTCGCTTTTCCGGTTGCGCCTGCGCCAGGCCAAGCCCGATCAGCGCGGCGCCGCCCATCGCCCCCCAGAGATAGAAATTGTCGTCGCGGTCGCCGACCGCATGCAAGTCATAGGTGGGGGAACCGAGGCCGGCGACGATCAGCGTGTCCTGGCGATGCTTCAGGAGGGTCGCCACGGCGGCGCGGCGTTCGAGCTGGGGTTGGAGCGAGCTAGGCATGTGCAATCACCACTTCTTCCGGCCGATCAGGCGCTGTCCGATCAGCACCGCGATCTGCTGATCGGCGTCATAGGCGAGCGCCGCGGCGGATTGTACGGTCTCGATCAGGTCATCCGGCGTCTCGGCGCGCATCACCGTGACGCCGATCGCCTCCAGCGACGGCTGCGTCGCGCGGCTCATCGGCACCTGCCAGGGATTGAACTCGGCCCATTCGCCGCGCATCGTCACCAGCATCAGCAGCGGAAATCGGCCGATCGCCGACAGCGACAGCATGTTGATGCAATTGCCGACTCCGCTCGACTGCATCAGCAAGACGCTGCGCTGGCCGCCAAGCCAGGCACCCGCCGCGATCGCGACACCCTCCTCCTCGGTCGTCAGCACATTGGTGGTGACGTCGCGGTCGGCAGAGAACAGGCGGATGAGCTGGCTGTGGCCGGCATCCGGCACGTAGGACATCTGCCGGACGTCGGCGGCTTTCAGGACGCGATAGAGCTCGGAAGGCCAGTCATCGCCGGCGCGGGATTCGAGATTCGGTTGAGGGCTGTGCACCGCGGGTCTCCGTTGCATTCGGAAAGCACGCTAGCGATGTTCGGGTGCGATGACTCTAACCGTCTGGCACGACCAGATATCGAGGGATTGTATAGCTCTGTCTTCCCTCTCCCCTTGTGGGAGAGGGTGGCTCGCCGCGCAGCGGCGAGACGGGTGAGGGGTCTCTCTCCGCGTGCGCATCTCGGCTTAGGAATATGCTCAAGCAACCCCTCATCCGGCGCTTCGCGCCACCTTCTTCCAGAAGGGGAGAAGGGTGGGCACCGTCACTGGGGCTTGCAGCTCAATTCGCCGCGGTCTTTGCCGCCGGCATATAAATCTGCGCGTAACCTTCCTTGATCGCGGCGGTGATGCGGTCGAGGCGGCGGTCGATGTGTTTCTCCAGGACCGAGACACAGGCGGCCTCGTCGCGCGCTTTCAACCCCTCGACGACGGCGCGGTGCTCGGCTTGCGTGTTGGAGCGGTTGATGCGGTCCATGTCGATCCAGCGCACGAATCGGATGCGGGCGTTGACGTTGCGCAGGACGCGCAGCATCTCGGCATTGTTCGACATCGCCATCAGCCGCTCGTGAAAGGTCTCATCCAACTCGACCAGCTCGACCGAGGACCGCTCGCCGGGATCCGGACCGGTCGCTTCGAGGAATTTGAGCAGCGCGTCAATGTCCTCGTCCTTGGCACGCTTGATGGCGAGGCGGATCGAGGCGACCTCGATCGACTTGCGCAGCTCGTAGAGATCGAAGATCTCGTGCGCATCGAGCTCGCGGCAGAAAAAGCCCTTGCCGGGTGTGAAGCGCAGGAAGCCTTCGGTGTTGAGGCGATTGAGCGCCTCACGCAGCGGCGTGCGGCTGACGCCGAGCCGCTTGGCCAGCTCGCCCTCATTGAGCCTTTCGCCCGGCTTGAACTCGTAGCTCACGGCCATCGCCTTGAGCTGTTCATAGACGCGATCGACGATGCTATCGGAAGCCAGTTCCACGGTTGCTCTTCATAAGCTGCATTCATGCCCGAACACAGCCGAATATACCGGGGCTGCGTGGACGATGGCAATGCAAACGAAACCCTAGCAGCGCTTGTTCAGAGCTTTGCGACGGCTGGACTTAAGCGAAGGCGCGCGGGCGCAGCCCGGCATGAAACCAGGTGATCATGGAATAGATGTCATAAACCGGTAGACCCACTTCGGCCTGCAAGGCGGCCGCATAAGGTGGCATGTTGGTACATTCGAGCACGATGGCACCGACATCCGGATGCCTGGCGACGAGCTGCTTGCCGGCCTCGACCACGTCGCGCTCGGCCTGCGCGACGTCCATATCGTCCTTCTCGGCCTTGATGAGGACGCGGAAGAATTCCTTGCCGTTCTCGGTGCCGACCAGCGGCGTATCGAGCGGCACGCCGGCACCTTCGAGATGGGCCGGCGACAGCGTCGATCCGGAGACCGTGACAAGACCTACGCGCTTGCCGGGCGGCAGCGTCGCCTGTACCCAGGGCACCTGCATCAGCGATGAGGTTGCAACGGGAACGCCGACGGCGGCCGCGATCTCCTTCTGGAACAGCGAGAGGAAGCCGCAATTGGTGGTGATGGCTTCGGCCCCTAACCGCACCAGGTCCTTGGCCGCGTCGATGAAATCCGGCAGCAGTCCGGCCGCGCCTTTCAGCACGACCTTCTCCGGCGAAGCGCCGCTCACCACGCGATAGAGCACGGGGAACGGCCAGGTCGTGCCGTTGCCCATGTCGCCGGGAATGCGGGGAAAGCGCGCCTCCAGCATCAAGATGCCGAGCGGCGCGCCATAGATCGCCTTGCCGCCGCGGGCGACACGGGAAGACGAGTTGGCTGGATAGGTCATGGTGCGATCTCAGAGGAAACGATTTGGTGCGAAAGGAGCCAGAGAAATCTCCGGCGCCTTGCCGCTCAGAAGCTGCGCGACGAGACGGCCGGTGCGGGCCGACCCGACCAGGCCGACATGGCCATGGCCGAAGGCGTAGACGATGTCACGCGAGGCGCGCGCATAGCCGATGCAGGGACGGCCGTCAGGCATGCTCGGCCGATGGCCGAACCAGGTTTTTATGCGCGAGGCAGGAACGTCCTTGGGCAGCTTGGGGAACATGCTGAAGAGGTTGTTGCGCAAGATCTCGGCGCGCTTCCAGTTCGGCTCGGCATCGAGACCTGCGATCTCGACCGTGCCGGCGGCGCGCAGGCCCTTGTCCGTCCAGTTCACCACCATCTTGGCATCGGATGCCATCATCGAATTGCGCGGACCCGATTCCGGGTTCTCGATCATGACGTGATAGCCGCGCTCGGTCTCGAGCGGCAGCGGATCGCCGACCGATGCGGTCAGCCGCTTCGAGTGCGCGCCTGCGGCGATCACCGCGGCATCGCAAGGAATCTCGCCGGTCGCGGTGACGACCGCCACGAGCTTGTCGCCGGAAAGCTTGAGACCGGTCGCCTTGGCGCGGACGAACTTTGCGCCGCTCGCCAGCGCATGATTAGCGAGGGCCGCGACATAGGCGCCGGGATCGCGGCAGCGGCCGGCCTCCTCAACCACCACGCCAAACGTGTAGCGCGGATTGAGGTCGGGTTCGCGCTGACGCATCTCGTCGGCGGAAAGCTCCATCCATTCGACGCCGACGCGCTTGCGCAGGCGCCAGCCGAGATCATTGTCGAAATTGCCGCGCGACGGGAAGACATGCATCACGCCGTTGCGCTCGATCAGCTCGGGGACACCGGCCTCCTCTGCCAGCTTCTTGTGCAGGAGCGGCGCATCCTTCAGGAGATCGCGCAGCGCGAAGGCCGTCTGCTCGACGCGCGCCTCGGTCCAGCCCGAGAGCAGGTACTTGATCAGCCAGGGCAGCGCCTTTGGCAGGTACGACCAGCGGATCGCGAGCGGCCCGAGCGGGTCCATCAGATAGCCCGGCACTTTCTTCCAGACGCCCGGCTCGGCCGGCGGAATCACCGAATGCGACGACAGCCAGCCGGCATTGCCATAGCTCGCCGCCTGCGTGCCGCCCGGCTCACCCGGATCGATCAGCGTGACGCGATGGCCCTCGCGCAGCGCCTCGATGGCGCTGATCACGCCGACAGCGCCGGCTCCGATGATGGCAACGTGGCGGCCTTGCGACATCAGCTAAGCCTTCACCTCAGGGACAAAATCCTTGCCGACGGAGATCGCGCGCGGATCGATGATGCAATGCAGGATCGACGGCTTGCCCGACGCAAGCGCGCGCTCGAACGCCGGCGCGAATTCTTCCGTGCGCTCGACGCGCTCGCCATGGCCGCCGAACGCCTTCGCATACATCGCGAAGTCCGGGTTCTTGAGCTGGGTGCCGACCACGCGACCGGGATAGTCGCGCTCCTGGTGCATGCGGATGGTGCCGTATTGCGAATTGTCGACGACGATGACGATGAACGGCGCGTCATACTGCACGGCGGTCGCGAACTCCTGGCCGTTCATCAGGAAGCAGCCGTCACCGGCGAACGCGACGACGACGCGATCCGGATATTGTCGCTTGGCAAGCACCGCCGCCGGCACGCCATAGCCCATCGAGCCCGAGGTCGGCGCGAGCTGGGCGGCAAAGCTGTGGAAGCGGTGATGGCGATGGATCCAGCCGGCATAGTTGCCGGCACCGTTGCACACGATCGCGTCCTTCGGCAGGCGGTCGCGCAGCCACGTCATGACCTGGCCGTACTGGAACGTGCCCGGCAGCTCGCGCGCCTTTTCGGTCCAGGCAAGATAGTCGGCATGCGCCTTCGCC
This sequence comes from Bradyrhizobium sp. ISRA430, assembly GCF_029909975.1. Taxonomy (NCBI): domain Bacteria; kingdom Pseudomonadati; phylum Pseudomonadota; class Alphaproteobacteria; order Hyphomicrobiales; family Nitrobacteraceae; genus Bradyrhizobium; species Bradyrhizobium sp. ISRA430. The sequence goes on from NZ_CP094516.1 coordinate 3,679,219, forward strand.
GCCTCGCCCTTCCAGGCCGGCGTCGAAGCCGGCTTCAGCGTTTCGACGGCGGCCGCGAACGCGGCGGGCGTCGCCTGGATCGCGAGCGCTGGTTGATAGATGCGGCCGAGCTCTTCGGAGCCCGGGTGAACGTGGATCAGCTTCTGCTGCGGGGTCGGAATGTCGAGCAGCGTGTAGGACGACGACGGCATCTCCGACATGCGGCCGCCGATCAGCAGGATGACATCGGCCTTGGTGATGCGGTCCTTCAGACTCGGGCTGGGGCCGATGCCGAGGTCGCCGGCATAGTGCGAGTGATCGGCGTCGATCAGCGAGGCCCGGCGGAACGAGGTCGCGACCGGCAAGTCAAACCGCTCGACAAAGCGCGCGATGCCCTTGGTCGCGTCAGCCGTCCAGCGCGAGCCGCCGAGGATGACGAGCGGCGCCTTGGCATTGGCGAGCATGGCGCCAAGCTTTTCGACGTCGGCGGGCGCAGGCCAGCTCACCGCCGGTTCGACGCGCATCGCATCGGCGACATCAGCGGTTTCGGTCAGCATGTTCTCCGGCAGCGCGATCACCACGGGACCGGGACGGCCCTGCATCGCGACGCGGAAGGCGCGCGCGACCAGCTCCGGAATGCGATCGGGGCGATCGATCTCGACGGCCCATTTCGCCATGGTGCCGAACACCGCCTTGTAGTCGAGCTCCTGGAACGCCTCGCGCTCGCGCATGCCGGTATCGACCTGGCCGACGAACAGGATCATCGGCGTCGAGTCCTGCATCGCGATGTGGACGCCGTGGCTGGCATTGGTCGCGCCGGGGCCGCGGGTGACGAAGCAGACGCCGGGCCGGCCCGTGAGCTTGCCATAGGCTTCCGCCATCATCGCGGCGCCGCCCTCGGCGCGGCAGATCACGACGTCGATCGGGCTGTCATGCAGCGCATCGAGTGCCGCCAGATAGCTCTCGCCCGGCACGCAGGTGACGCGCTCGACGCCCTGGGCGACGAGCTGATCGATCAGGATCTGGCCCCCGGTGCGGGTGTTGCGAATGGTCATGACAGCTCCCTACAGGCTCTGGCGATGCGTTCCACCGCCTCGCGCAAGTTTTGTTCGGAGGTGGCGTAGGACAGGCGGAAATAAGGTGCAAGGCCGAAACAGCTACCCGGCACCACGGCCACGTCATGCCTCTCCAGAAGGTAGCGGCAGAACGCGCTGTCGCTGTCGATCGTGGCACCGTCGGGTGCACGGCGGCCGATCAGGCCGGCGCAGCTTGCATAGGTGTAGAACGCACCTTCCGGCCGACGGCAGGTGACCCCGTCGATGGCGTTCAGCGCATCGACGACGATGTCGCGGCGGCGCTGGAACGCGGCGCGGCGCTCGATCAGAACATCTTGCGGTCCGGTCAGCGCGGCGATCGCCGCGGCCTGGCTCACCGAGGATGGATTGGTCGTGCTCTGACTTTGCACCACGGCAATTGCCGCAATCAACTCGCGCGGGCCGCCGCCATAGCCGACGCGCCAGCCGGTCATGGCATAGGCCTTGGAGACACCGTTCACGGTCAGCGTGCGGGATTTCAGGCTCGGCTCGAGCGCCGCCGCCGTAACGAACGGCATGCCGTCATAGATCAGATGCTCGTAGATGTCGTCGGCGATCAGCCAGACATGCGGATGGCGCTTCAGCACATCGAGGATCGGGCGAAGCTGCGCCGCCGAGTAGGCCGCGCCGGTCGGATTGGACGGCGAGTTGAGCAGCAGCCAGCGCGTGCGCGGCGTGATCGCGCGTTCGAGATCGGCGGCATCGAGACGAAAGCCGTTCTCCTCGCGGCAGAGCACGTCGACCGGCGTGCCGTCGGCGATCCGCACCATGTCGGCATAGCTGGTCCAGTAGGGCGCGGCGAGGATGACCTCGTCGCCGGGACTCAAGCTCGCCATGAACGCGTTGTGGATCACCTGCTTGGCGCCGGCACCGGCGGTGATCTCGTCCGCGGCATAGACGAGGCCGTTCTCGCGGCGGAACTTCTCTGATATCGCCGCCTTCAATTCCATCGTGCCGTCGAGGATGGTGTATTTGGTCTGGCCGGCGCGAATGGCGCGCTCGGCGGCGTCCTTGGCGTGATCGGGCGTGTCGAAATCAGGCTCGCCGGCGCCTAGCACGATCACCGGCCGCCCCTCGCGCTTAAGCTTCTGCGCGACCGCGCCGATCTTCAGGATCTCCGAGACGCCGATCGCGCTGATGCGCCGCGCGGGGCGGAAGCCGGTAGCTGAAGCCTGGACGGTCACGGGAAGGCCCCTAGCCGCGCGCGGCGATGGCGATCACTTCGATGCGGTAGGCGGGATCGGCCAGCTCGACCTTGCCGCAGGCACGCGTCGGCGCGTTGCCAGGGACGACCCAGGCATCATAGACCGCGTTCATGGCGTCGAAATCGTCCATGGTCTTGAGCCAGACCTGCACGCTGAGCAGGCGCGACTTGTCGGTGCCGGCGCGCGCCAGCATGTCGTCGACCTTCGCCAGCGCCTCGCGGGTCTGCTGGGTAATATCGGCGGTCTTGGTATCCGCCACCTGCCCTGCGAGGAAAACGAGGTCGCCGAACACGGAGGCGCGGCTGCGGCGGGCGTTCTGGTCGATGCGGGTGATGTCCGACATGGCGTGTCCTTAATTCTTGGCGGCAAGTCTTAGCGGTCTGCCGCGATGATGCGGCGGCAATGATCGAGCGCGGCACCGATCAGATTGTCGCTCGCCTCCGGCGTGCGGAACGCCGAATGCGCCGACAGCGTCACGTTCGGCAGCGTGGTCAGAGGATGGCCGGCCGGCAGCGGCTCGACCGTGAAGACGTCGAGGCCGGCATGGGCGATGTGGCCCGAGCGCAGCGCGTCGAGCATCGCGTCCTCGTCGACCACCGCGCCGCGCGCGGTGTTGATCAGGATGCTGCCGGGACGCATCATCGCGATGCGCTCGCGCGACAGGAAGCCCTTGGTCTCGTCGTTGAGCAACAGATGCAGCGAAACGACGTGGCTGTCCGCGAGCAGTTTTTCCAGCGGGACGAATTCGACGCCCGGATGCGTCTTCGGCGTCCTGTTCCAGGCGATCACCTTCATGCCGCAGCCGAGCGCCATGCGCGCAGCTTCCGCGGCAATGCCGCCGAAGCCGATCAGGCCGAGCGTCTTGCCGGTGAGCTGGACGGCGTCGCGCCGCAGCCAGTTGCCTTCGCGCATGCCACGGTCCATCTCGCCAAAGCTTTTTGCAGAGGCCCACATCAGCGCGATCGCGCATTCGGCAACCGCGGTGTCGCCATAGCCCTTGATGGTGTGCACGGAGATGCCGCGCTCGCCAAGCTCTTCCGGATTCATGTAGCTGCGCGCGCCGGTGCCGAGGAAGACGACATGCTTCAGCTTGGGGCACTTGGCGGCGATCGCGGTCGGCACCGCCGTATGGTCGACGATCATGATTTCCGCGCCGTCGAGCAAGCCAGGCAGATCGTCGGGCTTGATCGACGGGTTGCGGTTGATGCCGACCGGCAGCTTGTCGGCGCGCAGCAGCTTCTCGGTCACCGCTGCCAGGGTGTCGTTCGCATCGACGAATAGGGCGCGCACAGGCCTCTCCTTCAGCTCACTTCTTTATTGCGTTCAATTTTGTATTCAGACTTGAATGCGATTTGCAACCCCAGCCAATGCAGAATTTTACTCAATCCTGCCAAGATATTGGGCTCCTTTCCGCCTCGCCGCACAAATGAACAGCAAGCTGAAATACTGTATTGCATTTTATCCTGAATACAGAAATAGTCCAGAGGCCGGACATCATCCGAGCCAAATACAAGGAGGCAAAGTCCATGAATCGCAGGGATGCACTCACCACTGTCGCGCTGGCGGGCGCCGCGATTGCCGCGAGCAGTTCGGTCAAGGCCGACGCCGCGCCGACCTCCACGCTCGATCGCATCAAGAAGAACGGCGTGCTGCGCATCGCGGTCATCGTTGGCCAGGAGCCTTATTTCCATAAGGACCTAGCCACCGGTCAGTGGTCGGGCGCCTGCGTCGAGATGGCCAACGACATAGCCAGCAAGCTCGGCGCCAAGGTCGAGACGCTGGAATCGACCTGGGGCAACCAGATCCTCGACCTGCAGGCCGACAAGGTCGACCTCGCCTTCGCCGTGAACCCGACGCCCGAGCGCGCCCTCGTCATCGACTTCTCGACGCCGATCCTGGTGCACTCCTTCACCGTCATCACCAAAAAGGGCTTTGCCAAGCCGCAGACCTGGGCCGAGCTCAACAAGCCCGAGGTCAAGATCGCCGTCGACATCGGCTCGACGCACGAGACGATCGCGCGCCGCTATTGCCCGAAGGCGACGATCCTCGGCTTCAAGAACCGCGACGAGGCGATCCTCGCGGTCGCGACTGGCCGCGCCGACTGCAACGTCTCGCTGGCGGTGCTCTCGGTCTCGACCCTGAAGAAGAACCCGAACCTTGGCGATCTCGCGATCCCGCGACCACTGCTCACGCTGCCGACCAACATGGGCATCCGCGCCGAGAGCGATCGCCGCTACAAGGATTTCCTCAGCGCCTGGGCCGACTACAACCGCTCGATGGGCCAGACCCGCGAATGGATGCTGAAGGGCTTTGAGGCGGTCGGCCTCACCGCAGACGACCTTCCGGGTGAAGTGCAGTTCTGACGGCGATGTATGTCTGGGAGTTCGCGGCGCTCAAGCCGTATTGGGGCCTGATCTGGCAAGGGCTCCTGGTCACACTGTTCTACACGGTGACCACGGTGGTCGCGGGTCTCGTGATCGGACTGACTGTCGGTATTTTGCGCACGACGGCACCGCGCTGGATCACGGTGCCGCTGCGCCTCTATATCGAGGTGTTTCGCTGCACGCCGCTCTTGGTGCAGCTCGTCTGGGTCTACTACGCCCTGCCCGTGCTGATCGGCGTCGACATGACGCCGGCAATGGCCTGCTTCATCGCGCTGTCGCTCTATGCCGGCTCGTTCTACGCGGAGATCTTTCGCGGCGGCATCGAGGCCGTCGACGTCGGCCAGTGGGAAGCCGGACGCGCCATCGGCATGCGGCGCGGAAAGATCTTCCGCCGCATCGTGCTGCCGCAGGCAACGCAGGTGATGATCCCCTCTTTCATCAACCAGACGATCATGCAGCTCAAGAACACCTCGCTGGTGTCGGTGGTCGCGGTCGGCGATCTCCTGTACCAGGGCTCGGTCATCACGGCGTCGAGCTACCGGCCGCTGGAAGTCTACACCACGATTGCCGTGCTCTATTTCGTCGTGCTGTTCCCGCTGACCCTGGTCGCAGACCAGGTCGAGCTGCGGATGGGAGCGCATCGATGAGCGCGAACGGCGCGACGCTGATCGCAAACAACATCCACAAGGCGTTCGGCGATCACGAGGTGCTCAAGGGCGTCTCGCTCTCGGTCGAACGCGGCGAGGTCGTTACCCTGATCGGCGCTTCCGGCTCCGGCAAGTCGACCTTTTTGCGCTGCCTGAACCTCCTGGAAATGCCGCAGCAGGGCGAGCTTGCGATCGGCACGCACAAATTCGCCTTCGGCAAGGGCGTGCGCGCCGCGACCGACGCGCAGCTCGCGCTGCTTCGACGCAGCGTCGGCATGGTGTTCCAGCACTTCAACCTGTTCCCGCACATGTCGGTGCTTTCCAACATCACCGAAGGCCCGGTGCAGGTGAAGGGCATGGCGCAAGCCGAAGCCAACGAGCTCGGCCGAGACCTGCTCGCCAAAGTCGGCCTCGCCGACAAGGCCGACACCTTTCCGAGCCGCTTGTCAGGCGGCCAGAAGCAGCGCGTCGCAATCGCCCGCGCGCTCGCAATGAAGCCTGATGTGATGCTGTTCGACGAGCCGACCTCGGCGCTCGATCCCGAGCTCGTCGGCGAAGTCCTCTCCGTCATCCGTGGCCTTGCCGCCGAAGGCATGACCATGGTGCTGGTCACGCACGAGATGGCCTTCGCTGCCGACGTCTCCACCCGCGTCGGCTTCATGAACGACGGCGTCATGGCCGAGATCGGCACGCCCGAAGAGACCATCCGCCAGCCGCGCAGCGAACGGCTGAAGGGGTTTTTGAGCCGGTTTCACGAGGCGAACTAGGGTCGTGTACTCCTCGACCGCGCGGCTCGGAATTTTGTGCCGATGCGGCGCTTGGTCGATAAGCCAGCGATTGCGTCGACATTTGTCGAATGATTTCGAGCTAACTGGCTCAAAGCGTAACGGCTGAATGAGCGGAGCGGGACATCTCTACGTCTTCCCCGCCAGCTCCGATAACCATGCGCGCCATCCCATTGGTGGACCGGCTCAGCGCTAGATGATTGCCTCAGTTTCGTCTTGTGATCCCGGGCCAATAAATTACGAGATATGGTCACACCGGGCTGCCTCAGGCGCATCAGGCTATTGACATAGGTCAAGATGCGGTCTTCGCAGCTCCCGACGTTTGCCGAAATCACAAGTCGGTGCCGAATGAGAACCGCGAAACACCCTGCAAACGCTACCCTGCCGTCGATACCAAGCTCTGCCGGGGGGATCGCTCGCCTCGTGTGTGCCCGACTTCGGGATGCGAAAGTTGACCCGGCTCCGATCGTCTCAGCCGCAGGCTTGGCAATCGACGACGTTGAGGACCGCAAGCGCCGCATCGACGCCAGAGCGCAGATGAGACTCCTCGAGCTCGCTGCCAGGAAATTGCAGGACGACTGCTTCGGATTCCATTTGGCTCAAGACTTCGAGCTGGGGGAGATTGGACTTCTGTACTACGTCATGGCCTCATCAGAGCGGCTCGCTGACGCCTTGCAAACTGGAGGACGTTACTGCGCGATCAACAACGAGGGCGTACGGCTGCGGACGTCCCTGGAGCGCGGATTCACCATCGGACTCGAGTATGTCAACATCGATCGTCTATCGGACCGTCACCACACGGAATTTTGGCTAATCGCGCTTGTCCGTATCTGTCGCGGATTGACTGACGGCAGGCTGGCTCCAAGGCAGATCAAACTAAAACACTACAGACGCGAAACGCCCCTGGATGTCCGATCCCAGCTTGGATGCGACATCGAGTTTGCGGCGGATAGCGACGAGGTGTTGTTTCCCTCGCGGATCGGCACGTTGCCGGTCGTTGGGGCCGATTCGCACCTCAATAAGCTGTTGCTTCAATATGCCGATGAAGCCCTGAGCAAACGGACGTCGCCGCGGGCCGAGCTACGGTCTCGTGTCGAAGATCAGATCGCCCAACTGCTTCCGCACGGCAAAGCCAACGCTGCGGAGGTCGCGCGCCGTCTTGGCATGAGCCGGAGAACTCTCGCTCGGGCTTTATCATCCGAGGGCGCAGGCTTTTCGAGCGTGCTCGAAGCGTTTCGAAATGCGCTTGCGCGCCGCTACCTCAGGGAAGAGGAGCTGCCGATTTCCCAGATCGCATGGTTGTTGGGCTACACCGAGGTCAGTTCCTTCACGCATGCCTTCGTTCGTTGGACCGGCCTCACGCCAAAGGCGTATCGGGGCTCGAACGATGTTCCCTGATACGCTGGCACAAAGCCCTGATACGGTGGCACAAAGCCTCAATTCCCTGGCACAGAATAGCAAGACTTGGCGGCTCGTATTCCGCTAGGCCAGTGCCATGCGTTCAAACAAACTCGTGTCTGAGCTCACGTCGTGTTGGTTCAAGCTAGGGGCGCGTTTTTCGGCGCCATGACCAAACACGACTGGCTATTCCTGGCTTGCTCGATCTGGTTCATCGGTCTTTTGGTGACGCTGTTCTGGATCCTGTTCGCGACTTGAAGCGACGACGCCGACCTCGGCGCTCGATGCCGAGCGCGTCCGGTAAGGTGCGCTCCTTCGTCCGCGGCTTTGCCGCCCATCTCGCGAACTACCCCTTTATGAGTACACCCTAGTGGCTGTTGAAGATCACGAGATCAAGCGCTGAACTTCCCTCGCCTAGACCCATAGTTGTGTCCGAGCCTGCACGCTGGACGCTTCGCGAAATTTCAGGCGCCGGCCGGCACGGCACACCGCACTTTAATTCCAGCAAACGCAGGAGGAGCACATGCGCAAGTCTCTCGCCGCTTTCCTTTCCGGCGTGGCTCTGGTCATTGCGGCGTCAACCGCTCTGGCCGGAGAGCAGGTCCTTGAGTTCAAGCTCGTCACCAAGCCGATCGACTACAAGGTAACAGAGGCAGCAAACATCGAAGGCCAGACGGTCGCGTCCGGCAAATTGTTCGGCGTCGCCATTTTCAAGGACGGCCGCATCGGGGTGAAGGAGTTCGTCAATTCCTCAGACTTGCTCAAAGGCTCGGGCCCCTTCTACGGCTACAGCACCTACACGTTCGAGGACGGCTCGATCACGGCGCGCTACACCGGCTCGGTCAAAGATGGAAAGTCAACGGGCGAATATACGATCCTCTCGGGGACGGGCGCCTATGCGAACGCTACGGGTACCGGCACTATCGAAAGCGCGCCGAACCCATTCAAGGGCGTCAACCTCTTGAACATCAAACTGGTCATCAGAACGCCCGGCACGTAAGCGGCCGTACGCACATAGGCGCCTCCGAAACTCTGGCGTCGTGAGGCGCGGTCTTGCTCATGCGGCGCGCCGCAACACGCGGTCTGCGGCGCGCCGGATTGCGCTGGGGGCTCGCGCCAGAGGCGGAAGCGAGAGCGGGCATTCGCCTGGCCGATGGGATAACGGCTGATCGAAGATCGCGAGCGGTTCTATTCCGAGGTTGAACTGCGGCCGGGCGCTGAGCATCTTTGGTGTCCCTCTATGCTTCGGGTCGATGGCGAGATGCGAGGCATACGCCGAGAAAGGGCAAAGTTGCTTCCGCTTGCGACGCCTGAACCAAGATCAAGTCGCTGAAGACGAATCTTCATCGAGCTTGAACTGGAGGTTCGCCCCTCAAACATCGCTCGATACATGCCTCTTGGACATTTTACACAATGGTGGAGGTAGCCCCATGCCGATCGTTCAATTTACTCGCTTCAAAACCGACAAGGCCGAGGAAATGGTCCAGATTGTCGGGCAGGCGAAGAAAATATTCGAGAAACACGGCGCCGAATTTCTTCGGCTCTCCCGTTTCCACACCGGCCAGTGGGCGGGACAGTTGTTGGTCACGACGCGCTACGCCAATTGGGAAGTTTACGGCAAGGTGCAGGAGGCCGTGGCAAAGGATCCCGAGTTCGCGCAGGTGCTGGCCAACGGCATGAAGATTTCCGAACTGCAGGGCCGTAACATCGCCGTCAGCATCGATCTCTAGTCAGGCGGCCCCGCACGCACCACGTCAAGCGCGAAAGGCCGCCGGACATAGGCCGGCGGCCTTTCAACTCTGATGATTGCACTGGCCATAAGCGGACATTGCACCAACTGGCGCATGAATGGTTCCCAGCGTAAGCTGCCAACGTCGGCCCCCAAGAGGCCGAGTGTATTTTGGGAGGATGCCAAGATGTCAGCCAGCCGTACCGTGAGCCTGTCGTTTGCGACCGCGATCCTGCTGAGTACAAGCCTACTTGGCTCCGCGCACGCAAAGCCGCTCATGATCGTCGGCCTCGACGAGAAGCTTTTGTGGGACGACAACGGCAAGCCGATCCTGGCCGCGCCGGGCAAGGATCAGGTCCTGATCGTGGATCTCGCATCCCCTGAGAGCCCGAAGATCGTCGCTTCTCTGCCGCTCAAGAACTCGGTGGTCGGACCACCGGTGAACGTTGCGATCAATCCAACCGGAACAGTCGCGCTCGTGGCTGACTCCGTCGATGTCGTCAAGGATGGCGATGCACTAAAGCAGGTGCTGGACAACAAGATTTACGTGATCGATCTGCAGGCCAACCCGCCTAAACTGACTGCCACGCTGACTGGTGGAAAACAGCCCTCCGGGCTGAGCTTCAGTCCAGATGGCAAGATGGCGCTGGTCGCCAATCGCGGCGACAACTCCATCAGTGTCCTTTCGGTAAGCGGCAGCGACGTGAAGATCATTGACAGCGTGGCGATGCCCGATAGCGTATCGCACGTGACATTCACGCCCGACGGCAAGCGAGCGCTCGTCGCCCGCTTTCCTGCTCACAAGATCTCATTGCTGGACGTCGGGGGCGACAAGGTGACGTATAGCAAGATAGACCTGCCGACCGGCCTGTGGCCCTACAATGTCGCGGTGGCGCCTGGCGGCAATATTGCGCTTACATCCGACAACGGCAACGCGGGTGCCTCGGACGGCAGCGTCGACACGGCAAGTGTCATTGATCTCGAGGCCAATCCGCCGCGCATCATCGATCGCGTGGTGGTTGGCGACGGACCGGAAGGACTAGCCATCAGTCCCAAGGGCGACGTCGCTGTTTCTGTCATTCTCCGCGGCTCCAACACGAAGAACGCGTACTTTTATGAAAAGAACGGCAGCATTTCGGTGCTGAAGATCGATGGCAAGAAAGTCACTAAGACCCAAGATATCGAGGTCGGTGGTTTGCCAGAGGCCGCGGTCTTCACGCCCGATGGCAGATACCTTCTCGTCGGCAACTACCTTACACAGGACTTCTCGATATTGAAGGTCGATGGCGCCAACGTGACGGATACCGGCAAGCGTTTCCAGGTGCCGGGACATCCCGCCTCAGCGAGGATGGGACCGTAGCGGCGGGTTGAGCAGGAGAGAGAGAGAGAGAGAGAGAGAGAGAGAGAGAGAGAGACTTTTACGGCCAAGAATTTTGTCTGGACCTGCAACAAGGAAACAAAAGAACAGGCGTACAATGAGAGAATGTAGCCGCGATCATGCGAATCGCGGACCTGAAGGTTTGCGGCTCGCTTCTTCGCAAGAGATCGATGGTAGGAGCGGATGGCGCGCGCGACGAACGCGCCCTCCGCGCGGAGCCGATCACCTGGTCCCATGTATAAATGCTTGCATCTCCTCTATGGTAAGCTTGCCATCCCTATTGCTGTCCATTGCCTTGAAAATCCGTTCGTGAGCTGCCTGAAACTCCTGCAGCGAGATTGTCCCATCACCATCGGCGTCCATCAGAGCGAACATCATACGCATCATAAAAGGTGATCCCATCGCCCTCCCACCCATCATGCCGCGCCCCATCATATGTCCTCCCATCATGCCGTGCCCCATCATACCGCCTTGCCCCATGGTGCTCGCGCCTTCCTGGTTCATGGAATGGGATTGCATTTGTTGCTGATCTGGCTGGGGCGTCATTCGGTCCTGTGCAATCGCACCGGCAATACCGCACGCCACAATGAGAGCAGATGTCGTGAGTCCCAGAACGCGCATGTACATTCGAACCTCCTCGGAAACATGCAGCCCGTCCCACTAATTCCGCACGAGCGGTATTGATCCTCCGGTACATGGTTCGAGACGCGCCGTAAGGGGGGCTCCTCACCATGAGGGTCCAAGATTTCGCCGCAAAGCAAGACCTCATCCTGAGGAGCCCGCCAAAAAGCGGGCGTCTCGAAGGATGGCCGCAGGGAATCCGCTCACGTAGGATGGGTTGAGCTCTTGCGAAACCAACCGCTCCCTACCTGTGTTTCAATAGAGTTGATGGGTTTCGCTTCGCTCTACCCATCCTACGAGCTGGCCCGGAGGTCTATGAGTCCACAACTTAGTCCCGCGAGACCCGCGGCGTCGACGGCGTGACGTTCGCCGGCGTGTGGAAATCGAGGCGCGCGCGATTTTCCTCGCGCATGCCGGTGTCGTCGCCAAACTCCAGATAATTTTGTGCGTCGAGCGTCCATTGCGGCCACGCCACCGCCGGCGTGCCCGGGTCTCCCGTGCGCGCGAAGGCGATGAGAGTGGCCATCATGCGATCCGACAGCGCGCGATCGAACTCGGTCCAGACACGCGTAGTGCGGAACTTGTTGAAGGCGTCCTGCGTGCCAAACCAATAGGGCACGTCGGACGTGTGATACGCGCCGATCTTCTGCGGATTGTCGAAGAATTCGACGCCGGGCGCAAAGGGATGCACGCGCGAGAACATGTACATGTAGAACGGCGCCTTGCCGGTCTTCTTCTGCGCCACGGCCCAGTTGCGTGTGCCAGCCTCGACTAGCCCCTCGCGCGCGGCAAGCAATCCCATCGCCTTGGCTTCGCCGTCGGTCTTGGCAGGATAGAGCGCGAGGAAGCGGTCGGCCTGATCGCCATAGAGTTTTCCTGCAGCCGCCATATAAGCTTCGAGATTCCCCGCAGTACGCAGATCGTTCGAGCTTTCGTCGCGGGTGAAGCCGGCCACCGTGGCGACGTCGTTCTGCTTTCCGGCGGCAAAGATATTCGGCACGGTGTCGGGCAGGACATGGCCGTCGATATCGAGCGGAACAGAGATCGTGCCGGCACAGCCGAGCTGGCAATCCTTCTGATCGCCAGGATCCTGTCGGCCTGAATCAGCCGCATTTCGGCGAGCGAAGACGCGCCCAGCGCCGACTGCACTTCGAGGCCGATCTTCTCGGCGTCCGGCAGCTTCGGGAATTTGAAGCGGTTGTCGAACATGCTCAGGCTCATCGCAAAGCCGCGATTGAACAGACCCTTCGCCAGCGGGCTCGCTTCGAGCGCGGATACCGACATGGCACCCGCCGACTGCCCAGTGATGGTGACGTTATCGGGATCGCCGCCAAATTGCGCGATGTTGCGCTTGATCCATTGCAGGACCGCAACCTGGTCCATCAGGCCGTAATTTCCGGAAGCACGGTGCGGCGATTCCGCGGTCAGCTCAGGATGGGCAAGATTGCCCAAAATGCCGACACGATAGTTGAAGCTGACGAAGATCGTGCCCTTCTTGGCGACGTTCTCGCCGTCGTACATCGCCATACCGCTGGAGCCGAGCGTGAAGCCGCCGCCGTAGATCCAGACCACGACGGGGAGCTTTGCGCCTGGCTTGGCCTCGCCGCTCGCCCAGATGTTCAAATAGAGGCAGTTTTCGCACGTGGCCTCCTCACCAAAATAGTGATTGAGATTGTGCCGGCGCAGCACCTGAATGCATTCAGGCGCCAACCGATCGGCATGATAGACGCCCTTCCACGCTTCGACCTTCTGCGGCGCACGCCAGCGGAGATCGCCGAGCGGCGGCGCGGCATAGGGGATGCCGAAATAGGCCTTGACGCCCGACGCCAGCATCTTGCCGGAGACCGCGCCGCTGTCGATGCTGACGGGATCGCCAGGAATGGGCGTTACGACAATCTGCGCGGATGCCGGCGCGACGACTGAGGCCGCGAGCATCGCGAGGCTCGCGCCCAACAGGACCGATTGCAACACGAGGTGTGCGAATTTGCGATTGACCACCTTCATCTTGCCTCCTTCGTTCTTCTTTTTACGCCATCGCGGCGCGATGGGACCGTTTGGTCAACTCCGCCCAGAGGCAGAAGCGCTCGCCCTGGTTGAGGGGGGCAATATGAAACGACTGGCCGAAGATCGCGAGAGGCTCGCTGCCGGACTCCAACCGCGGCCAGACTTCCGCGACGTCGGGCCGGCCGGTCGCAACGAAGCGCAGCACGCTCGCCTGAAACCGCACCGCCACCTCGACATCCGCCGGCGTCATCGGCCCGCCCTTGCGCCGCAGGATCGGGCGATCGATGAAATCAGGCAGATGCGCCCAGAGGCAGGCATTGTCGGCGCCGTGGGTCGGCCCTTGCGACAGAAACGGCTCCAGCGCCGGACGATGATCGAACCGGCTCAGCCACACCGCACCGCCGACTGCTGCGTGAAGCCGCGCCAGATCGGCCATCGGGCGGTGCCAAAACGCATCCGACAACAGCGCCTCGTAGGGATCTTCGTCGGCGCGCGCCGTCGCGCGGTAGCAGGCAGCTAAGCGCTCCCAGCCGGCATCGCCGAAGGCGGCGCGCACCTGCCGCTCGGTGATGCGGATCATCGCGGCCGGCGGGGTGCTCTGCAAAAACATCACCATCTCGTCGCGGCAGGAGCCGAGCCAGAGCGGAATGTCGCGCAAGGAGCCGTCGGCGAAGACGTCGCGCGGCTCGCGCGGGATCACGGCGCCGTCAAGCACCGGGCCGAACACGGTGCCTGATTCGGTCTCATCCGCGAGCCTCCGACCGACGCGCTCCACCGCCGCGAAGAGCTGCGGCAACGGCACATCCGCGATCGCTGCGGGATGGTGCGCAAGCTCGAGCTCGGCGAGCACGCGGACGGCGACCTCGTCGGCATGATCGACGCTCGTGATGTTTCGGCCGGGCGCGCTGAGCGCAAGGGCGCGAATGAACTTGCCCTTGGCTTGCGGCAAGGTTGCCAACGCAATCACCATGGACGCGCCGGCCGATTGGCCCGACAGCGTCACCGCGTCCGGATCGCCACCGAAATTCGCGATGTTGGCTCGCACCCAGTCGAGCGCTAAGAGCGCGTCCGACATCGCGAGATTGTTGGCCTCGTCCAGTCCGTGGCGATGGAGCTGCAGGAAGCCGAGCGGACCGAGTCGGTAGTTGATGGTGACGATCACCGCCGGACCGTGCACGGCAAGGAAGGCGCCGTCGTAATCGGCGCCGCCACCGGTGACGAAGGCGCCGCCATGAACGAAGAACAGCACCGGCAACGGGCGATCGGCGCCTGCCGGCGTCCAGATGTTCAGGCTGAGACAGGACGCCTCGTCAGCATGATCGAGGTGACCGGGCTGCGGCGCGTAGGCGCCGTAGTCCGTGCAGCGGTGCGGCTCCGTCCAGGCGCGAGGCGGTGCTGCCTTCGCAAAGCGCCGTGCGACCGCGAACGGCACGCCCTTGAAGGCGCGCACGCCAGCCCGCTCGGTGCCGACAATGAGCCCGCTCGTCGTCGGAACTACGTCGGTCAGCATGCGATCGTCACCCTGTCTTTCGCTTCAGCCGCGCGGCTTGCCGAGATCGGCGATGTCGACGGTGTGGGTTTCGCGCGCGGTCGCCGCGGATGCTGCCGAGATCACGCAGCAGCAGGCGACGAAGATCGCGACGGGGATCCAGCCATTGGGCCCCTCACCGACCAGGCTCGCGCTCACCAGCGGCGTGAAGCCGGCGGCGAGGAAGCCGAGCTGGGTGCCGATCGCGGTGCCGGAGTAGCGCACGCGCGCCTCGAACATCTCGGCATAGAAGGACGGCCAGATCGCGTTCGGCGCGGCGTAGATGATGCCGGACAGGATCATCGCGGCGGCGAAGATCGCGAGCGTATTCCCCGAGGTCACCGCGATGAAGTACGGGAACACCAGCACTGCGCAGCCGAGCACGCCGCCGATGAACACCGGCTTGCGGCCGATACGGTCGGCCAGCAGCGCCCATAGCGGCTGGGTGATCAGCGCGGTGACGTTGCCGAGCACGCCGGCCCACAGCATGGTCGGACGCGCCACGCCGAATTTGCTCGTTGCGTAGCCGAGTGCGAACACGGCGGTCATGGTGCTCACGGTGGCGATCAGCGCGCAGACGATCACGCGCAGCACATCCGACCAGTAGTCGCGCAAAAGGGCGACCACCGGGAAACGGGCGACCTTTGCCTTGTCCTTGATCGCGTTGAAGACAGGCGTTTCGGGCATGGTCCGGCGCACGAGATAGGCGACCAGCAGCACGAGCGCCGAGAGCAGGAACGGAATGCGCCAGCCCCAGCTCAAGAGCTGGTCCTCCGGCAGTCTCGACACCGGGATGAACACCAGCGTCGCCAAGATCGCGCCGGCCTGCGTGCCGCTGAGCGTCCAGCTCGTGAAGAAGGCGCGGTTGGAGTTGGCGGAGTGCTCCAGCGTCAGCGAGTTCGCCCCGCTCTGCTCGCCGGCCGCCGACAGCCCCTGCAAGAGGCGGAGCAGCGTCAGGATGATCGGCGCGGCGTTGCCGATCGCTTTGGCGTCCGGCAACAGGCCGATGGCGAGCGTCGAGCCGCCCATCAGGACGAGCGTGAATAGCAGGACCGTCTTGCGGCCGATGCGGTCGCCGAAATGACCGAGGATGATGGCGCCGACCGGCCGGGCAATGTAGCCGATGCCGAAGGAGAGCAGCGCGAGCAGCGTTGCGGTCGAGGGATTGACATTGGCGAAGAACACTTTTGGAAAGATCAGCGCGGCCGCGGTGCCGTAGATGAAGAAGTCGTAGTATTCGAGCATGCTGCCGACGAAGCTGACAAGCGCGGCGCGCTTCGGCAGCTTGTTCTCGGTGGCCTCAGTCGCGGATGGCGCGTGCAGCGACGCGGTTGACGTCAACGTCATGAAATCTCCTCCCCAATCACAGCGCTTGCTGCGGCTCGCGTCCGGCAGGTCGTCCGCCTCGCGCGTTTTATGGTTCTAGTTGCCGCAACCTCGATTTGGGACGATAATGTACGAACTAGTACGTTTATGCAAGATCGTGCCGAAGCGACGTCTCGACAGGCGAAATTTGCCTTCACGTTCAAGGTGATCCATAGGACTGGCGGGAGAAACAGTGATGCTCGAGCGCATGCCGCCCCCACCCAAGCGCACCAACGACCCCGAGCGCACCAAGCGCGACATCCTCGAAGTGGCGACGGAGGAATTCGCCCGCGAGGGCTATTCCGGCGCCCGCGTCGATGCGATCGCGGCGCGAACCCGCACCTCCAAGCGGATGATCTATTACTATTTCGGCGGCAAGGAGCAGCTCTACCTCGCGGTGCTGGCGGAGGCCTATCGCAGCATCCGCGCGCTGGAGGATCAGCTCGACATCGCGCGCTGCGACGCTCGCGAGGGACTGCGCCGGCTGATCGAGGCGACCTTCGACCACGACGAGCGCAATCCGAACTTCATCCGCCTCGTCAGCATCGAGAACATTCACTACGGCAAGCACCTCAAGCAGACGCCGCAACTGCGCCAGCTCAACGCCAGCGTGATCGCAACGCTCAGTGGCATCCTCGCGCGCGGCCGTGCGGAAGGCGTGTTTCGCGACGACGTCGACGCCATCGACCTGCATCAAGCCATCAGCTCCTACTGCTTCTTCCGCGTCGCCAATCGCCACACCTTCGGCGCGCTGTTCGACCGCGACCTCAGCGACCCGAAGGTGCTGGCGAAGAGCCGGCAGCAGATCGTGGAGATGATATTGGCCTGGCTGGCGGTGGGCAAGTGAGGGAAGCAGTCAGGCGGACGAAACCGTTCGGCACACACCGCTGTCATGCCCCGGCTTGACCGGGGCATCCAGTACGCCGCAGCTTCTCCGTATCCTCGCGCTGCCTCTCGAATACTGGATCGCCCGCCTTCGCGGGCGATGACACCAGAGTACGGAATGCTCGTGCCGCAAGCTCGTCATTGCGAGCGCCGCAAAGCGTCGAGTCCGCTCGTTGACGCGCCCGTTTCGCTGATTTTCCCGTCCCGTCAATGCCTTACGCCGCGCAAGGTCTCCTTGCCCGCGGACAGTGGTTCTACTTTGCATGGGGTTGTTTTCGCATTTTCGGTTGGAGGCCCCCGATGGGCGCCCTCACCCGCTCTTGCGCTGCCTTGCGCTCGCCAGCAGCACCAGCATGAACGAGGCTGCCGTCATCAGCGTCGAGATCGCGGCAATGGTCGGATCGATCTCGTCGCGGAGCGCGGTGAACATGCGCTTCGTCAGCGGCTGGTACTGACCGCCGGAGATGAACAGCGCGACGATGGTCTCGTCCATCGCCGAGATGAAGGCGAAGATGCCGCCGGCGACCACGCTGGACTTGATCTGCGGCAGCGTCACCGCGAAGAAGCTGCGCAGGCGGTTCATGCCGAGGCTGCGCGCCACCATCTCCTGCGCCGGATCGAAGCTCTGCAGCCCCGCAAGCACCGAAATGACCACGTAAGGCAGGCCCAGCATCACATTGGCGAGCAAGAGGCCGGGCATCGTCGCGACCAGGCCGACCCTGGCATAGACGAAGAAGATGCCGACGGCTGTGATGATGATCGGCACCACCAGCGGCAACAGCAGCATCATGTGGATCAGGCGCATGATGCGCAGCTTCGACTGGCTGATGGCATAAGCGGCGGCGACGCCAAGCGGCGTCGCGATCAGGACGGTGAGAAGCGCGAGCGTGAGTGTCACCCGCGTCGCCTGCATCCAGGCAGGGTTTGCGAAATACTGCTGGTACCAGCGCAGCGAGAGAGACGGCGGCGGGAAGGTCAGGAAGCGCGCGCTGGAGAACGAGATCGGCACGATGATCACGACCGGCAGGATCAGATAGACCAGCACAAGGGCGCTGATCACGTACAGGGCGATCCGGGCGGGCGAACGTCGCATCACTTCTGCCCCAGCACGCGATCGAGCGAGATGAAACGGCTTACGACGAAGAAGATCAGGAGCACGCCGACGAGAAGCACGACGGCGACCGCGCTCGCCGCGCCGAACTGATTGTAGAGTTCGACATTGCGGCTCACCAGCATCGACACCATCACGGTGCGGCCGCCGCCGAGCAGCTCGGGCGTGATGTAGAAGCCGAGGCAAAGCACGAACACCATGGTCGAACCGGCGAGCACGCCCGGCAGCGACAGCGGCAGGAAGACGCGAAGGAAGGTCAGCGCGGGACTCGCACCCAGGCTGGCGCCGGCCAGCATCAGATCGTTCGGGATCTTCTGCATGGTGGCGTAGAGCGGCAGCACCATGAAGGGCAGCAGGATGTGCACGGTCGCGACCCCCGTGCCGAAGGTGTTGTGGACGAGCGCAAGCGGTTCGCCGATCACATCGAGGTAGCGCAGGAACTGGTTGATCACACCTGTGCGCTGAAGTAGCGCGAGCCAGGCATAGGCGCGGACCAGCACGCTGGTCCAGAACGGCAGCACCACGAGCGCGAGGATGACGATGCTCCACCCTTTCGGCACGGCATTGGCGAGATATGCGACGGGATAGCCGAGCAGCAGCGCGAGCACGGTAACGGAGAGGCTGATCTCGAAGGTCAGCGCGAAGCTGCGCCAGTAGACGTCTTCGGTGAAGATGCGCCGGTAGTGTTCCAGCGTGAAGCCATCATGGTAGACCGACTGCCAGGCGAGCCAGCCCACCGGCAGGACGATGAGCAGGAGGATCACGAGCAGCGCCGGCGACACCAGGGCCAGCATCAGGCCGTGCTCGCGGCGCTGATGCTTTTGGGCGGGAGGTGGCACGAATGTCGTCAACGCTGCCTCGCTCGTCTCACTTCTGCATGAAGGACGCCCAGCGCTTCTCGGCCGCCTCGCCCGCCGGCGACGACCACCAGGCGTAGGACATCAGCGCCTGCTTGACCGCATTGGCCGGTTCGCTCGGCAATTGCGCGGCGCGCTCCGGCTTGATCACGCCGGTCCCGAACGCCTTGGGATTGCCGGGACCGTAGTCGATGTTGAGCGGCAGATTGGCCTGGTGCACGGGGTCGACCGCCTCGTTGAGGAACTTCACCGCTGTATCGAGGTTCGGCGCGCCCTTGAGGATGCACAGCGAGGTGCTCTGCAGGATGCCCTGATTATACGTGAAGGACACTTTCGCGCCCTCCTTGGCGACGGCGCTGACGCGGCCATTCCAGGCCATCTCCATGTCGACCTCGCCGTCGTTGAGAAGCTGTGCCGATTGCGCGCCGGAAGTCCACCACACCGTGATGTGCGGCTTGATCTCCTCGAGCTTCTTGAAGGCACGGTCGACGTCGAGCGGATAGAGCTTGTCGGGCGCGACGCCATCGGCCATCAGCGCCGCTTCGAGCGTAGCGATCGGGTGGTTGCGCAGCGCGCGGCGGCCGGGGAACCTCTTGACGTCCCAGAAATCGGCCCAGCTATTCGGCGCGTCCTTCGGGAACGTCTTCTGGCTGTAAGCAAGCACGCTGGAATAGAACTCGTAGGAGATCGAATAGGGGCTGCGATAGGCCTCCGGCATCGCCGCGGCATTGGGGATCTTCGAGAAGTCGAGCTTCTCGATCAGCCCCTGCTCGCCGCCACGCAGGCAATAGCCGGTCGGTGTGTCCACCACATCCCAGATCGGCTTGCCGCTACCGACCTGGGTCTTGATCGCAGGCCAGGCGTCGGGAACGGAGTCCTGGTTGATGGTGATGCCGAGCTTCTTGGCGGAGGGATCGAGGATTGCCACCGTCTGCGCCTGCTGATAGGCGCCGCCTTGCGAGACGAAGGTGATCTGCTCGGCGGCCCTCGCCGCGGTGCCGGTCAGCGCAATCGCGCCGAGAGAAGCGCCCAACAGGGCGTACCCAAGTCTGGCGTCCATTTTCGTTTTCATCCTCGCCTCCTCCATCACCAAACGGGATCTCATTGTCCGATTGCATCCAGGAACTGGTACCAGCCGGCGACCATCCGAACGGCCGGCTCGCGCAGCGGATAGAACGGAATGGGCCTGAGCCAGCGCGCATCGAGCAGCCCGACGTCAGGCCTCTCGCCGCGGACGAAGGCGGCGAGATAGCGTCCCATCAGGCTCGACATTGCCACGCCCGCGCCGTTGTAGCCCATCGAGAACAGCGTACGATCGTCGAGCCGGCCGATATGCGGCACGGAGTCCAGCGTCATGCCGACGAGGCCCGACCATCTGAATGCCAGCGGTACATCGGCCAGATCGGGAAAGATGCCGACCATCGCCCTGCGCAAGGCGTCGAAAGCGGGTTCGGAGTCGTGCTTGCCGAAGGCGCCGCGGCCGCCGAAGACGACGCGGTTGTCGACCATGCGGAACCAGCGCATCATGCGCTTGGTCTCGGTGTATGTGCGCCCCGTCGGCATCAGACGCCCGGCGAGATTGCGCGGCAGCTCGTCGGTCGCGATGATGGCGCTGCGAAACGGGATTAGCGTGCGCTGCATGTGCGCCGTCGCATCCGTCAGGTCGGAATAGCTGTTGGTGGCGATGATCGCTTGCTTCGCTCGCACCGCGCCTTGCGGCGTCTCGGCGACGACACCGTCCTGCTCGCGCCGCAGCCTTACGACCGGAGTTTGCTGGAAGATCGCGACACCGCGGCGTGCGACGCCGTCGGCGAGGCCGCGCACATAGTTCAGCGGATGAATGCCGCCGGAGCCGGGATTGAGGACGCCGCCGACGAAGATATCGGAACCTGTCTCGTCGCGCACTTCGCGCTTGTCGAGGATGCGGACCTCCGCATCACCCATCTCGCGCTTCATCCAGTCGGCTTCGTCGATCGCGGCTTTCAGCGTCGTCTCGTTATGCGCGGCCTTGACCTGGCCGGTGCGCGTCAATGCCGCGCTGGTGATGCCGAACTCCGACACCAGCTCCTCGACGAGATCGGTCGATTCATGCGCGATCTCATACATACGCCGCGCCATGGCGCGGCCATGAGCGGCGTCGATCTGGCGGAACGACAGGCGGAACTTTGCGGTGATCACCCCGCCATTGCGTCCGCTCGCACCCCAGCCGGGACGGTTGGCCTCGAGCACGACCGGCGCGAGGCCGCTTCTGGCGATGTGGTGCGCAGCGGACAGGCCGGTATAGCCCGCGCCGACGATCACCACATCCGCCTGACGCTCGCCCGACAGGACCGGAAAGTCGCGCGCCGGCCCAGCCGTGGCGGCCCACAGCGAGTTGGCAAATGGTAGCGCGCTCCAGTTCCGCGTCATGCCCGCGCTCACCAGTTACGCCGCTGGGCCGATCGCCGCGTCGGCGAGAGCGCTCAAGGTCGGAAAGTGAAAGTCCGGCTTGGTCAGCGTCTCGACGGCGGGCGTGCCACCGAAACCGGCCATGCCCTGGCGCCGCTCGATCCAGCACACCTTGTAGCCGAGTTTCCGCGCGATCCCGATGTCGTGATACTGGCTCTGCGCGACGTGCAGGATATCGGACTGCTTGTAGCCGAAGGCCGACTGGCGGCCCTTGTTGTAGGCGAAGAACTCCGGATTTGGTTTTGCAACTCCGGTGTCGTCGGCGCACACCGTGTCGTCGAAGGGATTGCCGAGCGCGTGGGCATAGCAGGACAGCGCGACACGGTCGGCGTTGGTCATCGCGACCAGGCGGAACTTCGTGCGCAAGCGCTTCAGCGCCTCGACGGAATCGGCAAACGGTGCCCAGCGCAGCACGGCGAGCTGGAAAGCGTCGCACGACGCGTCGTCAGCGGGCAGCCCGAGCTCCTTGGCGAGATGGCGATAGACGTGGAACATCACCTCGCTCGAGCGCTCATAGTGCTTGTCGCGACCGCGCTTGTAGGACTCGAAGATTTGGTCGTCGCTGAGCTCGGCCGGTGACCTGCCCGAGATCCTGCGCACAGCGGAAAGCACGCCGGTCTCGAAATCGATGAGGGTGCCGACCACATCGAAGGTGAGGACCTTGAAGTTGCTGAACGAGGCTGCTGTCGACATTTTGGCTTCTTCTCTCGGGTTGGACAAGGCGGGGATCAGTCGTCCCTGGGCACGACGATAGTGTCCTCGGGGTGAAGGGTGACGGTGAGGCTGCCGCCAAGCGGCGGTATGCGGCGATAGGCCTGGTGATAACTCGGCTGGCGCAGGCTGAGCGCGATCCCATCGGCGAGCGCCAGGAAGATGCGCAGGCTCTCGCCCTGGTAGACAATGTCGGTGACGATGCCGGTCAGCCGGTTGCAGGCGGCATCCTGCGCGCCATCCTCGATCAGAAGCTTCTCGCTGTGCACGGCGAGCATCAAGGCGTCGCCTGATGGAATGGCCCGCGCGCTGCGCAGCAAGGCATTGCCGAGCGCGACGCTGGAACCATCGACACGCCGGACCGGCAGCAGCGTCGCCTCGCCGATGAAGCTGGCGACGAAGGAGTCCGCGGGATGATCGTGCAGACGCTCGGGCTTATCGATCTGGATCAGCCTGCCGTCCCTCATCACGGCAACGCGGTCGCTCATGGTCAGCGCCTCGCGCTGGTCGTGAGTGACATAGATGATGGTCGCGCCGATGCGCCTGTGTAGTGCGCGCAGCTCGATCTGCATGGATTCGCGGAGCTGCTTGTCGAGCGCGGAGAGCGGCTCGTCCATCAGGATCAGGCGCGGCTCGAAGATCATGGCGCGCGCGAGCGCCACGCGCTGACGCTGACCGCCGGAGAGCTGTGCGATGCCGCGCTCCTCTTAGCCGGCAAGCCCGACCATCGTCAGCGCTGCGCGCACCTTGTCCGGCCAGATCGATTTCGGCAGACGCCGTGCGCGCAGCGGAAAAGCGACGTTCTCGCCGACGCTCATGTGCGGAAACAGCGCGTAGTTCTGGAACACCACGCCGATGTCGCGCTTGTGCGGCGGCATGTAGGTGACGTCGCGCCCACCGAAATGGATCGAGCCGGACGACGGCAGAATGAAGCCACCCAAAATGCCCAGCAGCGTGGTCTTGCCGGAGCCGGATGGACCGAGCAGCGAGACGAACTCGCCGGCGCCGACATTGAGGGACACGTCATCGAGGGCGCGAACCGGGCCGTAAGCCTTACTCGCGGATTTGATCTCGACGCTTTCCGCTCGTTTGTCCAACGATCGACCTCGTCTTCCGTCCGTCCCTTTGGCGTGCCTCTCTGCGCGCCATAAGCTTGTTTTATAGACAGGGCGGGCGAGCACCTTGCGATTGCGGCCTCACGAGCACGCAATCTTCTCTCCCGAGCCTTGTTCCCAAGCTGTCATGTCGATGACATCAGACTTGGCAAAACTCGGCAATTGCCAAATTCTTACCCACCTCATAACATGGCGTTATGCCCGAGCTGCGCCGGATGCTGCCTTCCAGTAACGCCCTGTTCGTCTTCGACGCAGCGGCGCGCAACGGCAGCTTTACCGCGGCGGCCGCCGAACTGAACGTCACGCAGCCGGCAGTGAGCCGGATGCTCGGCCAGTTCGAAGAGCATCTCGGCGTTCGCCTGTTCGATCGCACGGCGGGGCGCGCGGTGCTCACCGAGGAAGGCGAACTCTTGTATCGACGCGTGCTCGAAGGCTTTCGCAGCATCGAGACCGGGCTGGTGGAGATCGAGCGGCGCCGCAAGGGCACCGAGACCGTCACGCTCTCGGTCTCCTCCGCTTTCACCACGCATTGGCTGATGCCACGCATCGACAAGCTGCAGCGGCAGTTTCCGCAGGTCGATTTGCGCTTCCAGCTGATCTCCGGCGCGCTGCGCGGACCGGTGGACAATGTCGATCTGGGCATGCGCTTCCGCGACCGCGACGAGCCTTCATCCGGCGGCACGCTGGTAATGAAGGAAGTCACGTTGCCGGTGTGCAGCCCTGCCTATCTCGGCGAATCCGAGCCTGCCGACGGCAACACGATCATCCGGCTCGCCGAGACGCCCGGCGATTGGGCGGCGGATTATCCATCGTTCCTCACCCGGCGCTGCGCTCCGGCCAAGACGCTGAGCTTCACGGACTATGCGGTGGTGGTGCAGGCCGCCCTGCTCGGCCAGGGCATCGCGCTCGGCTGGCTGACGGTGACCTCGCACTGGCTCTTGACCGGTGCGCTGGTGCCGGCATCCGACACGCTCACCACCACACGGCGCATCTGCGAATTCCTGCCGCCGCGCAACCGGCCGATGCGCCCCATCGCGACCGAGATTCGCGACTGGATCATCGCGCAGATGAGAAGCGAAATCGCAGCGATCGACCGGCTCTATCCGAAGCTCGGAGCGATGGCCGCCTGCTACTGATGCCCGATCGCGCGGATCGCGCCGCGCAGCTCGGCAAGGCCGCGCAGGCGTCCGATCGCGGTGTAGCCGGGATTGGTGCGCTTGGTGGCGGCGAGGTCGTCGAGCATGCGGTGGCCGTGATCGGGGCGGAAGACGATCTGCCGGTCCGGCGAACGCCGCGCGTTCTCCTTCAGCAGTGCTTTCAGCACCGCAACCATGTCGACGTCGCCGTCGAGATGATCGGACTCGTAGAACGAGAGACCGTCGGCCTCGCGCTTGGTGGCGCGCAGATGCGCGAATGCGATGCGCGGGCCAAAGCGTTCGGACATCTCAGGCAGATTGTTGCCGGGACGAACGCCGAGCGAACCCGTGCATAGGCAGATGCCGTTGGCCTTCGACGGCACGGCATCGAACAGCGCCTGATAGTCGCCCGCGGTCGAGGCGACTCGCGGCAGGCCGAACAGCGGGCGCGGCGGATCGTCGGGATGCAGCGTCAAGGACACGCCGAGCTGCTCGGCGACCGGGGCGACGCGCGCGAGGAACTCGACGAGATGCTGGCGCAGGACATTTGGCGTGATCTCGCGATACTGCTCGAGCCGGTCGCGGAATTGGGGGATGGTCATCGGCTCGGTGGTCGAGCCCGGCAACGCGCTGGCGATGACCATGACCAGATAATCGATATCGGCCTGCGTCATCTGCTCGAACAGTCTTTTCGCGCGCGCTTGCTGCTCAGGTGAGTATTCCTGCAGCGCCGCGGGCCGCTTCAGGATGTGCAGCTCGAAGGCAGCAAAGCGGTCCTGGTCGAAGCGCATCGCGCGGGCGCCGTTCGGCAGCTCCCACTCGAGATCGGTGCGGCACCAGTCGACCACCGGCATGAAATTGTAGCAGATGATCTTGATGCCGGCCGCGGCCACCGCTTCGAGGCTCGCGATCCACGCCTCGATCGATCGCGTCGCCTTGCCCCCTAACCGCTTGACGTCGTCGGGGATCGGAATCGATTCCACCACCGACCAGGTCAGTTGCGAGCGGCCGGGCTGGCCGCGCTCGATGAAGTTCTTGCGCTCCTCGACCGCCTTGCGCGTCCAGGCCTCCCCGATCGGGATCTGGTGCAGCGCCGAGACGATGTCGGTCGCGCCGGCCTGCCTGACATCGTCGAGCGACACGGGATCATCGGGCCCGTACCAGCGCCATCCCTGCAGCATCATGCGCATTCTCTCCAATCAGTTCGCGGTCAGCACGACCTTGACGCTCTGCGAGCGATCGAGCGCGAGGCGGAGCGCATCGGGTGCCGTCGACAGCGGCCGCTCGGCCGTGACCAGCGACAGCACATCGACGCTGCCGGCGGCGATCAGTTCCACTGCCGTCATGAACTCGAGGCCGAAGCGGAACGAACCGCGCAGGTCGATCTCCTTCGCCATCACGGCATTCGCCGGCACCGAAATCTGGCCACCCGGCAGATTGCCGATCTGCACCACCGTGCCGCCGCGCCTGACGATGCCAATCGCGCTGGCAAGGCCCGCCGCCGTGCCGGACACCTCGAACGCGACATCATAGGGACGCGCTGCGGCCTGCGCCTTCAGGCCATCCTCGCCGCTCGCGACATTCTCGACGTGATCCGCACCGAGCCGGGTCGCAAACGCGAGCGGCGCCGGCGCGATATCCGCAACCGTGATGTCGGCGATGCCGGCCCGGCGCGCGGCGAGCATGGTCAACAGCCCGATCGGCCCGGCGCCGAAGATAATGCCGCGCTTACCCTCGATGTTGCCGGCGCGCGCGACCGCGTGCAGGCAGACCGCGAGCGGCTCGGCGAGCGCCGCCGCTTGATAGGAGACGTGATCGGGAATCTTCGCGCACTGCGCCGGGATGGCGTCGAAATAGTTGGCGAAGCCGCCCTGCATGTGCGGGGTCTTCGAGGCCGAGCCCATGAAGAAGATGTTCTCGCAAAGATTCGGCCGCCCCTCGCGGCAGGCGACGCAATGTCCGCACCAGCGCGACGGATTGACCGCGACGCGGTCGCCGACCTTCAGGCTGGCTGCGGATCCGGCGATCTCCACCACCTCCCCCGAAATCTCGTGTCCGAGCACCAAGGGCGACTTCACCACGAAATCGCCGGTGCGGGCGTGACGAAAGTAGTGCATGTCCGAACCGCAGATGCCGCCGGCACCGAAGCGGATGCGCACCATGCCTTGCGCCAGTTTCTCGAGCGGGTGCTCGATCATGCGCAGGTCTTCGGGGCCGAACAGGGTTGCGGCGAGAGCTGTGGTGGTCATTTGGACAGTCCCATGTATTTTGGCAGCCAGAGGGTCAGGTCGGGGATGTAGGTGATCGCGATCAGCGCGAGCAGCAGCGGCACCAGCCAGGGCAGGATCGCGACCGTGGTGCGCTCGACCGAGAGTTTTGCGACGCGCGCGAGCACGAACAGCACCATGCCGAGCGGCGGATGCAGCAGGCCGATCATCAGGTTCAGCGTCATGATCAGGCCGAAGTGGATCGGATCGATGCCGAGCTTGAGCACGATTGGCAGCAGGATCGGCACCAGGATGGTGATCGCGGCTATAGTGTCGATGAAGCAGCCGACGAACAGGATCAGAATGTTGGCGAGCAACAGGAACACCCATTTGTTGTGGGTGACGCTCAGCATCCAATCCGAGAGCGTCTGCGCAGCCTGCGACACCGTCAGCAACCAGGCGAAGATCGACGCGGCGGTGACGATGAAGAGCACGGACG
This sequence comes from Bradyrhizobium sp. ISRA430, assembly GCF_029909975.1. Lineage (NCBI taxonomy): Bacteria > Pseudomonadati > Pseudomonadota > Alphaproteobacteria > Hyphomicrobiales > Nitrobacteraceae > Bradyrhizobium > Bradyrhizobium sp. ISRA430. The sequence goes on from NZ_CP094516.1 coordinate 3,706,305, forward strand.
CCGTGGTCTCGATGGTGTCGAACGTCGCCTTGGCGACCGTCTTCAACGTCATGGTGCGGTAGCGCACGAGGCCGAGGAACAGAGACCAGATCACCGCCGCGACCGCGGCCTCCGTCGGCGTGAACCATCCGAGCGTCATGCCGCCGATCAGGATTACCGGCGCCATCAGCGCCATCACCGCCGAGAAGTCGAAATACCAGTCGAGCGCGAGCAGCGCGCCGAGCCCGATGACCACAGCGAGGTTAGTGGAGAGGCCGGCGAGAGTCATCAGCCAGATCGCAAGCGGGAAGCTGAGCACGATAACGATCTCGAGGCCCGCCGAACCGAGCTGCGGCCACGAGAACGGGGTATCGCTGCCCCATTTGTTCTTGTGCGCGAAGTAGGTGACGGTCGCCATCATGAGCAGCGTCATGACGACGCCGGGAATCACACCGCCCAGGAACAGCGCCCCGATCGAGACGTTCGCCATCATGCCGTAGATCACGAAGGGCAGCGAGGGCGGGATGATGGGCCCGAGCGTCGCGGACGCCGCGGTGACGCCGACCGAGAACTCGGTGGAGTAGCCGTGGTCCTTCATCGCCTTGATTTCGATGGTGCCAAGACCGGCGGCATCGGCGATCGCGGTGCCGGACATGCCGGAGAAGATCACCGAGCCGATGATGTTGACGTGGCCGAGGCCGCCGCGCATCCAGCCGACCAGCGCGACCGCGAATTTGTAGATGCGCCCCGTCACGCCGGCAATGTTCATGAGATTGCCGGCGAGAATGAAGAAGGGAACGGCGAGCAGCGGAAAGCTCTCGACGCCGGCGATCATGCGCTGCGCCAGCGTGACGTCCGGCGTCACGCCGCTGACCAGAATATAGAGCAGCGATGAGGTCGCCATGGCGAGCGCCACGGGCAGGCCGAGCAGCATCAGGATGAGAAAGCCCCCAAGCAACAGCAGCATGTCAGCCCTCCGTTCCGTCGTAGGCGCCCGGGCGTTCGAGGATCGAATAGCCTTGCCGCCAGTTCTCGATGGCTACCTGTACCGAACGCGTGCACATCAGTGCGAAGCCGAGCAGCGCGGCGTAGTAGACGTAGTTCTTGGGAAAATTGATCGTCGTCATCGGCTCGTCGCCGATCACCTGGATGTAGATCCAGACCAGCCGGGTAGCGTAGGCAAAGAAGGCGATCCGGATCAGGTCGATCACCGTCGACAGCGCGCGCGCCATCACGTGCGGCAGATAGCGATACACCAGATCGACCTGGATGTGCCGCGACAGCCGCACACACATCGACGAGCCGACGAACACCACTCCAATCAGGCAATAGGTCGCGATCTCCTCGGTCCAGGCGTAGCTGTCGTTGAGCACGTAGCGGGTGAAGAACTGGAGGAAGACGGCGAGCGCCATCACCCAGAAGATCGCAAGCGCCAGCCAGTCCTCGAAGGCATAGATGCCGAGATCGACCTTCGGCGTCGCCTCTTCCTCGAACGTATGGGCGATCTCGTCCGCGGTGATCTGCCGGTGCATTTCGGCGGTCGACATGTGGTTACTCCCCTAAGAACTGCACGTCATTCCGGGCGACGCGTGAGCGTCGAACCCGGAATCTCGAGAGTCCGGATTCTCGCTTCGCGAGCCCCGGAACGACCGTCGGCTATTTCACCGCCTGAATCCGCTCCCAATCGGCCTTGCGATAGCCGAAGGTCTCGAACGGGACGTTCTTCATGACGATGTCGCGGAACTCGTTCTTGTCGACCTCGGTCACGGTCAGGCCCTTCTCCTTGAAGAAGCCGATGAGCTGGGCTTCCTTCTGCTTGATCTCCTCGGTCGCCTTGGCGGCGGCTTCCTGGGCGACATCGGTGAAGATCTTCTTGTCCTCGTCGCTGAGCTTCTTCCAGAGATTGCCGGAGACCACGGTGTTGAGATGGTCGACGATATGGCCGGTCAGCACGATGTGCTTCTGCACCTCGTAGAACTTCTTGGCCTCGATCGTGGTCAGCGGATTTTCCTGCGCCTCGACGGTGCCGTTTTGGAGCGCGAGATAAACTTCCGCGAAGGCGATGGGTGCGGTGTTGGCGCCGCAAGCACGCGGCATCGCGAGATAGGCGGGCACATCGGGCACGCGCATCTTGAGGCCCTTCAGGTCGGCACAGGTCTTGATCGGCTTGTTCGACGAGGTCTGGCGCACGCCGTAATAGGTGACCGCGATGATGTGGTGGCCGCTCTTGTCCTCGTAGCCCTTGGCGAGCTCCTTGAAGATGTCGCTCTTGGTGTAGGCGAGCAGATGATCGGCGTCGCGGAAGGTGTAGGGGTAATAGGTCACGCCGATCGGCGGGAAGCTCTTCGCCGCGAAGCTCGAGCCAGAGATGATGATGTCGACCGAGCCGAGCGAGAGGCCCTGATTGATGTCGGCCTCCTTGCCAAGCTGGGACGCCGGATAGACGTCGACCTGGTAGCGCCCGTTAGTGCGCTTGCCGATCTCCTGCGCGGCCCAGACCGAGGCGGTGTGGAACGGCTCCGAGGTCTCGTAGACATGGGCCCATTTCAGCTTGGTCTGCGCCGTCCCGGCAGCCGTAGTGGCAAGCATAGCGGCGATCAAGACCGCCAGCATCGCCGTCATTTTCCTGAACATCGATTTTTCCTCCATCGCTCAAGTCTGTTTTTGATCACCCGGCCCAAAGCGGGCCGCTCAACGCCATCGCCGCCGCACGCCGCTGCGCGCGGCCTGCTTTTTCGGCCGTCGTTTTGATCTTGCCGGCTTGGCGGCAGGGTGTGCCGTCCGGCTCTGGCCGGACGTCGCCGCCGCAATCTCGACGCCGAAATTCTGTGCGAACCGCTCCTGCGAGCGGGCGAGATGATTGCGCATCGCATCGCGCGCTGCGCCCGGATCACGCGCCGCGATGGCGTCGCGCACCGCACGATGCTCGTCGAGCGCAACGCGCCAGGTGCGCGGGTTCTCGAAATAATGCGCAAGCTTCGCGAAATAGGGGTTGAGGCGCTGGTCGAACAGCTCGCCGACCACACGCACCAGAACGGCGTTGCCCAGACTTCCGGCGATCGCGACGTGGAAGGCCCGGTCATGGACCATCGAGGCTTCGCCGGGATGCTCGACGTTTTCCATCGCGAGGAGCGAGGCGTCGATGCGCGCGAGGTCGTCCTTCGTCGCCATCCGCGCCGCCTGCTCGGCGATCGCGCCTTCGAGGAATTCACGGGCGCGCAACAGTTCGAACGGCCCCTCGATGACTGCAGCCGCAGCCACGGGAGCGCCCGGCCCCGCAGGCTCGATGACGTAGATGCCTGAACCAACGCGGATGCGAACGCGGCCTTCGACCTCGAGCGCGATCAGGGCTTCGCGCACCGTCGGCCGCGACACCTTGAGCTGCTCGGCGAGCTCGCGCTCGGTCGGCAAGCGGCTGCCGACCGCGTATTCACCGCTGTCGATCAAGCTTCGCAATTGATCGGCGACCTGGCGATAGAGCCGTCTCGCCTCCACAGCTTCCAGCGGCACGCTGGCCTCCCCGAAAGGGTCGCGCCGGACAGCTCGCGTCCGGCGGCCCGCCAATTTTGGAAAATTGGTCTTACCAATTGACCGGAGCATTGACCGAGGACGGGCGCCATGTCAAGCACGGGCAAAGCAAGGGGGAGACGATCATGCTGCTCGGCCGCGCCAATCTCGACCGGCTGCCGCCGGCCATCCGCCGTCCGGCCTATGACAGTTCGCGCGTCATCCCCGGCATCGTACATCTCGGTTTAGGCGCGTTTCATCGCGCCCATCAGGCCGTCGTCATCGACGACTGTCTTGCCGACGGCGCCACCGCCTGGGGCATCGTCGGCGCGAGCCTGCGCAGTCCTGACACGCGCGATGCGCTCGCCCCACAGGATCATCTCTATACGGTCGCAATTCGTGCAGCCGAAGGCCCCGAGCATCGCGTCATCGGCGCGCTGCTCGATAGCGTCGTCGCCCGCGAGAACCCGGCCCGGCTCGTCGACAGGATGGCGGATCCCGCCATCCGCATCGTCTCGCTGACGGTCACCGAGAAGGGTTATTGCCATACGCCGCAGACCGGCGATCTCGACGAGCGGCATCCGGACGTTGTGCACGACCTGAACAATCCCGACGCGCCGCGCTCGGCACCGGGCTTCATCGTCGCGGCGCTTGCGCGGCGCCGCGCGCAAGGCCTCTCGCCCTTCACCGTGCTATGCTGCGACAACCTCGCTGCCAACGGTCACACCGTGAAGCGGATCGTGACGCAGTTCGCGGCGCTGCGGTCGAAGGACCTCAGTAAATGGATCGCTGATACCGTCGCCTTCCCCTCGACCATGGTCGACCGCATCGTGCCGGAGACGACTGCTGCCGATCGCGAGGCCGTCTCCGCTGCGCTCGGCATGCGCGACGCTTGGCCGGTGATGACCGAGCCGTTCACGCAATGGGTCGTCGAGGATCGCTTCTCCGCGGGCCGGCCCGATTTCGCTGCCGCGGGCGTCGAGCTCGTCACTGATGTCAAGCCGTTCGAGCTGATGAAGCTGCGGCTGCTCAATGCCAGCCATTCGGCGCTCGCCTATCTCGGCTATCTCGCAGGCTATGAAACCATCGCCGACACCATGACCGAGCCGCACTTCGCGCGTCTCGCCGCGCAAGTGATGGAAGAGGCCGCGGTGACGTTGACGATGCCCGCCGGCACCGATCTTGCCGCCTACCGCGCCTCGCTGCTGAGGCGCTTCGCCAACCCGGCACTGCATCACCGCACCTGGCAGATCGCGATGGACGGCTCGCAGAAGCTTCCGCAACGGCTGCTCGGCGCAATGCAGGATCGCCTGGGCAAGAACCTGCCGATCGAGACGCACGCACTCGCCGTTGCCGGCTGGATGCGCTATGTCACGGCGATCGATGAACAGGGCCGTGCGATCGACGTACGCGATCCCTTGGCCGGTGAGCTTGCGGCGCTCGCGCGCGAGGCAGGTCCCGTCGCAGAGCGGCTCGCGCCGGCGCTGCTCGGCGTCGGAAAAGTGTTCGGCCCCTTGGGCAACGATCCGCGCCTGTGCGAGGCCGTGACCACCGCGCTCGACCGGCTCTATGCAGAGGGCGCACGGCGCGCGGTGGAGACGCACATCGCCACGTGACGGCCATTCGCGCCGCCGCCACGCCGATGCTGCACTGCGGTCAAATCAGCAGAAGTCGCGCTTGATTTTTCCGCGACATTGGCTCACCCCGGAGGCATGACGAAGGACAGCAAGGTCATTGCCGCCAACGCAGCCTTCTACGCCGCCTTCGCGACCGGCGACGTCGCGGGCATGGAGCGGATGTGGGCGGACGACGACACCATTTCCTGTATCCATCCCGGCTGGCCGGCGATCGTCGGGCGGGCCACCGTGATCGGGAGCTGGCGCGACATCCTGCAGAACCCGGAGCGGCCGCAGATCGTCTGCGCCGAACCGCGGGCGATCGTCGACGGCGACAGTGCGCGCGTGCTCTGCATCGAGATCGTCGACGGCACGGCGCTTGCGGCGACCAACCATTTCAAGCGCGTCGCCGACGGCTGGCGTCTCGTTCACCACCAATCGAGCCCGATCGCGCAGATCGTTGAGCAGTCCCATGAGGATGCACCGGGCCCGAGCCGGCGGTTTCACTGAAGCGCAATCGCACACGCAGCTTCAGCCTGGACGTTCCAGCTCCGACAAATCGTCCAGCACCAGGTGCGCGCCGGTAAAGTCGTCGTCCCGGAAGTACATGCTGCGTGTGATCAGGACGGGAATGCACGCGCGAGAGGCCGCAATCAGGCCATTGGCGGAATCCTCGATGGCGACACAATCGGGCGCCTTGAGCCGCAGCCGCGCCAGTATCTCCAGATACACGTCCGGCGCGGGCTTCTTGTAGCGGACATCGTCGCCGGCGACGATCGCGTCGAAGTCCGCAGCCCAGCCGTTGCCCAGCGCCCGCGACAGCAGCGCATCGATATTGCCGCGCGAGGTTGTGGTCGCGATCGCGAGCCGCTGGCCGCGTGCCCTCGCCGCGGCAAGCAGCGCCGCAACGCCGGGGCGCAGCGGACAGGAGCCCGTTTCGACCAGTTCGGCATACTGTGCGGTCTTGACGCCATGAAGCTTTGCGATGTCTTCATCCGACAATGGCGGCAGCCTGCCCTGCACCACGTCATGGGCACGGATGCGTTCCTTGCCGCCCGTCACCCGCAACAGATTCTTGTAGATGGTGCGGTCCCAATGCCAGTCGAGCCCGCAACGGACAAAGGCTTCGTTGAAGGCCTGCCGGTGCAGCTCCTCCGTCTCCGCGAGGGTGCCGTCGACATCGAAGATCAGCGCGGCGGCGCGCCGGACCAGCGCCGCGGCGGGCGCCTGGTCCGGCATGATCGAGGTCTGCAGCAAGATCCTTTCCAACGAATGCTCCCGGTCGATCGGGGTCCAACGGATTTCGAGCATGGCCGCTACTGGCAGACGAGTAAAATTGCAATATCTTTTGCCGGACCCAAAAATCTCTTATGAGCGGCTGCGCGCGGCAGCCCGGTCGGGCTCGCCGGCGATTTGGCAAGGAGACGCATGCGGCTCTTCATCTTTGGCCTTGGCTATAGTGCCCGGCGCTTCATCCGCAGATGCGGCGGCGCGTTCTCGCACATCACCGCCACGGTGCGCGATCCTGCGAAGCAGGAGAGCCTTCCCGGCATCGAGCTCCATCCGTTCCTGCGCAACGATCGCGATCTGATCGAGCGGTTGCGCAACGCCGATATCCTGCTTGCATCGATTCCGCCTGATCGCGCCGGCGATCCCGTGATCGCGGCCTTCGGAGATGCGCTCGCGGCGCGCCGTGGCCGGACGACGATCTATCTTTCCACCGTGGGCGTGTACGGCGATCATGGCGGCGCATGGGTCGACGAGAGCACCCCCGCGCGGGCCGGCCTCGAGCGCACGCGGATGCGAGTGGCCGCCGAACAGGCTTGGGTGGACGCGACACGCGGCGAAGCCGCCATCCTGCGGCTTGCCGGAATCTACGGCCCCGGCCGCAACGCGCTGGCGACGCTGCGGGCGGGATCCGCCCGCCGCGTCGTCAAGCCGGGGCAGGTCTTCAACCGGATTCACGTCGACGATATCGCCAGCGCGATCATGGCCGCGGTTCATCACCAGGGTGGCGGCACGTGGAATGTCTGCGACGATGAGCCCGCCCCGCCGCAGGACGTGATCGCCTATGCGGCGAAGCTGATGGGCGTTCCGCCGCCGGCGGAGGAAGCCTTCGAGACCGCCGCGATGTCGGAGATGGCACGCAGCTTCTATGCCGGCAACGCTCGCGTCTCCAATGCGAAGGTGAAGCGCGAGCTCGGCGTTGCGCTGGCCTTCCCGAATTATCGGCAAGGTCTCGATGCGCTGTGGGCCGCAGGCGAAGGACGCTAGGACGCGGGTTCCGCTACATCGAAAACGCGCGCCCCTGCTCCGCTTTCCCCGCAGTTGACTTCAATCCGACGCAGACGCGATCCTGAGGGCTCAGCGGCCATCTATCGTATAACGAGCCCGCCTTGGGAGGATTCAATGAAGAAGACGATCGCCATGATCGCGGCGGCGGCTGCCGTCATCACATTCAACGCGGCCAGCGCCGCACCACTGCCCGAGGCAAATCCCGACGAGGTCGGATTCTCGAAGCAAGGCCTCGCCCGGCTCGATGATTTCTTCGCGCGCGAGATCGCCGCCAAGCGCGTGCCCGGCGCAGTGGTCGCGATCGCACGCGACGGTAAGCTCGTCCACTACAAGGCTTACGGCATGCTCGATCCGGCCAAGGACACGCCGATGCCTGTTGATGCGATGTTCGCACTGGCATCGATGACCAAGCCGATGGCCGCGGTGGCGGGCTTGACGCTGATGGAGCAAGGCCGGCTGCCGCTCCAGGCCAAGCTTGCAGATTATTATCCGGGCTTTGCCGACATGAAGGTCGGCGTGATGCAGGGAGACGGCTCGCTCAAGCTCGAGCCGCAGGCCTCGCCGATCTTCATCCACGATCTCTATCGCCACACTTCCGGCCTGATGTATGGCGGCCGCCCGGACAGCTCGAGCCCGGTGGCGCGGCAATATCCCGAGGGCGTCGCACCGGCGCTGGAAGGTGACACGCTGGCCTTCATCGAACGCATCACCAAGCTGCCGCTGGCGCACCAACCGTCGACCGAGTTCGAGTACGGCTTCTCGATCGACGTGCTCGGCGCCGTGATCGAGAAGGTAAGCGAGCAGAAGCTCGGTGACTATCTCGCCGCCAATATCTGGCAGCCGCTCGGCATGAAGGATGCAACATTCCATCCGACCGAGGCGCAGCGCCAGCGCCTCGCGCGCCCCTTTGCCAACGATCCGCTGACGGGCAAGCCACAGGCCATCAAGCTGCTGGATGAGCCGACCAAATTCGACTGCGGCGGCGCCTGTTCCTTTGCGACGATCGGCGACTACGTGCGCTTCGGGCAGATGCTGCTCAACGGCGGCGAGCTCGACGGCCAGCGCATTCTCGGACCCAAGACCGTGCATCACATGACCAGCAACCACCTCGGCCCCGAGATCAAGAACAACGTGGCCAATGTCGAGCCGCATCGCGCCGGCTTCGGCTTCGGCCTCGCGGTTGCGGTCCGCACCAGCGAAGGCCTGTCGTCGGTCCCCGGCAATCCCGGCGAGTTCACCTGGAATGGCGCCTACGGCACGCAGTTCTTCTGCGATCCAAAGGAACGTCTCGTGGTGGTGGTCGGGACCGCGGCGCCCGGCGAGCTGCGGAAGTATTACCGCGAGCAGGTCCAGGACATCGTCTATGGCGCGATGGTGAAGTGAGCGGGCGCCCCGGCGCCTTGCTTTGTCCTAATCCTGAAGGCGACGCATTCGTCAATAATTGCCGGCGAAACGCAAATCACCAGCCTGCGAGCGCACGCCTTCGGGCCAGAGCCTGCCCTTGTTTCACCGGCGCGGTCTCCGGCATCAGGCTCATCGCGACAAGTCCGACGACCGCCGCGAGCAGGAGGTACCAGGCCGGCGCCAACGGATTGCCGGTGACGTGAAGGAGCCAGGTGACGACGAGCTGCGCGGTGCCGCCGAAGCTCGCGATCGCAACCGCATAGACGGTGGCGAACACGCCGCCGCGGATCCTCTGGGGCAGCGCCTCGGTGAATGTTGCGTAGAACGCGGTGAATGGCAGCGCACCGATGATCGAGAGCACGCCGAAGCCGACCAGAAGCGATAGCGCGCCGGGCGCATGGACGATCCACAGGAAGGTCGGATAGGTCAGCGCAAGCGTAGCAAGTTGCGGCCAGACCATGATCGGCTTGCGGCCCAGGCGATCCGCGAGCCAGCCGCCGAAGAGCGCACCCACGAATTGAAGACCGTTGCTGACGAGGGATACGGCGAAGGCCAATGTGGGCGTCACATGCAACGTGTTCTGCGCGTAAGTCGTCATGTACTGCGTGACGTAGGTCGAGATCGTGCCGCTCGCCAAGATCATCAACGCAAGCACGATGACGCCGATGTAACGGCGGGCGAGCGAGAGGTGGTTCGTGTGCTCGTGGCTGCCGACGGCGGCCTCGCCTTGCTGGATCGTCTCCGGCAGCGTCCGGCGCATCCAGAACCCGAACGGCAGGCAAATCGCGCCGATCAGGAACGCCACCCGCCAGCCGTAGGAATCCAGCATCTCCGGCGCCATCGTCTTGCTGAGGACGACGCCGACCAGGGCGCCCGCGGTCGCGGCAATCTCCTGGCTGGCCGGCTGCCAAGCCACCACCAGCGCCCGATGCTCCGGCGGCGCGATCTCAATGAGATAGGCGGTGGTCGGCCCGACCTCGCCGCCGAGGGCAAACCCCTGCGTCATGCGCGCTGCAATCACGATGATCGGCGCCGCAAGGCCCACTGTATTGTAGGAGGGGGTCAGCGAGATGGTCAGGATCGCCCCGCCCATCAAAGCAAAACTCAGGAGCATCGCGGGCCGCCGGCCGATCCGGTCGGAATAAATGCCGAGCACGATTCCGCCGATCGGCCGCGTGACGAAGCCCGCGCCGAAGGTTGCCAGCGACAGCATCAGGCTGCCGTACTCGCTCTGGGTCGGGAAGAAGGTGTGGCCGATCTGGATCGCGAAGAAGCTGTAGGTGATGAAGTCGTAGAACTCGAGCATGTTGCCGACGGTGGCGGCCAATGCGGCGTGTCTGACGCTGACCGGTTCGGCTTGCACGATTGCAGACGACAATTTCTCATTCCCTGGCTCTGATCGCCGCTCCGATTTAACCGTCTCTCCGCGCTGCATCGCAATATCCATTAACCGAGAAGAGCGGTTCTATTGCCGCCGTTCGCGCCTTCGCGCCCTGGACACCTTCGACGCCGTCGCACCGTTCGAGGGCTTCCATGGCAACAAATGGGTCGTTCGGTGGCGACGGAGACACATCATATCGCCTCAGCATCGCGAACTGGTCCTCAAGGTGCTGCAAATTCGCGCGCGAGCGCCGCCCATTTGACTGAAATTTTCAGAAGACTTGAGCCGCGCGATTTACCCGAACTTTCTTCGTGACGCTCTAGTTCCACTCGCGAAAGTTCCATCTCCAGAACGGAGAGGCGTCACGCGCGGCAAGTCCCTTCTTGCTTTGAGCCGACTGATCGCTCGAGAGCTTCATTCTGACCCACCCGGATTGCGCTACCAATGGCTCAATTGAATAAAGCTTTATCCGACTTGGAATGGAAATGAATTTAGCACGCGAGTCGATCGAATTGCTGGAGCAGGTCGCGCGGATCCTGTGGTTCGAAGGGACCAAGCATGGCTTGCGCGATCGCGAGTGGATGGCACTGCGCTTCCTCTCCCGCGCCAACCGGTTCTCCAGGACGCCCTCGGCGCTGGCAAGCTACGTCGGCACCACGCGCGGCACCGCCTCGTTCATCATCGGCGAGCTCGAGCGGCTCGGATATCTGGAACGGAAGCGCTCCGCCAAGGACAAGCGCTCGGTGATGCTGAGCGTCACGCAGCAGGGTAAGAAGTTCCTGGTGCGCGATCCCGTCAACGTTCTCGTCGATGCGATTACCGTTCTCGACGACGACGGCAAGATCCGCTTTCGCGACGCGTTACGGCACGTGCTTGATCAGTCGGACGCGGCCGAGCAGCGGCACCACACCGATGTCTGCAAGCGCTGCATCTTCCTCCGGGAAGATCGCACGGCCAGCGACAGCAAGACGACCGTCGAGTTCACCTGCCGCCTGTTTCGCGCAGCGATCACCGAAGCCGAGATCGATTTGCTATGCACCAGCTTCGAGCATCACCGCCAATAGAAGGCTGCCGCGATCACGGCGTTCCCTTGCGCGAGGAGTAGACGACACCTCCGCTGGCCTCGACGACCAGGCGTCCGTTCTCGTTTCTGATCTCCTCGATGCGGCCGAGGCCCGGCACTTGCTGGCCCAGCACCGCCTCGACGACTCCGTTCGGTCCTTGCAGGATCGCAATTCCCTCATAGGCTTGACGAACCGACCAGCCCTTGACCGGCTTGCGAACGACCGATGTACGTTCGGACGGCGACACCGACCCCGTGACCTCGGGCGCAGCGAGCGAAGCCATCATCGGCGTTGGCTGTGCCGAGGGCTGCGACTGTGCCATCGCCGGCGCCTGAGCCTGCGCCTGCGCGAGCTTGTCGAGCTTTGCCGTCGAGGACGAACTCACCCGCTCGATGCGATCCAGATTCTCCGCAAACCGGCCGAAGCGGTCATTGGTCGCCTTGCTGGAGAGATCGACTGCGGTGCGCAAGCCATCGAGGTTTTCGGACACGCCGGACACCTGCTTGCGCAACTGCGCGACCGTCTCACGCAAGTTCCTGATCTCGGCGTTGGCTGCGGCATTGGTCTGGACCGGTTGGGTGGTGAGATAGGCGATCACGCCGGTGCAGCCGCAGACCACGAGGCCGACAGCCGCTGCCAATGTTGCGAGCGGCGCGACCCAGGTCGGACGGGGGGGCGGCGGCTTGGCCACGATCATGGCCGGGCGGACGACGGCCGGCGCGGGCTTGGGTATCGCCATCTTGTCGAGCCGCGCCTTGGCGCGAATACGCTTGAGGCCCTCGAGCGCCTCTTTCGCCAGAGCTTCATCGTTTGCCGTCGCGGACGCGGGCCTTGTGCCCGCGGCCGGCTTGGCTGCACGCGCTGCATTGTCCTTTGCATTGCGCGTCTCCGGCGCCGGCTTGGCGGCGGCGGAGATATCCGCGGTCTCGTTGGGACGAGCTTTGCCATCGGACAACATATGAAAATGCTCCGTTCGGTTCGACACTCCGAACGAAGCTAATTGCCGAAGCTTGCCTGAAACGTGCGCACGGAAAAATCTTCCGTCACGCAAGATGCGACGTCGATTGAGTCCAATGCGTCATGCACGAGGCGAGAGTGCGACTCGAAAGCCACACACTCGCCAAGATTTCGCCAAGCTGGAGTCGCGTTGCCAAATGTGAGTCGGGTTGTCGCAAGCGAATGCACGTCAGTAGGAGTCAATCCGGGGTTGAAAGCCCCTCAATGTACCCACCCCGCAACACTACCCAAAAGGCCTGTAATTCTACAGGGCTACGGAAATTTAGAACTGCCTTAGGAAAAATATAGTTCGAAATTCAAATCAACTGATACGTTTGTATATAGCAAGAAACAACTCGAAACAAACCAACAGCATCAAGGCCGCGTACCAACAGCTTTGTTCCGCGCGCTTGATCGGGAATCGGCAATTGTTACGGTCCTAGTCAAGTGATTCTCGCCAACTGGCGAGGAGATCGACACAGTTCAGTGGTGTTCGGACGCGATGAGCAACTTGGCGCAACTGTACTAGGTCGCTTTCTCAATCCGCTCCGCGAGGTGATCCCTCAGGCACCCGCCGAGCCCAACGTCGTAGCGTTCAGTATCGAGTCGAAGTAGCAGGCCTGCAGGCGCAGGCGCTGAATGCGTAAGGCTGCCCGCGAATATCTCAACCAGAACAACGGTTCGCGGGAAGGAATGTCGTCAAACAGCATGGTTGCCGAGCCGGCGCATCACAAAAAAGCAACCGGCCGCAACAAGTGCGAAACAGGGGCGAAAGACTGATGTATATTATCGTTGATGACCGCGAGAGCGTCACGAACAGCTACGTAGGAGGGCTCGTTCGTGAAGGCGTATCGTCGATCGGCTTCTCCTGCGGGGAATTCTGGGACTGGCTGCAATCCGCGAGCGACGCGGATCTCGCAGCGGTCGACGCGTTCCTTCTGGGAGATTCCGATGCTCGCGGAAGTCTGCCTCGGGCGGTGCGCAAACGATCCGCAGCTCCCATCATCGCCGTGAGCGGCCAGAAAATGCTCAAGAACACGCTGGAGCTGTTCGAGGCGGGCGTGGACGACGTCGTCCACGTGCCGATCCATCTACGCGAAATACTCGCCCGGACGGCCGCGATCGCGCGCCGCCGGGCGGGCGACCTGCCGAGGCCGTGCGAGACCAGGATCCAGGTCTTCTTCAACGGGCGCGATCCGGAGATCGCCGGCCGCGCCCTCACCCTGCCACGCCGCGAGTTGCGTATCCTCGAATACATGGTCGGCAATCACGGAAAATGGATCACCAAGACGCAGATCTTCAACGCGGTCTATGGCATCTTCGAGTCCACGTTCGACGAGAGCGTGATCGAGAGCCATGTCAGCAAGCTGCGCAAGAAGCTCCGTGACCGCCTCGGCTTCGACGCGATCGTGGCGCGGCGTTACGTCGGATATCGGCTCAACATTCCAGCCAGCGAGGCGATGGACGAGCCGATGCAGGAGCTGGGCGAGGTCGGTATCCTGCTCAACAGGGCGCACGCCGCTCCGGCGGCGTATCCGGCCGGAAACTGACGCCGCAAGGCATCGACACGACAGCGACACCGGCCTCTGCGGCAAGACAGCCGCAGAGGCCGATGCACTTTAAGCTACAGCCTGGACGCGATGCCGGCACGTCTCGGCCGAGGCGTCACGTCACGGCTTCTGCTGGAATTCGTCCTTCGAGACGTAGTTGAAATCGTCGACCAGGACGTCCTGGACGACGTCGGCCTGCATGCGCTCATTGACGCGCTGCTTGATCGCGGCCGTGAGAACGGACAGGTCGTAGCGGGCGAGCTTCCTGAAATCCAGGCGGTCGTCCGCATAGATCCTGCGAAAAGCCTCGTCCACGACGAACGGCTCGGGCGGAACGGTGAGCTGGTGCATGGTCCGCGCCTCCACGGTGTAGACGAACCGTGCGACGATGTAGCCCTGCACGCCGCCATTCTCGACCATGGGCACGCTCAGCGCCCTCGTCTTCTGGTATTGCAGCCCGTCGAGATATTCGTCCTTGGCGGACAACAGGCTGCCGTTCTCCTTCCAGTAGGCCACGGCATAGCTCGTGCCCGCAGTGAGGATGCACACCCAAAGTCCGGCCAGCACCAGCCTGATCATTTGCGGTCCTGCGCTGCGCGACCGCTATAGGTGCCGTCCGACTCGGAATCCCTGATCGCCTTGATGATGATGGTCGCGACTTCCCGCACTGCGTCGTAGTGCATCTCGAGCAACGCACGATTTCGCTCGAGCTTCTGGCGCAGCCGCTGAATCTCCTCGGTGATCTCGGCCTCGCCGCCGGGAGGAATCCGCGCCCGCATCAGGCGGACGAACTCCAGCATGCTCCGGCTCTTGCGTGTGCTGAAGTCGTCGAAGTCGACCTTCTTTCCTGCGGCGAGTGCAACCGTCTCCTCCTCCACGATGCTCTCGAGGCGCCGGATCGCCGCCAAGAGGCCGCTGACCTGATCCGACTTCACGGCATCGGCCGCGCTGACCGCTACCTCGCCGCCGGCATTCGGCACATGCACGGGCAGCAAGGCCTCGTCAGCCACCGCGTCGGCCATAGCCTCGGCCTGTGCCGCCAGCGATTCCATCAGTTCCGTCGCGCCGTCATCTGCCTGCATGAGAAGTCCACCCCTCGACTGTCGTCACCCGTTCCAAAATCCGTCATCCGGCCTTGCCCACCTCGTCGCGAACCGCCGGGTGCGCAGCGGCGAGCTGCTTGGCAATGCCGATCCCCTTGCCCGCCGCGAGCTGATTGCCGAGCTGCTCCGCCAGCATCGACTTCCAGACGCTGCCGGCGGTTCCCTTGCCGAATACCTCCTCCGAGTCCTTCGGCAGCATCGTCTCGACGAAGGTCTGGAGGATGAAGGCCTCGAACTTGCGATACACGTCGCCCGACGCCGGCGCCTTGATTACCTGTACCGGCGCGGCATTCGGCGTCTGCACTTCCGTCGCCTTTGCCGCCGCTTGCCCGCCGGCCGCAGCCTTGCCGACCTCGGCTTCCATCGTGGCGGCAAAGTCGACATTTGACGATTTCAGAGCGTCCAGCTTCGCAGTCGCAGAGCGCTGCGTCACGGGATCGGCTGCCTCCAGGACGTCGAGCACGAGGTCGGGTGTCGCTGTCACGATCATGTTCGAATCCGGCTGGTTGGCATGGACGTCCAATCAGGCGCGGCGGGGCGTGTGCCGGCCATGTCCTCGAGCGAGCGCTTCTCGGTCTCGCGACGCTTGTCCGCGAGCGCCGCCCTCGCGACCTGCTCGAGCTGCTTGACACGCCGGCTCTCGGACCGGACCTGATCGAGCTGGCGCGAGGCCTGCGCCTGTACGGCGCGAGCGCCAATGCTCGTATTCGTCAGGCGCCGCGCGATCGACTCGCTCGATGACCCCGCCGGCAGCTCCGCACGATTGAGCGCCGCGACCAGCCAGGCCTGCTCGTCCTGCATGCTCTTCTCCTGCTGCCGAATCTGCGCGAGCCGCCATTCGGCCAGCCGGAGCTGAAGCTTGACCAGCGAGACCATGCGACCGAGTTTTTCCGCGCGCGACGTCATGGCCGATCATTCCGCCAGCCAGGACGAGACGCCGAGCATGAACTGTGTCAGCAGCTCGTCGCTGGTGAGGTAGAGCAGCAGAAAGCCACCGAACAGCACGAAGGGCACCGAGATGAAATAGACGGGAATCGCCGGCGTCAGCTTGTTGATGAGGCCGACCGACAGATTGACGATGACGGAATAGACGATGAAGGGGCTGGTGATCCTGAGCGTCAGCACGAACGCTTCCGATAGGCGGCTGGCGAGCTGATCCAGCGCCATGCTGCCGCCGAGCCGGTCGCCGGGATGCCAGACGTCGTAGGAGTTCATCAACCCGCGCAGCACCTGCCAGTGCTGGTCAGTCATGAAGAACAGCGTGGTGACGGCGGCCATGATCAGCGGCACAAGAGCCGGCGCCGGATCGGTGTCGGCGACCGGTGTGCCCGGGATGTTGCTGAGCCCGATCGCGCTCGCCATCACGGTGGCCATGGTTTGCAGCGCCAGAAAGAACACGCGCCCGCCGAGCCCGATGACGCTGCCGATCACGAGCTCGGAGCAGATCAGGAGCGCAAGGGTCAGCGGCGGCGCATTTTCCAACAGCGGCTTCAGGACCGCGATCAGGATCGGCGTCAGCGCAAACGTGGTGACGAGCGCGACGAACAGGCGAACCTGGGCCGGAACGTTGACGCTGGAATAGCCGGGCACCAGCATCAGGCAGGCGCCGATGCGGCAGAACACGATGAAGGTCACGAGCACGCTGTCGGTGAGACCGCCGATCACGACACGGCTCCGAGCGGCCTGATCTCGGCGCTGCGCGCGACTTCGACATGCGACAGGATCGGCAGGGTCGGAAACACCCTTTCCAGGATCATACGGACATAGGGGCGCGCCTCAGGAGTCACCGCGAGCACGACGCTGGTGCCGTTCTCCGTGAACTTCCGGACTGCGGCGCTGGCTTCGGTCGCGAACTGCTCGATCAGGCGCGGATCGGCATCGAACTCGACGACGTCGCCCTTGGCGTCGCGCTTCAGGCTCTGATGGAACGCGAGGTCCCAGCGATTGCCGAGGCGCACGACATTGAGCACGCCGTTGTCGGAGAGATCGCCGCAGATCTGCTGGGCGAGACGCATCCGCACGTGCTCGGCGACCTGCTCCGAGCGCCGCACGTGGGGCGCGATTTCGGCGATCGCCTCCAGGATGAGATGAAGATTGCGAATCGAGACCCGCTCGCCGAGCAGGATCTTCAGGATCGCGAGCAGGCCCGAATAGGAGATCTGCGACGGACAGAGATCATCGACCAGGCGCTTGTATTCCGGATCCAGCCGGTCGAGCAGTCCTCTCATGTCCTTGTAGGACAGGAGCTGGGCCAGGTTCGCCCTGATCACCTCGCTCAGATGCGTCAGCAGCACCGAGAGATTGTCGACCGGCCTGCAGCCCTGCCGCTTGACCTCCTCGGTGAAGGCTTCGGTCACCCACAGCGCCTTCATCCCGAAGGCCGGTTCGATCACCTCGTCGCCGGGCACGTCGGGCTTGCCGTCCTTGTCGACGAGCACCATCACCTCGCCGAGCCGCAGCTCGCCATGGGCGACACGGGTGTCGTGGATCCGGATCTGATAGCCCTTGGGATCGATCGAGAGGTTGTCGGAGAGCTTGATCTCGGGGATCACGAAGCCGTACTGTTTGGCAAACTTCTTGCGGATCTTGCTGACGCGATGGGCGAGCTCGTTGCGCGAGCCCAGCAGGTGAACGGCGAGCTGGCCGCCGAGTTGCAGCTCAATCTCCGCAGTCTTGAGCTGCTCCTTCACGGATTCCTTGGCCTCTGTCTGCGCCCGCTCGTCAGCCTTGCGCGCCTCCTCCTTCTGCTTCGCCTCCGCCTGCCGTTTCGGCAGCGAGTAGCCGACGAAGGCCATGACACCGCCGAGCAGCACGAACGGCGCCATCGGCAGTCCCGGCATCAGCGCAAGCACGAACATCATCAGCGCCGCCGCCGATACGGCGCGCGGATAGCCACCGAGCTGGCGGAGCACGGCCTGCTCCGCCGAGCCTCTGGTGCCGCCCTTGGAGACCAGGAGGCCCGCCGAGAGGGACACGATCAGTGCCGGCATCTGCGAGACCAGTCCATCGCCGACGGAGAGTTTCGTGTAGACGTCGGCGGCGCGCGCCAGCGTCAGCCCATGGTGGGTGACGCCGATGACGATGCCGCCGAAAATGTTGATCGCGGTGATGATCAGGCCGGCGATGGCGTCGCCGCGCACGAATTTCGAGGCACCGTCCATCGCTCCGAAGAACGCGCTCTCCTCTTCGAGCTCACGGCGCCGGCGCTGTGCCTCCTTGTCGTCGATCAGGCCCGCGGACAGGTCGGCATCGATCGCCATCTGCTTGCCGGGGATGGCGTCCAGGGTGAAGCGGGCGCCGACCTCGGCGATGCGGGTCGCGCCCTTGGTGATCACGACGAAATTCACCGTGACCAGGATCGCGAAGATGATCAGGCCGATGACGAAGTCGCCGCCCATGACGAATTTGGAGAAGCCGGCGACGACGTAGCCGGCGGCCTGCTCCCCCTCCCCGCCGCGCGACAGGATCAGGCGAGTGGTCGCGATGTTGAGCGCGAGCCGCAGGATCGTTGCGATCAGCAGCACGGTCGGGAAAGCCGAGAAGTCGAGCGGCCGTTGGATCCACAGCGCGACCATCAGGATCAGCGCCGACAGCGCGATCGAGACAGCGAGGCCGAGGTCGATCAGGATCGGTGGAATCGGCAGGAACAGGATCGTGAGCATGACCACGATTCCGCCCGCGAAGAACGCGTCCGCCCCCAGTCGTCGCGGGGTCGGCAGGCTAGCAGCTAACGTATCGGCCATGGTTCACCGGCAGCAGATTCCGGCCTGCAATCTGCCGCGCAAAGCTTACGCGGGGATGGTGGCCGGACGCTTTGCGGATCAGAAGCCGTGCTCGATCCGGGAATAGACCATCTCGGTGAAGGTGGAGAGATGCGCGCCGATGAAGGAGCCGGAGATGGCGACAACCAGGAGGATGACGATGATCTTCGGCACGAAGGTCAGCGTCACTTCCTGGACCTGCGTGAGCGCCTGAATCAGCGCGATGATGGTGCCGACCAGCATCGCCGCGCCGACGGCGGGCCCGGAGGCGACGATGATGGTCCAGATCGCCGCCTGGACGATGTCGAGGGCGTCCCTCTCGTTCATGCTAGCTGATCGTGAGCCCGGGCCCGACCGCGACCTTCGTCCCGTCCTCGAGGGTCGCGATGGAGCCGTCGCTGTTGATCGAGATCGACGCGACCTTGCCGGTGAATCTCGCCCCGATCGAGTCGGTGAAGCTGACGGTCTTTCCGATCAGCCCGTCGGCCTGCGACAGCGCCTGCGAGGACAGCAGCGCATCGAGCTTCGTGTTGGTCTGCATGGCCTGCTCGACGGTGGAGAGCTGCGCGAACTGGCTCATATATTGCGAGGTATCCATCGGATTGGTCGGATCCTGGTTCTTCATCTCGGCGACGAGAAGCTGAAGAAAGGTGTTGTAGTCGACGCTGTTGCTGGCCGTGGTGGTGGATTGGGTCGAGCTGGATGTCCTGCTGGTCGCGTCGGTCGCGCTGGTGACGTTCATGTGTCTCTCCGCTGTCAGGCAGCCTCGAATGGAAATTCGGTCGTCGTGCCGGCCAGGATTGCCTGCTCGACCGGGAACAGCGCCCGGATCCGCTTGAGCGCCTCGTAGTAGCGGCTCGCCCCGACCAGCTCGTCGATCGCGGCGAGGCCCTCCAGCATCTGCTTGTTCTCGCACACCGCAGACAGAGCCGCATGGTGCTGCCCGTAGAGCGCGGATGCGTCGCGGATATCCGTCGGATTCATCAGCATGAGCTGCACGATGAAATAGAGCTGGCGCATCGCCGTGGTGGCGTCGGACGCCTGCATGACCTGGCCTTCGAGCAGGAACATCACGTCGTTGACGAGCTCGACGGAAACCTTGCGGTCCACGCGCAGCACCGCGCCGTTGACGTAGATCCGCTCGCCGGCGCGCAGGGATATCCTCATTGCAGCGCGTCTCGGATCAGGCGGTTGATTTCGATGAGCTGCATCACGTCGTTCGATTTCTCTTCACGAAGACGGTCGGCTTCCTTCACGACCCATATCCCGATCGAGATGATGTCGGCACGCAGCTTGTCGGGGAGTCCGTTGTCCGGATGGGAGAGATCCTCGATGAAGATCGTCCACAGTCGCCGCACATAGAGCAGGCTCTGGACCAGCTCTTCGATACTGAAGCGACCCTTCTGGATCCGCTCCAGGCGGTCGATGCCGAGGCTGAGGGCCTGGCGCTCGCGCCCGCGCGCCTCGTGGCCGCTGTCTTCGACGACCGCTTCATAGGCTTCAAAAGTCATCAGAACCACTCTGCGCACGAGACCGGATAACGAAGCAAGGCTTGCGAGCCCGACTCAGAGATAGTTGATCAAGCTGATCTTCTGGAGCTGCGAGGTGAGCGCGAGCGCCGTCTGGATCTGGGTCTGCAAGGTATTGACGCGAACGGAGGCCTCGGTCGGATCGACCTGCTCCATCTTGACGATCTGCTCGTTGAGAATGTCGTGCTGGATCTTCAGCTTGTCCGTCGCGGCGATGACCCGCTGCTGGGTCGAGCCGACGCTGCCCCCGAGCACGGCGAGATCGTTGATCGCACCGCTGACGAGGCTGATCGCCTTATCGACGACGACCTGGAACGTATCCCTGCTCAGGCTCGTGTTTCCGAGATCGGTCATCATGGTGTAGGCCTCGGCGAGCTTGCGGAAGCCGGGTTGGTTGGCGCTGACTGAGCTGTCGACGATCTCGGTCGTGGAGATGCGGCTCGACAATGTCTGGTCGGTGGCGGACGACCAGTTGGCGTTCCAGGCCGGACTGGCGAATTCCGCATCGAAGCTCGTGTTGAGGAAGGTCTGCATCTGGGCCGGGGTGATGCTGTTCACGCCCGCCGAGGACTGCGTGACGCCGAAGGCGGCCAGGAAGTCCGCATCGACCTGATTCTTGCTGGCAGAGCCGGTGGCGTAATTCGTGACCGGCGCATTCTGCGTGTTGAGGCCGGCGAACAGGTATGAGCCGTTGTAGGAGACGTTGAGCGCGCCAATCAGGTCCTGGAGATTGGCGGATGCGCTCGGCAGGATGATTCGCGCGCCGCTGTCGGCATCGCGCGCAGCGATCAGGTTCTTGAGGAAGTCCTGGGCGGTGGTGCCGAGCTGGGTGATCCGGTTCTGAGTCACGTCGAGGCGTCCCGCGACGAGCTCGTTGGTATCGACGAGTTGATCGGCGAAACTCATGTCGGCCCGCAGGCCGACGTCGCTCCCCGTTGCGGTGCCGAGCTCGAGGCCGACATCGGCGAATCGGCCGGTGGTCGCCTCCTTCGAGGCCTTGCTCAGGGCGCTCTGGTTGTTCGTGATCGAGTATCTCAACGATGATGACAGCATCAGGGTCGAGATGTAGTTCGCGCTCATCATTACGATGCTCCCACTGCGGCTAGCAGGCTTTTCAACATATCGTCGACCGTCGAGATCAGCTTCGACGACGCCGAGTAGGTGCGCTCGACTTGGAGCATCAAAGACATCTCGTCGTCCATGTTGACGCCGTTGACGTTCGACAGCGCCGAATTACTGCGGTCGAGCAGCGTGTTCTGGTATTGGGCGTTGTCGTCGGCGGCTTTGCGCTGGCTCTCGATCCAGCTCGCCGAGGACGAGGCGAAATCGATCACGCTGCCGCTCGGCTTGCCCTGTGCGGCAGTATCGAACGGCTGCGACGCATCCATGTTGCCGATCAATTGCTGGAGCCGGGTCGAGAAGCCGGCATTGCCGGCGGTGTTGTAGTTGTAGGCCGCATTGCCGCTGATTGCGCCGTCCCGCAACAGGTTCGGGTTGCCGCCTGCGGCTGGATCGACGGACGCCGCAACCATGATCGTGCCGGCGAGACCGACCGACACGGTCGCGCTCGCAGGCATGGCCGTCGCGCCAGGATAGGTGAAGAGGCCGGGTACGTCCGGCAGCGCCGCAGCGGACTGATCGCTCTCCTTGAAGGCGCTGATCAGGCCGCGCGCGACTTCGTCGAGCTGGCTCTGATACGTGACCGCGGCATTGTCGCGCAGCTCGGCAAGGCCCGCGAGCTTGCCCGACTTGAGCGGCATTACCGAATTGGCGCCGGTCACCGGTACGCCGTCGATATAAACCGCATTTCCGGTCGTGCCGGGCGTATAGATGTTGGTTGGTGCAAAGCTCACGGACCGTGCCGTCTTGTCGAACAGCACGACACCGCTGTCGGTGTAGAGCGCCGCATCGCCGTTGGTGCGGATCGACATGGTGACGCCGACCTCCTGCGACAGCTTCGAGACGATGCTGTCGCGCTGATCGAGATAGTCGGTGACGTCGTCGCCGGCGATCGTTCCCTTCACGATCGCCGTGTTGACGGTGTCGAATTGGGCGAGGAGCTTGTTGATATTGGCGACCGAGGTCGCCATGTCGGCATCGGCGCCTTCGCGGATCGACTGCACGGTCTTGGTCGCCTGATTGAGCGAGGCCGCCATGTCCTTGGCAGAGGAGACGGCCGCCTGCGCCAGCGTGGCGTTGTCGGGCGCGTTGGCGTATTGCTGCAACGCCTGCTTCAGCTTGTTGAGCTGCGCGGTCGGTGACTGGTCGAGCTCGGGATCGTCCACCGTGGCGGCCGCGATCTTCTGGAGACCGTCATAGATCGCGCTTTGCTTGGCGGATCCCGACGTCGCGGTCAGCACGTTGCTGAACAGGCCCGAGCTTGCGGCGCGCTGGATCGCCGCGACGTAGACGCCGGCGCCGGGGAGATTGTCCAGCACGGTGATCTTGCGCGAATAGCCGGCTTGGCTGGCGCCGGCGATGTTGCGCGAGATGACCGACGACTGGACACCCGACGCCATGAGCGAGGAGCGGGCGTTGTCGAGAGTGGCAGTGAGGGACATGAGGTGCTCTTCGGCGTGCTCTCGGCAGGTATCAGCGCTTCAGGTTGACGACGACGTCCAAAAGGTCCGCGCCGGTCTGGAACGATTTTGAGTTCGCGGTGAAGCCACGCTGCGCCTCGATCATCGAGGTCAGTTCGTCCGCGAGATCGACGTTGGATTCCTCAAGCGCGCCGGACTGGATGGTGCCGAGCCCGCCAGAGCCGGCACTCCCGATCTGCAGGTTTCCGGAGTTGAGGCTCACCGAATAGACGTTTCCGACTTCGGGAGTGAGGTTGTCCGGGCTGGGGACATCGGCGAGCGCTACCGTGTAGATCTGTATCTGCGTCCCATTCTGAAGGATCGCGTTCACCGCACCCTTGCTATCGATATCCACCTTCTCAATGGAAGACGGAGCGTTGCCGTTGACGGTGGCCTTGAAGTTGAAGCTCGAGGCCACCTGCGTCATGGCCGACAGGTCAACGTTGAGGGACGAGCCGTTGGGAACGGTCACCGAGAAATTCGGTTGCGGCGCCGGTGGCGCCGACGTGATGATCGCACCCTTTCCGGCCGCAGTTGTATCGAAATTCAAAGTGGTACCACCAAGCGCGTTATTCGCCGGATCGTAGACTTCGACCTGCCAGGTATCCTGGCCGGGAGCCGTTGCGGTCCTGGTCATGTAGACGTCGAGCGTCACAGCCCTACCGATATTGTCGTAGGCCACGATCGAGCTCTTCGCCGAGTATGACGTCGGACCTGGAACCGGAATCGGAGCTGCAGGGATCGTCGCGCTGGGGTCCAGATTGCCGGTGACGGTCGCCGTGGTCGAAGGCGTGGCCTGAAGCTTTGCCTGATTGACATTGACGATCTGCATCCCCGCGGTGCTGTTCGAGGAGATATTCGATACGGCGCCAGGGTAACCCATGAGATAGAAGCCGGCCGCATTGACCAGATTGCCCTGGCTGTCCGGCACGAACGAGCCGGCTCGTGTCAGGAACTGCTGTGTGCCCGTGGCATCCGACACGACAAAGAAGCCATTGCCCTGAACGGCGAGGTCAGTCGTCGACGTCGTGAACTGCATATGTCCGGCATCCGTGATCGCGTATCGGACATGCGTCTCGACGGCGCCGGAGTCGTAATTGCCCGAGCCGCTCTTCAGGATCAGCGACGAGAATTCGGTCGAAGCCCGCTTGTAGCCGGTGGTGTTGACGTTCGCGATGTTGTCCGAGACCGTCGACAGCTTGTTGGACTGCGCGCTCATGCCGGACACACCGGTGCGCATAACACCATACAGGCTCATGGATTGGGCTCCTTTGGTAGGTTGGAACTACAATGAGGGGTCTTGCTTGTGCGGGGCTGATGGTGAGTGCCGATCCACAACTTCACGTCGTCGCTTCACGTCGTCCTGGGCTGACAGAAGGAGCGCGCCTTGTCGGTCCACGCGCCGAAGCCGCTGGAGACGAGATGCGCGACGATGTGGCAGACGTAACGCTTCTGCGCCGGCTGGTTGTTGGGCCCGGCATTGTAGCGCGCCACCGCCATGGTCCAGCTTCCCTCGCGCTGCTTCAGTTCTTTGAGGAAGCGCGCGGCGTAGTCGACGTTCTTGGCTGGGTCGAACATTGCCCGCACCGAGGCGAACTTGTCGCCGTGGTAATAGTGGTTGATCTGCATGCAGCCGAGATCGATCAGCTTGATGCCCTTGTGCCGCATCGCCTCGAAATTCGCGATGGCGTCGTTCATGTCCTTGGCGAAAACCGTCTGTCCTTCGGCGCCGAGCGCATAAGGATAAAGCGCGCCGCGACGACCGGTCTCGGTCAGGCCGACCGCATAGAGAATGCCGAGCGGAATGCCGTGCTGCTGGGCCGCGCGTGCCATCTCGCGCTCGCAAGGGCGCGCGCTGTCGGCCGCCGCGTGCGCTGCGGCCGCGCTACAGATAAACAGGGCCGCGACGAATATGCGGCGCCACGTCCTGATCATGACGCGTCTCCTGATTGGGCTGCCGATCCTGCCGGTCCTGTTTCGCTCCGCCCTCCGATTGACCGGACGACGTGCTGGAGCCGTTGAAGGCGCCCTGCGATTGCGACGAGTGCTGTTGTTGTCCTGGGAGCTGCGGCTGCGACTGACCGGAGCCGGCCTGGAAACCATCGAGCGAGCCGTGCTGGACCGGCGCGACATCCGCGATGTAACCCGCCGACTGCATGAGTTCGCGGATCGAGTCGCGCTGCTGATCCAGCATCTGGCTCGTGTCCTTGCGTTCTGCGGCGAGATGGACGGAGACCTCCGCGCCGACGAGACGAAGCCGTACCGTGACGTTGCCGAGCGCCGGCGGCTCGAGATTGATGGTCAGGATCTTGAGCGGCTGGTCGGGCGCGCTGCCCAGCGACGATGCGAGATCGGGCGCGGCCGATGACGCCGGAGCGCCCTTCAGCTCCGACACGACCGCATCGGCAACTTGCTGGGTCGCGCTGAACTGCGGGACCGGCGGAAGATGGGTTTCCTGCTGAACCACAGTGACTTTGGTCGCCTCGGGTAGCGCCTCGCGCACCGCAACTTTTGCTGCACGCTCGACATTGGCGGTGACGGCTTCGAATCCGGATGCCGCGGATGTGGTTCTTGGCGGAGCCGCGCTGCTTTGCGGGGCCGTGCTCGGCGAGTTCGCCTGCGGAGCAAGTGCCCGCGCGTGCGGCCCGGATGGATCGACATCTGCCATCGTCGCCTTCGCAGCACTCGTGCCTTGGATCTCGCGCTTCGCAAGTGACCGCTCCTCGCGCGCGGACGCATCGCTCTTGTCGTTGGCCGGCGGCTGTAGCTGCGGGGTCACAGTCGGCACGGCTGCGAGCTCCTGTCCGACGATCGCGGAAAGGTTCACCCTGGCCACCACGTCCGTCTTCGCCGCAAGATCGAGCGGCACTTGCTTGTCCTGCGATTTCGGCTCCTCGCCGGCCCTGCCGTCTTCGTGAACAGTCTCGTCGCCGGGCTCGTCGCGTTCGGCCAGGTTCGCCAGATGCATCCGCAGCGTGCCCGCCTTCACCGTCGCGTCGCTGTCATGGTCGTTCAGGGCCCGTTTTGCCAGGTTCGAGACGGTGTGGAGCAGGTCGTGAAACGAGGCATCCTCGGCCGACTTCGCCCCCGTGGTCTTTGCGGAGCGGGATGCGCCGCGCGTGTTGAGGCTCTCAGCGAGGCCAGCAAAGAGCTGCCCGGATGTTCCGTCGAGCTTGGTCATGGGCGGCGATCCTTGGTAAGGAGTTCCAATTCGCCGAGCTGCTTCTGGGCGCGCGCAAGGGTGGCGGTCGACGATGCGAGATCGAGGCGCGCCGGCGCCGGCGGAGGCTTGTCGGCGGCAATCTCAGCGGCCGGAGCTGCGGTCGGCTTGCGGACATCGAGTGCGAGCTGAAGCGTTGCGTTCAGGAGCAAGCCATCGCGCTCCGGCAGCTTGGTTCTGTCGAGCGCCTTCAACTCGGCGAGACCGCCGTCATATTCGTCGGTCAGCACGCGTGCCGCGCCGCGGAAGAGGTGCGCGCGCTCGCGATCCGAACCGACATCAGAGCTCAGCGCGAGCGCCCGCTCGCCGGCAAGCCGGGCAACTGTGAGCCGGCCGCGAACCAGTCCGGCGCGCGCGATCACCAGATAGAGCTTGAGGCGACTGGTGCGATCGATCTGCTCCAGCAGGGCGACGATCCGCGCAAAGCGGCGCTCGTCCAGCGCGAGGCTCGACTGCGTCAGGCCGGAGGAAAAGCGCTGCCAGAAATCGCCGGCATAGATGGAGTTGCGATAGTGGCGGATATAGGCCAGCGTCAGGAACTCGAACTTGTCGAAATCCTCCGCCTGCCCGACCAGGAGGATCTCGCGCCGCAGCGCCGCCTCCTCGACCAGCGTGCCCGGCAGCAAAAGGCGCGCATCGTCGAGCCGCTCGATCGCCACCGACGCATCGGAGTGCGCGAGCAGTGCGCCCTGCACCAGCGCGACCTGCCCGGCCATGCTCGACGGAATCGCGCGCGGCCTGAAATCCTTGAGCAGCTCCCGCGCCTCGTCCTGTCGTCCTTCGACATAGGCGAGCGCGCCGTTGAACAGCCGCTCGTCGACATTGAGCTTGTCGCGCGGCAGCTTGCGCACGACCTGCGGCGCGCCGCCGCTGAGCAGATAGACGACGATCGCCTGGCCGTTCTGCGGACTGCTCCAGACGCTCGCATCGGCGGCGAGGAATTTTTCGCCGATCTGCCGGATCAGCGCGAGGTGGTTGCCATGTGCGGCAGTGTCGCCGTTGGCGATGCCGTCCTGAACCGCCTGCAACGACCGGACGAGCTCGTACGGCTCGCCCGACGATAGTGGCGCCGGCTCGGCAAGTGCGCCCACTGCGACGAACGTTTGCAGCAATACGAGCGCGGTCAGGAATCGCGACCTGATCAAGGGCGCTTCTCCCGGATCAGGATCTCGATCCGGCGATTCTGCGCGGCCGCCGGATCGTTCTGGAGCTTTGGCCGCCGGTCGGCATAGCCTTCGACATGCTCGATGCGCTGCGCGTCGACGCCGGAGCGCACCAGCATGTAGTAGGCCATCTGCGCGCGCGCCGTCGACAGCCGCCAGTTATCGTAGGTGTCCGACTTGTACGGACGGTTGTCGGTGTGGCCGCGGACGATGATCGTGCCGGGGCGCTTGCTCAGCAGCGGTCCGATCTTATCGATCACGCGGATCAGCTCGGGACGCGGCTCGGCGGAGCCGACCGCGAACATGCCGAAGCTCGCATCATCGGTCAGGCTGACCAGCAGGCCCTCTTCGACCTGGCGCACCTCCGCGACAGGTCCGGCGCCGGCCTTGATGTCCGAGAGCGCATCCGCGATCGCGGCCTGGAGCTGCTTGGCCGTCGGCTGCTGGGTCTCGGCCGGGTTGCGCGGGTCGGTGTCCTTTGCGGCATCGGCCGGGCGCGGCTGCGCCGTGGCACTCGTTTGAGCGTTTGCCTGTGCACTGCCCTCGCGCGCCGGCGATGTGGGCGCCGGCCCCGGCGGCAGCAGCGGTGACATGCTGGCGGACGGGGCCTGTGCATCGATCGCGACGCTTCCGCCGGCATCATCGGATTTGGCGCGGCGCGCTGCTTGCGGCTCGCCCCGATTTGTGCCGGACGGATTTTCGCGCGCGTCAGCGATCGGCTTGGGTTCGCTCTCGATGATCCGGTCCGCGTCCTTCGCTTGCGGAGCCAGCTTCCAGTAGCCGGGGTCGAACGGATCGCGATAGGCGTCGCCGCCCTTGAGGCCGTCCTCTTCCGCCGAGGTCAATGCGCCGGCGCGCCGCTGGCCCGAGGCCTGGTTCGAGCTAGCTGCGATCTCCGCCAGCGTGACGAAGGGATCACGAAACAGGACTTTCTCTTCATAGAACGGCGGCTTTTCGGCGGTCGGCGAGTCGCCGCGGCGCTCTTCGCTCGGCCCCGCCGGCTGGCGCTTGCCGTCCTGGCCGTCATGCGGTGTCGGCTCTTTCTTCGACAGATCCTTGAGGCCCTTGGGCGCCGGCGCGTTCTCGGCGAGCTTGATCGGGTTGAAGTAGCTCGCGACGACCTGCTTTTGATCCTGGTTGAGTGCATTGAGCAGCCACATCACCAGGAAGAACGCCATCATCGCCGTCATGAAGTCCGCATAAGCGATCTTCCAGACGCCGCCCTTGTGCGGCGCATCGTCGAACGCGCTGCGCCGCCGGATGATCACGAGCTCTGGCTTGACCTCATTCATCTGACGTTACCGGCGCGCTTCCTTCAGACGCTCGGCCCAGGTCGAGATCTGGGTCTCGATCACGGTCTGGTCGGCGACGACACGGATTTCGAGGGTGTCGGCGGCCTGGTACTCGATACCGGTACGGCGGGCCGCTTCGAGCTGTGTCCTGACCAGGTCGAGCAGCTCGCCTGGACCTGTGATCCTGAACACCGGCGCCGGCGAGTTGGAGGTCAGCGCGGTGATCTGCTCGACCAGCGCGGCGACCGCCTTGTCGCGAACCGCATCGGTCAGGAACGGCAGCAGAATGCGCGCGACGGAACTGGCGATGTTGGTCTCGATCTCGCGGCAGGCCGCAGCAAAGCCGTTCACGATCGCAATCGCCTGCTGGTCCGACCACTTGGCCCGCTCTTCGCCGAGCCTGATCGCGCTGCGGACCCGCTCTTCGGCAAGCTTGGCATCGCCTTCGGCGAGACCAGCGGCATAGCCGCGCCGATAGGCGTCATCCAGGAGATTGACCGGCGGAGCCTCGGCCTTCGGCGCAGGGAGCGGAGATTGCGGCTGCGATTGGGGCTGCGGCTCGCGCCGGACCTCCTTCGGCCGCGCCACCGGCTCCTGAACGCGCG
This sequence comes from Bradyrhizobium sp. ISRA430, assembly GCF_029909975.1. Classification (NCBI taxonomy): domain Bacteria; kingdom Pseudomonadati; phylum Pseudomonadota; class Alphaproteobacteria; order Hyphomicrobiales; family Nitrobacteraceae; genus Bradyrhizobium; species Bradyrhizobium sp. ISRA430. The sequence continues at coordinate 3,735,349 of NZ_CP094516.1, forward strand.
GCATCTCGGGCGGCTTGGCCCGGCCGTTCGCGTCGAACTGTGTGAGGAGTTTTCCGATTGCCGCGTTCATGCCGCCTCCTCACGCCGCATCCAGTCTTTAAGAATCGCCGCTGCCTGCATCTGATCGAGACGCACGATCTGCTCCAGCCGCTTCTGCGGCGTGCGCTGCATCTTGCCCTCGAGGTCTTCGACGAGGTTGAGCTCGGCCTCCTCGTTCTCCGGCAGCGCGAGGGCAGCAGCGGCCTCGAGCTGGGCGATCTCTGCGGCCTCGGCCTGCTCCTGCTGTGCACGGTGGGTCAGGATGCCGTTCACGGCGGGCCTGAGGCCAAACCAGACCAGCATCGTTGCAACGGCCAGAATGGTCGCAGCGTTGATGAAACTTCCCATCTGCCGGTTGAGCATCTCGACGAAGCCGATCGGCGGCACCGGCACCATCTCGCGCGAGCCCTCGATGAAATCGACCGCGGTCACCTGGATCTGGTCGCCACGCTGCTTGTCCAATCCGCCGGCCGTCGCCGCAAGCTGGCTAATCTCGGCGATCTTGCTGTCGATGATGGCCTGGTTGGTCTTGTCGCCGAGATCGGCGGCAAGGCGCGCGCGATTGATCAAGACCGCGATGAAGAGCTTCTTGACGGAGTAGCCGTCGCTCACCGTGGTCGTGGTCTTGGACGAGACCTCGAAATTGGTGACGTCCTCGCGGCGCTGCTTCTCCTCGTTGGAACTCTTGCCGCCGCCGGCATTCACCTGCTGGTCCGGAAGATTCTGCTGCACCGTGGTCGGCGTCGAGCGATCGGCGTTCTGCGAGGATTCCTTCTCCCGAACGTTCCGGACCGAGCGCTCGGCCCGCGTCTCCGGATCATAGACGGTCTCGTTGATCTGCCTTTTGTCGGTGGAGAGCTGCGGAGCGACGCTGACCTCGAAATTGTCGAGGCCCAGATACGGCGTCAGCGCCTTGCGGATGTTCTCCTGCACCATCGCGCCGACCATCTTCTGCAGGCTCGCCATCTTGGTCGGCGCCGCGCTCGCCTCATCCTCCTCGGCAAGCAGCATGGAGCCGTCGGCATCGAGCACCGTCACCTTGTCGCGGCTCATGCCGGGAATCGCCGCCGCCACGAGGTGACGGATCGACTGCGCCGTGCGCGCCTCGATCGCGCCGTCGGTGCGCAGCACCACCGAAGCCGATGGCGGCTGCTGGGTCGCACGAAACGAGCCGCGCACCGGCAGCACGATGTGAACCCGCGCGGCCTTGACGCCCTTCATCAATTGAACGGTGCGCGCGATCTCGCCTTCGAGCGCCCGAAGCTTCGTGACCTCCTGCATGAACGAGGTCAGGCCGAGCGAACCGATCTTGTCGAACAGCTCGTAGCCGGAATTGGCGCTGGTCGGCAGCCCCTTCTCGGCTAGCAGCATGCGCGCCTGCATGGTCTGGCTCGGACGCACGGAGACGGCATCGCCGGCCGCGTTGACGTCGAATGTGATGTTCTGCTCGCGCAGCGCGGCGCCGATGCGGGTCACGTCTTCGCGGGTCAGCCCCGTATAAAGGGTCTCGAATTCGGGTCGGCTTAGATAGTAGGCGCCGCCGACGACGGTGACGAGAACGGCGAAGCCAATCAGCCCCAAGGCCATCAAGCGTCGCGGCCCAAGCTCCAGCAGATTGTTGAGCAGTTGCTGTACCTGCGCGCGACTGAGCATGAGACCTCGTACCAATGCGAATACCGAGGACACTCCGCTGCGAACCTTGTCTGAAGGTTGCGCAAAAACACCAGCGCGTCATGTCGCGCGTGCCGCGTTGCAATTTTGCAAGGAGATCGGGGGGAGAGTCACGGCCGCACCAGCGGCAGTCGCGCACGATCGGCAAATGCCGACGCGTCATGATGCGCCGGCGACGGATCGGGAGACGCTCTGAGCAAATCGAGCGATGCGAGACGTCGCCTGGTCGCCGCTTACGGCGGAGACCGTGCTCCCGGGGGAGCACGGCCGCTTTCGATGTTTCCGCTTAGCCGCCGCGGAACAGCGACAGGATGCTCTGGCTGTTCTGGTTGGCGATCGAGAGCGCCTGAACGCCGAGCTGCTGCTGGGTCTGGAGCGCCTGGAGGCGGGTGGATTCCGCGTTCATGTCGGCGTCGACGAGCTGGCCGATACCGCGGGTCACCGAGTCCATCAGGGACTTCACGAAGTCCGTGTTGTTCGAGATGCGGTTCTTGATGGCGCCGAGGTTGGCGGCGGACTGGCTGACCGTGTTGATCGCGGCCGTAACCTGGGTGATGTAGCCATCAAGCGTGGTTTGGTCAGCCGCCGAGTCGGTCAGCGCGGCGATGTTGATAGTGTCGACCGACGCACCGCCGCTCACCGTGTCCAGGAAGCCGGTCTGCGTGCTGGTGTAGAGCGAGTAGTTTGCCACAGTCACCTGGATCGTGTTGATCGTGGGCGTACCGCCAACGCGCGAGAACGACGACACCAGGTTGACGGTGGTCGGCGTCGTGGCGGTCGTGCTCAGCCAGTTCACGCCATTGAACGTCGCCGAGTTGGCGGTGTTCTTCATGTCCTGCTGGATCTGGGTGATTTCGGACTGGATCTTGGTCCGATCGATACCAGCGGTCTTGGCTTCGACCAGCAGCGACTGGAGCTTGGTCAGGCCGGAGTTGCCATCGCTGCCCAGAACGGAGGTCAGCGCGGTGTATTCCGTGTCGACGGTCGCAGCCGACAGACCGAGCGAGTCGGAGACGGCGGAGAGCGCGGCGTTGTCGGCGCGCATCGAGGTCGCAATCGACCAATAGGCGGAGTTGTCCGAAGCGGTCGCGACGCGCTGGCCGGTCGAGATGCGATTTTCGGTGGTCTGCAAATTGGAGCTGACAGACCGGAGGGTCTGGAGCGCAGTCATCGCAGCCGAGTTCGTGAGCAGGCTTGACATTGAGAATGTCCCTTTGAAAGCAGATTGAGTTTTTGTCTGGGGGACATACCGGGCTTGCACCGGTACGAAAGGGCGGCGTCATGCCTTTAGGCCAAGGAGCTGCCCTGGGCCCAACCTGTCGTAACGGCAAGGATAGCGCCTGAAGCTTGTGCGAGGCTTGTGGCCAGTTGGCCGGAGGGCAACACGGCGGGCTCGGATCCGACTCCGAGGAGCGCGACGCCCAACAGAAAGGGCCACGCTCGCGAGAGCGCGGCCCTTTCCCGATGGTGCGAAGCTTAGCGGAACAGCGACAGCAGGCTCTGGCTGTTCTGGTTGGCGATCGAGAGCGCCTGAACACCGAGCTGCTGCTGCGTCTGAAGGGCCGCCAGACGGGTCGATTCCGCGTTCATGTCGGCATCGACGAGCTGACCGATACCGCGTGTCACCGAGTCCATCAGCGACTTCACGAAGTCCGTGTTGTTCGAGATGCGGTTCTTGATGGCGCCGAGATTGGCGGCGGCCGAGCTGACCGAGTTGATCGCACCGGTGACCTGGGTGATGTAGCCATCGAGCGTGGTTTGGTCAGCCGCCGAGTCGGTCAGCGCGGCGATGTTGATGGTGTCGACCGACGCACCGCCGCTCACCGTGTCCAGGAAGCCGGTCTGCGTGCTGGTGTAGAGCGAGTAGTTGGCGACGGTCACCGAGATCGAATTGATTGTCGGGGTGCCGCCGGTGCGCGAGAAGGACGACACCAGATTGACGGTCGTCGGCGTGGTGGCGGTCGTGCTCAGCCAGTTGACGCTGTTGAACGTCGCCGAGTTGGCGGTGTTCTTCATGTCCTGCTGGATCTGGGTGATTTCCGACTGGATCTTGGTGCGATCGATACCAGCGGTCTTGGCTTCGACCAGCAGCGACTGGAGCTTGGTCAGGCCGGAGTTGCCGTCGCTGCCCAGAACCGTGTTCAGAGCGGTGTACTGCGTATCGACGGTCGCAGCCGACAGACCGAGCGAGTCGGAGACGGCGGAGAGCGCGGCGTTGTCGGCGCGCATCGAGGTGGCGATCGACCAATAGGCGGCGTTGTCCGAAGCCGTCGCCACGCGCTGGCCGGTGGAAATCCGGCTCTGCGTGGTGGAGAGGCTCTGGCTCACAGACCGCAGGGTCTGGAGCGCAGTCATGGCGGACGAGTTCGTGAGCAGGCTTGACATTGCGAATGTCCCTTTATGTACGCGTTACATTTTCATGAGGGGACATACCGGGCTTTCACCGGTACGGCAGGGCGGCATCATGCCTTTGGACTGATGTGGGTGAGGTCCAACCGGCCGTGACGCCTTGCTAGCACGCCGAACCTTGCTTCCAGATTAAGGCCGACCTGAATTTCGCAGTAATATCATATGGTTAATATTACTTTCCGCTAACCATAACCAACCGGTCGGCCGACGATCGCGGCCCTTACGAGAACGACCGCACCAGTCCGGAGGCGAGCAGATTCCAGCCGTCGATCAGCACGAAGAACAGCATCTTGAACGGAAGCGCGAGGATCGTCGGCGGCATCATCATCATGCCCATCGACATTGTCAGCGTCGCGACGATCATGTCGATCACGAGGAACGGCAGGATGATGAGGAATCCGATCTCGAACGAGCGCCGCAGCTCGGAGATCATGAACGCCGGAATGATGACGCGCATGTCGATGCGCTTGTCGTCGAACTTCCTGCGGAAGCTCTCCGCGGCGAGCGCCTCGAAGGTCTGAAGATCCTTTTCGCGGACATGGGCCAGCATGAATTCGCGAAACGGATCGGTGATTCGCAAATAGGCCTGCTCCTCCGAGATCTCGTTCTTCATCAGCGGCTGAACGCCGGTCTCCCAGGCCCGGTCGAAGGTCGGCGCCATGACGTAGAAGGTCATGAACAGTGCGAGGCTGATCAGCACGAGATTGGCCGGCGTGGTCTGGAGGCCGAGACCGGCGCGCAGGAACGACAGCGCGACGGCAAATCGCGTGAAGCTCGTCACCATGATCAGCAACCCAGGCGCCACCGACAGCACCGTGATCAGCGCCATGAGCTGGATGATGCGGCCGCTGGTCGAGCCGTTGCCCGGCGGCAGCAGTGAGTTGAGGTCCGGAATCTGGGCGAACGCCACCTCGGGCAGGACGACCAGCAGCAACGCCAGCAGCAGGACTCTCACTCTCACTGGATCACCAATGTCTCAATGATCAATTCGCGCACCTTGCCGGACGACCTGATATTGGCGCGCTCGGCGAGATCGTCGCGCAGATGCTGAAGCCCGCGCGCGCCCTCGAACTGCGCAACCGAGGCGGATCTGAGATAGATGACGATGTCCTCGCTGATATGGGCGGCCAGGATGCCGGCGTCCTCGTCACTCATGCTGTCGGTCACCATGGAGGCCTCCACGCGCGCCCAGTTGTTGGCCGGCGCCGCGAGATTGGTCACGATCGGCGAGAGCTTTCTGAGCCGCGCGCTGCCGGCGTAGCTCGCAGCAATCGGCGGCGGGGTCGCACTTTTCTTCGCGTCGGCCACGCGCTCGGCGGCTGCCAGCAGATGCAGGCCCGCGATCGCGCCGGCGCCGATCGCGATCAGGGTCAGGGCCACAATGGCTCCAATCAGGCGCATGATACCCCTTGTCCCTGCGGCGCGGCCCGGCTTGCCTGCGCGTCAGAACGGCGCGACGGCGTCATAGATGCGATGCCCCCATCCAGGCTGCTGCACGTCCGACAGATTTCCGCGGCCGCCATAGGACACGCGCGCCTCAGCGATCTTGTCATAGGTGATCGTGTTGCCACGCGAGATGTCCCGTGGGCGCACGATGCCGCCGACGTTGAGCACGCGCATCTCCGTGTTGACGCGGAATTCCTGCGAACCGCTGATCATCATATTGCCGTTCGGCAATACGTCGGTGACGATCGCGGCGATCGAGAGCTTGATGTCCTCGGCGCGGTCGATCTGGCCGTTGCCCTTGATCTGGGTGTTGGTGCTGAGATTGGCGTTGGCCTGGCCTTTGTCGTTCCATCCCGCAACATCCATCAGCCAATCGAGGCCGAACTTGATCTGCGAATCGCGCGAGCGACCGGTCTTGTTGTCGAGCTTGGCTTTGTCCTGCATCGAGATGATCACCGTCATCACGTCGCCGACGCGCCGGGCACGCGGGTCGCGGTAGAGATCGGTGCCGTCGTCCCAGGTCGAACGATAGCTGACGGGCGTGCGCAAGCGGGGCGTCACCGGGATAGGATCGGCCGATGTCCTCAGGCCGCTGCCGACGGGCGACATTTGCGGGCCGGTCAGCAGCTCGGCCGGATCGTGGGAGCATCCAGCCAGGAATACGACCGACAGGATGAGGATCGGCTTCTTCATTTACTGCTCTTTCCGTCATCCACGCGACGCATTCCGCCAAGCAGATCGGCGAGATGCGCTGCGCGTGCCGAATCCATCTCATTGAAGATTGCGCTCGAGCTCCTGGGGCTGAGCTTGGCGAGAACGGCTGCGGCCGTCTCGTCCGCCATGCCCGCGATCTGGGTGGCTGCCGCTTCCGGCTTCATGCGCGAATAGATCTCGATCACGCTCGCTTCGGCCTTCTTGAGGAACTCGTCACGCAGCTCCATCCACTTCTCGTATTCGGCCCGCTTGGCCTCGACCTCGGCGATCCGCTCGCGGAGCTGGTTCTCGGCTTTCTCCAGCTCCTTCAATTGCCAGGCGAGCCTGGCATCGACGGCCGAGTCGGCGACGTTGCTGCAAAACAGCGCGACCTCGTTGTCCGGTGTTGCGGATGCCGCGGGCGGCGCCGGCTTCGGCGGCGCGGTGACGCTGCCGGGCTTTGCCGTCCGAACCGGCGTGGGCGTGGGTGCCGGCGGTGGAGTTTCAGGAGCTGGCACCGCACCGGTGATCGCAGGTCCAGTGTCTTCCGCCGCCCAGGCGGTCGCCCTGGCCGAACCGGCGTCGCTCACTAACGATGTGGCTGGCGGCTTCTGGGCGCCCGGAGCACGTGCGCGCGCGAAGGAGAGCAGGTTGAGCGGCTTCGACGGCTTCGCCTCATCCAGCGCCAGCACGGGCGAAGCGCTCGCCAGCGCGGACACCGCGACCAGGAGGAGGACTTGCGCTTTGTGATCCATCTTCAGCATCGGGCCGCGTGCGATTCTCGGTCGAGATGAGAGCATTGGGTGACCAAGCTTGCACGACGCTTATGCATCATTGGACGATGACATCGGCCTGGAGCGCGCCGGCCGTCTTGATCGCCTGGAGAATGGCGATGATGCCGGACGGCTTCAGTCCGATCTGATTCAGCCCGCGCACCAGGCGCTGCAGATCGACACCGCTGAGGATCGCAACCTGCGCGCCAGCCTCGTTGGCCTCGACGACGGTCTGGGGAACGACGACTGTCTGCCCCCGCGAGAACGGCGCCGGCTGCGACACCACCGGCATCTCCGTGACACGAACCGTCAGATTGCCGTGCGTCACCGCCACCGTCGAGATCCGCACGTCGCGCCCAATCACCACCGTGCCGGTGCGCTCGTTGATCACCACCCGCGCCGGAGTATCCGGCTCGACCGTCAACTCGCCGATTTCGGCGAGGAAGCGGACCGGGCCGATATAGCGCGGCTTGGACAGCACGATGGTCCGGTAGTCACGCTCGAAGGCGATCTGCGCGCGGTAGCGCCCGCCGGCGTAGCGGTTGATGGCATCGAGGATTCGCGTCGCGGTGACGAAATCGGGGTTTTTCAGCTCGAGCACCAGGAATTCCATCTCATGGAGACTCCCCTGCACTTCCCGCTCGACCAGCGCGCCGTTCGGAATCCGCCCGGCGGTCGGCGTGCCCTGGCTGACGTTCTGCGCCTGGCCTCCCACGCTGTAGCCCGCGACGGTGACGGCACCCTGCGCCACTGCATAGACGGCACCATCGGCGGCCCGCAACGACGTCATTACCAGCGTGCCGCCGAGCAGTGATGTCGCGTCGCCGAGCGACGACACCGTCACGTCCATGCGTTCGCCCGCCGCGATCGAAGGCGGCAGGTCCGCGGTCACCATGACGGCGGCGACGTTGCGCGTGCGCAGCGTCGTGGGCCGCGCGGTGTTGTTCGTGCTGGTTGTGTCGTTCCTGACGTTGATGCCCATGTTTTCGAGCATCGACTGGAGCGACTGCTCCGTGAACGGCGCATTGCGTAGCGTGTCGCCGGTGCCGTTCAGGCCGATGACGAGGCCGTAGCCGACGATCTGGTTTTCGCGCAATCCCTTGATGTCCGCGATGTCCTTGATGCGGACCGCGGCCTGGGCATCGGCCGTGGAGACGACGAGAATCAGCGCGAGCAGAAATCTGATCATGACCCGTCCACGACCTTGACGGTGCCGTCCGGCTGGACGATGCCTCGGATGACCACGCCGGTGTCGGTGTTTCGTACCGGGATGAGCGCCCCAGCCGCGCCCGATTGCATCGCCGAGCCATACGTCACGATCGACAGGCCGCTGTCTTCGACGACGACCTTGACCATGGCGCCGCGGGCGACGGTCCAGGGATCCTCCACCGCGTTCGTGGGTATGGGCTGGCCGGGCAGCAGCGTGCGCCGCGCCATGCGTCCCACCAGGACCTGGCGTCCCTCGATGAACATGGCGACCCCAAGCAGGTTCGACGCGAAGGCCCGCTCGGTGATCATGTCGTCCTTGATCACCTCGCCGGCGCGGATCGACACGGCCGGCACCGGAAGCCGCCGCTCCTCGGCCAAAGCGACCCGCGCAGAGAAGAGAAGGAGGAGCGCGGCGGCCAACCCACGCGCGATCAGGCCCACCCTGTTCAACATGGATACACCGAAACTAGCGAAGGCCCTTCGACACCGTCGAAGCCATCTCGTCCGAGGCCTGGATGACCTTGGAATTCATCTCGTAGGCGCGCTGGGCGGAGATCAGTTCGGTGATTTCCTTGACCGGATCGACGTTCGAGGCCTCGAGATAATGCTGATTGATCTTGCCGTAGCCGGAATCACCGGGCAGCCCGACCACCGGCGTACCCGACGCAGTGGTCTCACGATAGAGATTGCCGCCCAGGGGCTCTAGCCCCGCCTCGTTGGCGAAGTTCGCGAGGTTGAGCTGGCCGATCTGGCGCGGATTGATTTCCGTGTCCAGTTTGGCGAAGACCTGGCCGGTCTGGTTGACCGTGACCTCGACAGTTCCTTGCGGCACCGTGATTGCGGGATCGATCAGGTAACCGTCGAGCGTGACGAGCTGACCGTTTGGATTGGTGTTGAACGATCCGGCGCGGGTGTAGAGCACCTCGTTGTTCGGACCGAGCACCTGGAACCAGCCGCGGCCGTTGATCGCCATGTCGTAGGTGTTGCCGGTCTGCGTGAGCGCGCCCTGGATGTGCAACTTGCGGATCGCCGCCGACTTGACGCCGAGACCGAGATTGGCGCCTTCCGGAATCGGCGATGCGCCCGAGACGTTCGAGACACCCTGCATGCGGTCCATCTGGTAGAACAGATCTGTGAATTCCGCGCGCGCCCGCTTGAACGACGTGGTGTTGATGTTGGCGATGTTGTTCGCGATGACCTCGACATTGGTCTGTTGCGCGTTCATACCCGTGGCCGCGATGGCGAGCGATTTCACAACTTCACTCCTTCAGATCAAATCGACATCCGAACGACTTCTTGGTAGGCCTGCACGACCTTGTCGCGAACCGCGACCGCCGTCTGCAGGGCCTGCTCGGCCGACATCAGCGCCTCGACGACGCGCCGCGTCGATTCCTTGCCCTGCATTGCCGAGATCGACGCCGCTTCGCCCGCCTTCATCGTTCCGATTGCGTCCGTCGTCACCTGCTTGAGCACGGAATCGAAGCCGAGGTCGTCGCCCGATTGAATCGCGGTTGCCGCGGGCGAGATCGCCTGCGTCTCGGTCGCGCGAGTCGCCGCCTGGCCTGCGGAAATCGCCGTGGATGAAATCGCCTCAAGCATTGTCAGCTCCTCAGGAGATCGATGGTCATGCCCAGCATCGACCTCACCTGTTTCACGACCTGGAGATTGGCCTCGTACGACCGGTTGACTTCCCGCATATCGGCCATCTCGATCATCATGTTGACGTTGGGAAGCTTGACGTAGCCGGCCTTGTCGGCGGCGGGATGCCCCGGGTCGTATTCCACACGGTACGGCGTGGTATCGACCCCGATTTCCTTGACCTTCGCAAGCTGCGCGCCCGAGGCACGGTCCATTGCGGCATCGAAGGTGATCGTCTTGCGCTGATACGGATCAGCGCCGGCGGTGCGCCCCGTCGAACTCGCATTCGCAAGGTTCTCCGAGACGATGCGCATGCGCGTCGACTGCGCTTCGAGCCCGGAGCTTGCGACCGTCAGTGAGGCGCTCAGTGAGTCCAGCATGTCAGTTCACCTCAGGTCTTCGCGCTCGACAGCAGCATGCGGTGAAACGACCGCACGATCGCGGAGTTCATCGAGTAGTCGCGATTGACGTCGCTGCCCTTGATCATCTCCTGCTCGAGACTCACCGAGTTGCCGGAGTGAACCACCTCCCAGCTATCCTTCTTCGCGATCGCACGCGTATCGGTCTCGGCTGCGGAAAGCTGCATGTGCGAGGGCGACGTCATTGCGAGCCGCACCGGCGTTCCGTCGAGCACCTTGTTGAACGGCTCGACGTCGCGGGCCTTGAAGCCGGGCGTATTGGCGTTGGCGACGTTGGTGGCGATCGTCGACTGACGGAGTTCGAGCCAGCGCGCCTGCGACGATGCGAGTTCGAAGAGATAAAGCGGTCCCACGACAGTCCCATTCTGGTCTATTCGGGAGAATGTTAGAATCGTAAGCTTTCCTCAGGCTGATGGGCGGGGCGTTATCCGCACAAATTCACTGAACCTTTTCGGCGCGCGGTGACTGCTTCGACTGCAGGAAGTAGATGATCTCTGCTACGGGTCGGAAGAATTCGGGCGGAATCACCCGATCGACCTGAACCGCCTCGTAGAGCGCGCGCGCCAGCGCCTTGTTCTCGATCACCGGAATTCTGTTTTCCTCGGCGACCTCGCGAATCTTGAGAGCGATCGCGTCCATGCCCTTGGCGAGCACGAGCGGCGCCGGATTCTCTTCGCGCTTGTAGCGCAGCGCTATGGCAAAATGCGTTGGATTCGCGATCACCAGCGTTGCGCGCGACGCCGAGGCGATCATGCGCTGACGCGAGCGGTCGCGCGCCAGCGAGCGCAAGCGCGCCTTGACCAGCGGATCGCCCTCCGCCTGCTTGTGCTCGTCCTTGATCTCCTGCCGCGTCATGCGCAACTCGCGCCGCCAGTGGAAGCGCGCCCAGGCGAGATCGATCGCGACCAGCACGATCGTCGCGATGCAGATCGCCGAGACGATCCGCATTGCGATGGTCAGAATCATCTCCGGCAGCGCCACGGGATCGGTGTACATCGCCTCGAAGGCCTTCGCTTCGGATGAGCGCAGCACGAAGCCGACGACGAAGCTCACCGAGACGAGCTTGAACAGCGACTTTGCGAACTCGACGAGCCCCTGCGTTCCGAATATCCGGTTCCAGCCCTTGGCCGGAGAGATCCGGGACAAGTCCGGCTGGATACGCTCCAGCACCAGGCGCGGTGCGTTTTGCAGCAGCGACGCTGCCAGCCCGAACACAGCCAGGATCGCCACCAGCGGAATCAGGAAGCGCATCGCCTGCAGGCCGACCACGGTGAGGAGGTTCTGCGCGTCGGCCGCGGTGCTCAGCGGGAAACCCTCGGGATCGTCCAGGAAGCTCTTAAGGGTCGGCGTGAGCTGCTGCACGCCCTGACCGATCAGGAATGCCTGGATCACCATCAGCGCCGCCATGGAGGCGAAGATGGATGCCTCCCGAGAGACCGGAATTTTGCCCTGTTCGAGCGCATCGCGGACTTTCTTCTCGGTCGGCTCTTCTGTCTTGCTCTCCTGGTCGGATGTTTCTGCCATGCCTGCTCAGCGGTCAGCGGAAGACCAGCTCATCCTCCTGCTCGGGGTTGAGCTCGATTTCGCCCTTCTCCGCGAGGTCAAGCGCGAGGTCGGTGATGACGCGCCGCGCCTCCAGGACATCGCGCTGGTTCGACGGCTCGCCGATGGCAAGCTCGTGCTCGACGACGCGGCGCACGCGCGAGGCGACCGAGGACAGGATCAGCTCGCGGAAGCTCTTGTCGGTTCCCTTCAGGGCGACGACGATGCGGTCGGTCGGCACCTGATCGAAGATCATGGTGCGCGCCTTCGGCGTCAGGTTGACGACGTCGTCGAAGGTGAACAGCAGCTCCTTCAGCACCTCAGCCGATTTAGGCCGCTTCTCCGACAGGCTCTTCAGCATGTCCTCGATATGGCCGCGCTCCATCTTGTTGATGATGTCGGCGACGCGCGCATAGGTATCGGCGCCGAGATTGCGGGCGAAATTCAGGGTGAGGTCCTCATGCATCGTCTTCTCGATGATGCGCATCGCGTCGTCGACGATCGGCTTGAGGCTGAGCACGCGCCGCATCAGCTCGTTGCGCAGGCTCGAGGGAAGCTGGCTCATGACCTTCGCGGCGCACGCGGGCTTGACCTTGGACAATATCAGCGCTGCGGTCTGCGGATGCTCCTTGGTGAGGTAGCTCGCGAGCGAGTTCTCCGACACCGACGACACGCGGTCCCAGACCGAGCGGCTCGAATTGCCGAGCAGGTCCGACATGATCTGGGAGACCTGATCGGCCGGAAGGACGTCGCCGAGCACGGCCTCCAGGCCGCCGAGCGTGCCGAGGATGTTGGCGCCCATCGAGAACTGCTGGGCGAACTCCTCGACAATCCCCTCGAGCTCCTGCGCCGTGATCGGCCGCAGCTCCGCCGCGGCCTTGGTGACGATGCGGATCTCTTGCGGCTCGAATTGCTGAAGCACGCTCGCGGCCGCCTGCCGACCCATGGCCAGCAGGAGCGCCGCGACCTTTTCCGTTCCGCCCAGCGTGGCAACGCCTCGCTGCTTGACGGGAGCGATGCCGACCGGTGCCGCCATGATCAGGTATCACCTTGCCCCAGCGGTCCAACGATCTCCGTCAGCGACACGCCGAAACGAGAATTATCCTCTTCGACCACCACCACCTCGCCACGGGCGACGATGCGGCCGTTGACCACGACGTCGACGGGCTCGCCGACCCGGTGATCCAGCGGTACCACGGCGCCGCGACCGAGTTTCATCAGGTTCGCCACGGGAATTGTCGCCGAGCCGAGCACTACCTGCATGGTGACGGGAATGCGCAGGATCGCGTCGACATTGGCGAACTTTCCGGTCTCTTCCGCCGTGCGCGCGGCGATCTCCGCCAATCTCTCCAGCGGAGAGGTGTCGGCATGCCCCTCGGGCGCCGATGCTCGATTGGAAGACTCGTAGTCGAAAGATTGCGCCATCGTGTATCGCCTCTTGGTAATCCGCTCCCGGAGCGCGGCTCCGGAATCATTCCCCTGCTTGCGCGTCGACGTCGGCTGACGTTCCCGTCATCCGCGCCTGACCGGCCCCCGCCTCAATGCCTGTCCGTATCGCCGCCCGTGGTCGCCGCCGGCATAAGTCCGCGCCGCGCGTCCAACGCCGCGATCGCCTCATGCGCCTGATCGATCTTCGCCGTCAGAACGTTCGCGAGCCGCCCGAGATTGGCCGTGGAATCGTGCGCAGCGGTAATGACCGTGTCGAACGCGCCCGCGGTCTCGTGTACGATCGTCGTGAACTCGCCCTGGTAGCTGCGCAGCCGCGCCAATTCGCGGTGCATCCTGGTCACCCGCATGCTGGTGAAGGCGAGTGCGACGAGCAGCACGGCGTCAACGAGATAGGATATCATCGACAAACTCCCGCTTCTGATCGACGGGATCCGCCACCTGCATGGCATAGTAGCCGTCAAGCTGGCCGATCTGGCACCAGAACAGCACCTGGTTGTTGCTCTCGAGCCGGGCCAGCGTACGCGGCGTGGCTTCGAGCTCGAGCACTTGCCCGACATGAAACTTCACGACGTCGCCGAGGGGCAGTATCCTCTCGTCCAGCACTGCGCTCAGCGTTATCTCAGTCCGATGGACCTCGCTCTCCATCTGCTCTCGCCAGTGCGGATCGGCCGCGCGGCCGTCGCTGACGACGACATGGGCGAGTTTCTGCCGCAGCGGATTGAGCGCCGAGTGCGGAATGATGAGGAACATCTGGCCGCCGCGGTAGAGCGCCTGCAGCATGATGTTCGCACAGATCGACATGTTGCCGCTCCGCCCGATCGCGAGCGAGGCCATGGCAGTCTCGACCCGCTCCAGCCTGAACGTGACTTCCGAGGTGCCGGCGAAGGCGGATTGCAGCGACTTGGCGAAGCGCTCGAACAGCGCCTGCACCAGGCGGAGCTCGATGTTGGAGAAGGATCGCTCGACATCGATCGGCGGTTCAGCGCCGTCGGATCCGAACATCGCCTCGACCATGGTGAACACGAAGTCGCGGTCGAGCATGATGATGACGCGGGAATCCCACTGCTCGGCATAGAGCACGGCGGCGACCGCGTTGGCCTCGTAGTCCTTGATAATGTCACCGACGCGATCATTGGTGATGCCATTGACCGAGAAATAGCAGGGCGTCCCCGCCATCGGCTGCAGGCTGTCCGTGCACGATGCCGCCATGCGATCGAAAATCACATTGAGCATCGGCATCCGCTCGATCGAGATGCCGGCGGCATCGAGCAGGTAGTTCGGCAGCCGCTTCTGCTGGTCGACGTCGAGACCATCCATCATCATGCGCGGGCAGCCTTCGGTTCGGCATCGGCAACCACCACCTTCGGCCCGGCGATGGTCTCATTCTCGACGACATCGATCGAGGGCCGCTCGGTGCTCGCGATCATCTTGCGGCCATGCTCCACCGCGATCTGCGGCATGGCGCCGTTCATGAAGGCGAGCAGGGTCTGCTTGACGATGATATAGGGCCGGCACCGCTTCTCGCGCGTCAGCTTGATCTTCAGCGCGAAGGGCGAAATGATGCCATAGGACAGAAAAATGCCGGCGAATGTGCCGACCAGGGCGGCGCCGATGAAGCCGCCCAGCAGCTTCGGCGACTGGTCGAGCGCGCCCATGGCCTTGATGACGCCGAGTACCGCAGCAACGATACCGAGCGCCGGCAACGCCTCGGACACCACGACCAGCGCGTTGTAGGGCGTGAGCTTGCTCTTCACGATGGTGTGAATCTCCTCGTCCATCAGTGCCTCGATCTCGTGCGTGCGCGCGTTACCCATGATGATGAGGCGCACGTAGTCGCAGATGAACTGGAGCAGCGCCGCATCCCCCAGCACGCTCGGGAACGCCTTGAAGATTTCCGAGGACGAGGGATCGTCGATATGGGCTTCCACCTCGTTGCGACCCTTGCCCCGCAGCTCGCGCATCAGGGCATGGAGCGCTCCGAGCAGGTCGAGATAGTAGCGTTCACCTGGCACCGCGCCAGTGACGGCCTGCATGGTCGCGAGACCCGTATCCACGACCACCTTCCACGGATTGGCCACGATGAAGGTGCCGATCGCGGTGCCCATGATGATCACGAACTCCCACGGCTGCATCAGCACGGCCAGATGCCCGCCCATCGCGGCAAATCCGCCGAGCAGTGCCGCGACCGTGATGATGATCCCTACGAAACTGCCCAACGCGCCGCTCCATCGCCGATCCCATCGGCAACATCTATGCGCCGACGCTTGCGCGAGGCTGGCTTGCCCGCCGTCAGCCCCGCGCAAGCAATCCGCGGCAGCTTGAGATCCTGTCGCAACTGCGGCCGGAGAGGTGCCATGCTGTCCACGATCGCGGACTACACGAGAATAACCAAGGACATGGGCAAGTCGCTGACGCTCGTCGCGAAGGAGCCGGATGTCAGCCGTGAGACCGACTATTACCTTGCCAACATCGGCAAGGTGAAGACCATCGACGATTTCCTGAAGGACTATCGGCTCTACTCCTATGCGATGAAGGCCTATGGCCTCAGCGACATGACCTATGCCAAGGCGTTCATGCGCAAGGTGCTGACCGAGGGTGTCGCGAACAAGAACACCTTCGCCAACAAGCTGACCGACACCCGCTACCGCGAATTCGCCACCGCTTTCAACTTCGCCGCCCTCGGCAGCAACGCGACCCAGACCACCCAGGCCACGACCGGCACGGCGACCCAATATGTCACGCAGACGATGGAGCAGAAAGCCGGCGACCAGAACGAGGGTCTTCGGCTGGCGCTCTATTTCACGCGCAAGGCCTCCACGATCACCAACGCCTACCAGATCCTCGCGGACAAGGCGCTGACGCAGGTGGTTCAGACGGCGCTCGGCCTGTCGTCGACCGTCAGCTCGGCCGACATCGACGCCCAAGCCAAGATGATCACGAGCAAGATCAAGCTCACCGATTTCCAGGACCCGACCAAGGTGAACAAGTTCGTGCAGCGCTTTGCCGCAATGTGGGATGCGACCCAGGCCCAGACCGACAACTCGACCAACCCCGCGCTGGTCCTGATCGGCGGCGCGTCGTCGATGACCAGCATGGATACCGACATGCTCTCGAAGCTCCAGTCCATCCGGTTCGGGAAGTAAGTCATGCAATCGGCTCTTTATGTGGGACTGTCGGCGCAGGTCGCGCTGGAGAAGCGCCTGCAGACGATCGCCAACAACGTCGCCAACGTGAACACGGCGGCCTTCCGCACCGACGTGGTGAAGTTCGAGACGGTGCTGTCGAAAGCGGGCGCCAATCCCGTCGCCTTCTCCTCGCCCGGCGACAACATCATCTCGCGCGAAGCAGGCAATATCACCGAGAGCGGCAACCCGCTCGACGTCGCCGTGGTCGGACAGGGTTGGCTCGCCTTCGCCGGTCCGAACGGCACGGTCTATACGCGCGACGGCCGCCTCCAGATCGCCCCGAACGGCGACCTTCAAACGGTGAGCGGTTTCCCCATCATCGATGCGGGCGGTGCACAGCTCACGCTCGACCCGAATGGCGGACCGGTCGCGATCTCGCGCAGCGGTGCGATCACCCAGGACAACAACGAGATCGGCACGATCGGCCTGTTCAACATTCCCGCGGACGCCAATCTCGACCGCTACGGCAATTCGGGCGTCGTCCCCGACCGGCCTGCGACCGCCATCTCCGATTTCACCCGGGACGGCTTCAAGCAAGGCTATGTCGAAGGCTCCGGCGCCAATCCGATGCTCGAATTGACCCGGCTGATCTCGGCCTCGCGCGCCTTCGACGGCACCAATTCGCTGCTCGAGGGCACCGAGAGCTCGTTGCAGAACGCGATCCGAACGCTGGGCGAGCCCGGAAAGTAGACTGCACCTCGCGCGCCATGATTGTGGACAATTTCCTTGAACGCTCTCCGGCAACTTGAGTGGGCACTGCTGGAGCTTCAGCAGAGCACCCCCCTTGCAAGCGTCAGCGGCGCGATCTCCGAGATCGCGCCGACGCATTTCCGCGTCTCCGGCCTGTCGCGCTTCGTCAGGCTCGGCGAGTTGATCGGCGTCAATTCGGCGGGCAAGCCCCAGATCGGCGAGGTTGTCCGGATCGATAGCGACGGCATCATCGCCAAGCCGTTCGACCGGCAGTTCGCAGGCGGCCTCGGATCGATCGCATACCGGATGCCGCCATTGTCCTTCGCGCCCGATCCGAGCTGGAAGGGCCGCGTCATCAACGCGCTCGGCGCGCCGCTGGACGGACAGGGTCCTCTCACGCCGGGATCGCGGGCCGTGTCGGCGGAGACGGAGGCACCGCCGGCGATGAAGCGGGCGCGCGTCCACAAACCCTTGCGTACCGGCGTGCGGGTCATCGACCTGTTTGCGCCGATCTGCGCCGGCCAGCGCGTCGGCATTTTTGCCGGATCCGGAGTCGGCAAATCCACGCTGCTGGCGATGCTCGCCCGCAGCGAAGGCTTCGACACCGTCGTGCTGGCGCTCGTCGGCGAGCGCGGCCGCGAGGTGCGCGAATTCATCGAGGACGTGCTGGGCAATGACCGCGCGCGCGCCGTCACCATCGTATCGACGGGAGATGAAAGCCCGATGATGCGGCGGCTGGCGCCGAAGACGGCGATGGCGGTCGCCGAATATTTTCGCGACCGGGGCGAATCCGTCCTGCTCGTGATCGATTCGATCACGCGCTTCGCTCATGCCGCCCGCGAGGTCGCGCTCGCCGCCGGCGAGCCCGCGGTCGCGCGCGGCTACGCGCCGACCGTCTTCACCGATCTGCCGCGTCTCCTGGAACGGGCTGGCCCCGGCGAGGAGGGGTCCGGGAGCATCACCGGCATCTTCTCCGTGCTGGTCGATGGCGACGATCACAACGAGCCGATCGCCGACACCATCCGCAGCACGCTCGATGGGCACATCGTGCTCAGCCGGCACATTGCCGACCAGGCACGCTATCCGGCCGTGGACATGCTGGCATCCGTCTCCCGTCTCGCCCATAACGTCTGGGATCCCGAGGAGCGCGAACTCGTCAGCAAACTGCGCGCCATGATCGCCAAATACGAGGACACGCGCGACCTCCGCCTGATGGGCGGATATCAGTCCGGACGCGATTCGAGCCTTGATCAGGCGGTCGACATGGTCCCGAGGATCTACAGCGCAATGCGGCAAGACGCTTCGGCTCCACCAAGTGCCGATCCGTTCCGCGAACTGCGCGACATGCTCAAGGGCGACTAGCGGCCAATTCCGCCGCGCGGCGAGGCCATGCATGCGCTTCGGCGTTAATCGCAGAAGAGCTGCGGCTTGGCTGCAGCGGAACACAGCCTGCAAATGCGGCACTGTTTCCCTCGCAGCAGCGTTAACCGTTCGGATGACTACCCTTAGCGGGACGCGAACAACCTCTGCGTGCAATCCATACACATTCCCTCGCTGATTCTGCAGAACCGATTGCGCAAGTTGTGGATGACGCGAGGACGTACATCTTCGTCATGCACAAACTCTGATCAACTTGCATCGAACGGAGCCAGCAACATGCGTGCAAGTAAACCGTCGTATACTTTACCGCAGCTCGCTTGATACATAGAGCACACCGTTCGCCATCATGTCTTCTCCGTAGCGAGATCGAGTTGAATGTCGTGAACGTCTGCAACGACATTCCGTCTCCGAGGGCGTCTCTACTTGATTTTATTGAGAAGCTCATTCATCGTTTCGGCGGAATATAAGAAACGTGCTTGTGACTTGAACTCAGGGGCTTCGGTTGACCAATTCCGATCCATC
Organism: Bradyrhizobium sp. ISRA430; assembly: GCF_029909975.1. Lineage (NCBI taxonomy): Bacteria > Pseudomonadati > Pseudomonadota > Alphaproteobacteria > Hyphomicrobiales > Nitrobacteraceae > Bradyrhizobium > Bradyrhizobium sp. ISRA430. The sequence continues at coordinate 3,754,414 of NZ_CP094516.1, forward strand.
GTCCGGTCGTGACGGCAACCCATCGGATGTCGCCGGCTATCCAGCTTCTCGCGAAGGATTCGTGCGCCAAGGCGGAAAGCGGCTTCGGGGCGCCGCAGGCGAATTTCCCGGGGCGAGGTAGACCCATGCCGTTGGCACGCGAAGCGGTCGAGCTGCTGATTCAGGCGGCGAGGGCTTGGTATTTCGAAGGCGATCAACACGGATTGCGCGACCGGGAATGGATGGCACTGCGCTTCCTCGGCCGCGCCAACCGCTTCTCGCGCACGCCGTCTGCGCTCGCCGGCTTCATCGGCGCCACCAGGGCGACGGCATCGCAGATCGTCAAGACGCTCGAGAGTAGATCCTTCCTGGTGCGAAAGCCGTCGCACGAAGACAAGCGCTCCGTCGTGCTCCACGTCACCGCGCAGGGCGAGAAGTGCCTGAACCAGCACGATCCGATCAATCACGTGCTGAACGCTGTCGCCGCGCTCGGCGCCGATGAGTGCATGAGGCTGCGTGACTCGCTGACGAAGATTCTCAATCACCTCGATGCGACGCATCAGCGGCTCGATGCCAGCATCTGCCGCGACTGCATGTTCCTCGCCGAGCGCAGCCCGGCTACCGGCAAGGCACCTGCAAACGCGGAGTTCATGTGCCGGCTGTACCGCGCGCCCATCTCGCTCGAGGAGACCGAACTCCTCTGCACGAGCTTTGAGCGCACCCGCGACCGTCCGAAAATCGAGGACCATCTCGATCGGGCCCGCGTCGCCAGCCAGGGTTGACGCGAGGGACTTGGGCTTGATGCGTCGTCGGCGTGTGCAATTTCCGAGTGAATGTTGCAGACATCGTGCACACCGTCTCTACGGACTCGTCATTGCGAGCGCAGCGAAGCAATCCAGGCTGCTGCCGCGGAGGGATTCTGGATTGCTTCGCTGCGCTCGCAATGACGGAGTGTGGGCGGCAGTTCCTCATCCCGAGGAGCGCGGCACGCGCATCTCGAAGGATGAAGACCCCGCTGTGGCCTCGCCCTTCAAGACGCGCGCAAGAGGCGCACTCCTCAGGGTGAGGGTCGCCAATTTTGACCGCCGCAGCATCTGATTTCCATTTCGACAAAGACACACCTTCGCCTTCTCGCGGCGGATTTTCGCCCGAGCTTTGCTTCATCTCGTCACCCCCTTCTAGCCAAGAGGGCGCAGGGAAGGCCGGGTGCCGGCTGGCACCCGCAGGTCCGCTGTGCGCATGTAGCGCAAAAAGAACTGCACAGCGGCAGACAGGTGAAGCCCAACACACGGCCTTCCCTGCGCAGTGGTTTGACGGCTTATGCCGCGCTCTCCCGGGAGCCGATTTCCCTCTGGCCTCCCTCGCCCTGCGAATTGACGGTGCCGTCCACCCGGTTGGGCTCGCGTGCACCTTCGCGACAGGCTTGACCGTAGCAACGACGGCCAGGACCACACGGTTTTGCCGTACGCGCGTTCGCTGATCGCCACAAGTCACCGGCAGTGTGCACACGCGCCGGAGAGTGTTGGCGAGACGAATCTTGCAGCGCCGCTCGTCTGCACGTGGCCTCGGGCTCACAGGGACGACCCGCCCTGCCCGCGCCTCTCGTGCCGACGCTGCCGCGTCCACCGCAACCCGGTCCGCGAAATCGTGACGACGTACGATCGCCCCTCTTGGTGGACCGGGATGGGAGACCATACGACAAATCCGAATTTCGGTAAAGCAGAATATTTTAGGCGTCCGTTCTTGACAAGTTTTGCGAACGGCGCAGGTGTTTTGCCCGTCGGGTAACATGGGACCTCGTAGCCCGGACGGCAGCAAACGCGAACGAAGCGGGAATGCGCACCAACCTTGTATGCATTATACCAGTTGCCATCGTGACGGACTTCGCTTTACATGCCGCCCCAATCCGTCCCGGACCACGGCCGGGCCAAATACGGCGTGATTTGTCGGAGGAAAGAGCATGGCGCGCAACATTCTGATCTTGGGGGCTTCTTACGGCTCGCTGCTGGGCTCGAAGCTGTTGATGGCGGGGCACAACGTGACCCTGGTCTGCCGCGCCAAGACCGCCGAGCTCATCAACCGCGACGGTACCGAGGTGCGCATCAAGCTGCGCGACGAGGCGGTGCACCGCGCGATCTTCTCGCGAGACCTGCCCGGCAAGCTGGATGCGGTGACGCCCGCCAATGTCGACGTCTCGCGTTACGACATGGTCGGCCTCGCGATGCAGGAGCCGCAATACACCAACCACACCGTCCGGACTCTCATGGTCAAGATTGCCGCGGCGAAGCTGCCGTGCCTCTCGATCATGAACATGCCGCCGCTGCCCTACCTCAAGCGGATTCCAGCACTCGCAGACATGGACCTCGAGGAGGCCTACACCAATGCACAGGTGTGGGAGCGGTTCGAGCCGGGCCTGGTGACGCTGTGCTCACCCGATCCGCAGGCATTCCGTCCGCCGGAAGAAGCGGCGAACGTGCTGCATGTCGGCCTGCCGACGAACTTCAAGGCCTCGGTGTTTGCGGACGAGAAGCACAACAAGGTGCTGCGCGAGCTTGAAGCCGACATCGATGCGGTCACGCTCGACGGTCACGACGTGCCGGTGAAGCTGAAAGTGTTCTCTTCGCTGTTCGTGCCGCTGGCGAAATGGTCGATGCTGCTCACCGGCAACTATCGCTGCATCACGCCGCACGATCCGCAGTCGATCCGCGACGCCGTGCACGGCGATCTCGCACGCTCGCAGACGATCTACGATCATGTCGACGCGATCGCCCGGCGCCTCGGTGCCGACCCGCAGGACCAGGTGCCGTTCGCAAAATACGCCAAGGCCGCCGAGAGCCTGCTCAAGCCGTCATCGGCGGCGCGGGCGGTGGCGGGCGGCGCCCCCTTCATCGAACGCGTCGACCTCCTGGTGAAGCTGATCTCGCATCAACTTGGCACGCCCAATGCCGAGATCGATCGCACGGTCGAGATCGTGGATCAGAAGCTGAACGAGAAGATCGTGCAGGGCGGATCCGGCGCGCAATGATCAAGGTCGGCGCGGTAGGCTTGGCCGCGCCGAAGCTAACTGGACCTCATCGGCCCGGCTTCTTGATGCAGACCGGGTCGCCCTTGGGCACGGCCTTGCAGTCCCAGTCCGGGCCGAAACCTGTTGCCTGATGGAAGTTCGGAAAGCCGACGACGACAAAGACGAAGATGCACGTCACGGCGAGCGCGATCGAAATTCCGATGATGTCGGCGCGCGTCGGATACCACTGAAGCCATTTCATCGGGACCAATCCAGGTCGCAGTCCTTCGCGTATTTCTTCATCTCAAGCATAATCGCGCCGGGCCGGGCGCGAAAGCGCCCGGAAAATCGACCCTTCCCATCGTGATTTGGCCCGAACCGGACCATTCCCGTGGCCCCCATTTGCGCAAACATCGCATACATGCGACTTGTAGCCGTACGCAGGTTGCCTATCACGGGCTGCGACGGGCTGGATGCCGGTTTCCCCGGCCTCGGTTCCGGGTCCGCCGCGACAGCCGGTTAGAAAGCGGAAGAACAAGTAGAAGACGATGGATCAGGCGACGTTGCAGGTCGTTCGCGCGGTGGAGGCGGGCGCGACGACGATGAAGGGGATCCTTGACGCGACCGGATTGTCCCGCCTCAAGGTCGAGCGCGCGCTGAACGCCCTGGAGAAGCAGAAGCTTCTCGTTCGCGATGGCCAGGGCTTCAAGCCCGTCGGTCGACAGGCACCGCCGCCGCCTTCCCGACAATGCGGATCGTGCAATGCCTGCTGCGACATTCTCGAGGTTGCTGCCGTCGACAAACCGGTGAACCAGTTGTGCAAACATTGGCAGACGGGAACGGGATGCACCATCTATGACCGCCGTCCGCAGATGTGCCGTTCATTTGTCTGCGCCTGGCTGCAAGGCCATCTCGACGATGACTGGTTTCCCGAAAAGGCGGGGCTCGTGGTGCATTTCAGCCAGGACGCCGTCAACGTGACGGTTGATGACCATTGTCCCGATCGCTGGCGCGAAGAGCCCTACTTCAGCAAATTGTCCGAGTGGTCACTGAACGGGATCAGGCGGATCGGAAACCGCGGCTATGCGACCCTCGTCGTCTCCGGGCCCGACAGATTCCTGCTGCTCGGCCGCACCATCGTCCCCGATCCCACGCTGTTCGGCACCGCGTTCCTGCCCCTGACGTCGGACACGTTCCGTTTCTGGAGAGCGAAGTCGCCCGAGCATTTGCAGCGGCTGCACGAGCGCGTCGCCGAGATCGAGCGCATCCGGCAGGAATTCGGCTCCTGCGCCATCCCTGAAAATGAGGATGACGATCCTCACCCGCCCTACCGGCCCGCCCTGCTCCGATTGTCGAATCTGGCGGGCGCCTGAGCGGCGCGGCCAGCCTGAGCATGCATCGACGTGTTCCCTGAACGCCACCGTGGGCAACGCAGCGTGATTCGCCATGCACCGCTCGACGGGCCGCGATCGGATTGATAAGCCGCTTGCCGCGAAGGAAGGCTTTGAGTCGGGACATGACGGTTGCGATCGAGATGGGGCAGACCACGGCGGGCGCCGCGGCAGCCATGGACCTCGAGGAGCTGCTCGCCACCCGCCTCCTGGTGCAGGGCAATTCCGGCTCCGGCAAATCGCATCTCTTGCGGCGCCTCCTGGAGCAGAGCGCGCCCTGGGTACAGCAGGCCATCATCGATCCCGAAGGCGATTTCGTCACGCTGGCCGAGCACTTCGGCCACCTCGTGATCGACGCAGAGGATCATACCGAGCGCGGGCTTCAGGTCGCCGGCGAGCGCGCGCGGCTGCACCGCGTTTCCACCGTGCTCAATCTCGAAGGGTTGGATGCCGAGAACCAGATGCGGCGCGCGGCGGCGTTTCTCGGCGGCCTGTTCGACATCGATCGCGACCACTGGTATCCGATGCTCGTGGTTGTGGACGAGGCGCAGCTATTCGCGCCGGCGGTTGCGGGCGAAGTATCGGACGAGGCGCGCAAGCTTTCATTGGGTGCCATGACCAACCTGATGTGCCGCGGCCGCAAGCGCGGACTTGCCGGCATCATCGCGACCCAGCGGCTGGCGAAGCTCGCCAAGAACGTCGCGGCGGAAGCCTCGAATTTCCTGATGGGCCGCACCTTCCTCGACATCGACATGGCGCGCGCCGCCGACCTCCTCGGCATGGAGCGGCGGCAGGCGGAAACCTTTCGCGATCTCGAGCGCGGACAGTTCATGGCGCTGGGACCGGCACTGTCGCGCCGGCCCTTGCGCCTCAATATCGGTCCGACCGACACTAAGCCGCGCAATGCCACGCCACGGCTATTGCCGCTGCCCGAGGCGACGCTGGAGGATGCACGCGCGGTGATCCTCGCCGCGCCGCCGCCGGAGGCGAACCGCCCACAGCGCCGGCCCGCGCCGGATCTGCTGGAGCAGCTCAGGGCGGCGAAGTCCGCTGCGACGGAAGCCCGCCCCGAGGCGATCGAGCTGCCGGTCAGCGCGGAGGAGCTCGCGGAGCGGCGCGAACGCGTCGACCGCACCTTGCGCGCCGTGCTGGCCGAACCCGACGCCGGCTTCCGCGCCATCGGCGTGCTCTATCAGGAGTTCGTGGTCCGCTGCCGCATCGAGGGGCTCGGCTCGGCCGTGCCCGACCTCAACGAATTCCGCCGCATGCTGACGCATGCGCGCGCCGGGCTCGGCACCGAGCTCGCCGAGGACGACGCATGGCAGGAAGTTACGCTGCGCGCCTCGATCCTGCCTGACGACATGCAGGGCGTGTTCATGATGATCGCCCGCGCGGCCAAGGAAGGCTGGCCCTGCCCGGGCGATGCCGCGATCGCACGCGCCTATGGCTCGCATTCGCTGCGCCGCGCGCAGCGGCTGCTCGGCTACATGGAGGAGCAGGGCCTGATCGTCTGCCAGCTCGACGGCGGTGGACGCAGGATCGTGACTCTGGTGGAGCTCGCCTGGGCGACCGCGCCGGGCGATCCCAACGGCGATGACTTGCCGGTAGAGCAGGCTCAGAGCGCAGCGTCTGCTTGAGCTTGGTTGTCCGTAAAGACTCGGCGATAGAGCACGATCGAGACCAGCCAGGCGATTGCGAACAGCGCGATCACTGCGAAGCCGACATTCGCAAGTGACTGATTGAGGCCGTCGATCAGCGACCACACCCCGCCGGAGCGATCAAGGCGGTCGCCGATCAGGCCAAGCGCCTCGATGCCGCCGATGAACAGGGCAACCGCGACGGAGGCGCCGGTGATGGTGAGGTTGTACCAGAGCTTTCGCAAGGGATCGACGAAGGCCCAGCGATAAGCGCTCACCATCAGCGCCGAGTCGGCGGTGTCGACCAGCGCCATGCCGGCGGTGAACAGAGCGGGGAATACCAGGACATGCGCAAGCGAAACGCCGCGCGCGGCCTCGGTGGCGGAGATGCCGAGCAGCCCGATCTCAGTCGCGGTGTCGAAGCCGAGCCCGAACAACAGTCCGAGCGGATACATGTGGCAGGGTTTCGTCACCAGACGGAACATCGGGCCGAGCAACCGCGCCAGAAATCCGCGATTGGCGAGCAGCGCATCGAGCCCTTCGGCGTCATGAATCCCATGCGTGCGCGCCGCGCGAAACGTCCGCCACAGGCCGATGAAGATGACGAGATTGAGGATCGCGATCACGAGCAGGAAGATCGCGGAGACCGAGCTGCCGATCAGGCCGCCGATGGATTTGAGCAGACTGTCACCGCCAAGACCGACCACGCCGAGCGCAAGCAGCATGGTCGCGACCACCACGACCGTGGAATGGCCGAGCGCGAAATACAGTCCCGCGGATCGCGGCACCTCGCCCACATGCATCAGCTTGCGCACGACATTGTCGATGGCGGCGATGTGGTCGGCGTCCACGGCGTGGCGGAGGCCGAACACCCAAGCAAGCAGCGCGGTCGCCATTACCGCGGGCCGGTCGGCGAACAGCGCGAAGGCCCAGACCCATGCGGCGATATTGGCGATGACGAGCCCGCCGAACAGCAGCACCGCTTTGGGCTCGACCACCCGCAAAGACCACTTCGTCACGAACACATTCCCGCCAATCGCACTGTAGTATGATATTTCTATAGAATGATCACACCGGCTAGCGCAATCCCGGACTACCGAGATGGATCCCGTAGCAAGACCGCGAGTTGAAGTGCCTTCGTTGCGGCCCATCCTTCGAGGCGCCCGCTTGAGCGGGCTCCTCAGGATGAGGTCTTGGTTTGCGGTCGCTGCTCCCAGCAGCGTCATTGCGAGCGCAGCGAAGCAATCCAGGAGCCTGTCCGCGGATGCATTTCTGGATTGCTTCGCTGCGCTCGCAATGACGGAGTTTGGGCGGCGACGTAGCTCTTTCAATTCAGGTCTGAAGCGGCAATCAAAGTTCACATCCTCCCCAGGATGAGGTCTTGTTTCGTGGCAAATTCGTCGACCCTCATGATGAGGAGCCCGCGCGTGCGGGCGTCTCGAACCATGAGGCCGTTATGCGGCCTCAGAGCCGCCCAGATAGGCGTCGCGCACGCGGGGATCGTCCTTCAGCGTCCGCGCCGGGCCGGAGAGCACGATCTTGCCGGTCTGCAGGACATAGGCTTCATGCGCGATCTCGAGCGCGAGGCTGGCGTTCTGCTCGACCATGAAGACCGACACGCCTTCCTGGTTGATGGTCCTGATCAGCTCCAGCACGCGGTCGACATAGAGCGGCGACAGGCCCATGGTCGGCTCGTCCATCACGATCATCCGCGGGCGGCTCATCAGCGCGCGGGCCATGGCGACCATCTGCTGCTCGCCGCCCGACAACGAGCCGGCGCGCTGCGACAGCCGCCGGCCGAGTTTTGGAAACAGCGTCAGCATCCGCTCGAGGTCCTGCGCCACCGCGGCTCGGTCGTTGCGCACGAACGCACCCATCAGGATATTCTCCCTGGCGCTCATTTCCGAAAACAGCCGCCGCGCCTCCGGCACCGAGGCGATGCCGCGGCGGACGATCTGCGGCGTGGAAAGTCCGAGCAGCGGGGCGCCGTCGAAGGTCACCTCGCCCGAGCGCGGCTTCACCAGACCAAGGATGATCTTCATCGTGGTCGATTTGCCGCTGGCGTTACCGCCGAGCAGACAGACGATGTGGCCGCGCGCGACGCTGATCGACAGGTCGAAATGCACCTGCGCCTGGCCGTAGAAGGTGTTGACGCCCGACAGCGCCAGCAACGGATCGGCGGTGCTCGTCATGCCGCTGTCTCCTGCTCCTCGCCCTGCGACAGGCCATGACCGAGATAGGCCTCGATGACCTTGGGATCGTTGCGCACGTCTTCGCCCAGGCCTTCCGCGATCTTCTTGCCCTCGTCCATGACCATGACGCGGTCGGACAGGCGCATGACCATTTCGAGCTTGTGCTCGATCAAGAGGATGGTCAGGCCCTCCGCCTTCAGCTCGGCAATCAGCGCCTGCATCTCCGCGGTCTCGGTCGGGTTCATGCCGGCGGTGGGTTCATCGAGCAGCAACAGGTGCGGCTTCAGCGCAAGCGCCCGCGCGATCTCGACGCGGCGACGGTTGGCATAAGAGAGGCTATAGGCCGGCTGATCGATCCGCGGCAACAAACGCTCGCCGAAGCGCGCGAGAATGACCTTCACCTCCTCGCGCAGGCGCTCCTCCTCGGCCCTGACGCTCGCCGGGCGCAGCAGCGCCAGCCCCAATTCCAGGAGCGGGCCGATCACCGGCACCGCCGGCTTGACCGCGCGCAGCCGCGTGTGGGCACCGATCAGGACGTTGTCCATGACGCTGAGATTGCCGAAGACACGGCCGAGCTGGAACGTGCGCGCGATGCCCTGCCCGGCCAGCGTTTCCGGCGCAAGGCCGGTGATGTCCCGCCCTTCGAGACGAACCTCGCCGGCATCGGGCCGGTCGTGCCCGGTCACGAGGTTGAACAGAGTCGTCTTGCCGGCGCCGTTCGGGCCGATGATGCTGACGAGCTCGCCCTTGGCGAGGTCGAGATCGATGGCGTCGACGGCAGTCAGGCCGCCGAACCGCCGCGTCAGTCCGCGCACGGACAGCATCGGAGCGCCGGAGGCAGTCGTGAGATGCGCGTCCATCAGATCGTCCCCAACAGGCCCTGCGGCCTGAACCGCACCAGCAGCAGGAGCACGATGCCGTAGATCAGGATGCGGTATTCCGCCGCGATCCGGAACACCTCGGGCAAGCCGACCAGCGCCACCGATCCGACGACGGCGCCGACCACATTGCCAAGGCCGCCGAGGATCACGACCGTCAACGCCAGGATGGATTGCTGCGTGTTGAAGGTCTCGTGATTGATGTAGGAATAAAGATGCGCGGCGATGGCGCCGCTGACGCCTGCAGCGAAGCCGCCGAAGATGAAGGCCAGCGACTTGTAGCGGTTCAGGCTGAGGCCGTAGGCGCGTGCAGCGATGTCGTCGTCGCGAATGGCGCGGAAGCTGCGGCCAAGATGCGAGGTGAGCAACCGCCCCTGCAGCAGTGCCAGCACGATCATGACGGCAAGGCTGAACCAGTAGACCGACGACGCGCTGATCAGGTCATAGCCGAACAGCGACAAGGGCGGAATCCCGGAAATGCCGATGGGACCGCGCGTCACGCCCTCCCAGTTCAGGATCACCAGCGACACGATCTCGCCGATGGCGAGCGTCGCGATCGACACGTAATGCCCGCGCAGGCGGAATGACGGCGAGATCAGCGTCGTGCCGAGCGCGGCGCTCATCAGGCCGCCGGCGATGACGGCAAGACCGACAGGAACGGACAGGCTCAGCGACAGCAACGCCGACGTATAGGCGCCGATCGCCAGCAGCGCCGCGTGTCCGAGCGAGACCTGGCCGATCGTGCCCGCAACCAGCGTCAGGCTGAGCGCGAGCATGCCGAGCAGCCAGGCGTTGATCAGGGTCTGCAGCACGTAGAACGACACCGGAAACAGCGGCAGGATCGCAAAGCCGCCGACGGCGACAGCCAAGGCCCAACGGGGAATGCGAACGGGACGGCTCGGTGCAATGAAAGTGCCGGTGAGCGGCTCGGGCGGCGCCTGCCGAGCACTTGCGAACAGGCCGTTCGGCCGCAACACGAGCACCAGCACCAGCAGCAGGAATGCAAACAGGTTGCGATAGCTGGTGCCGAATACGGCGACGCCGTAGCTTTCGACAAGTCCGAGCAGCAGACTGCCGACCACGGCGCCGGGGACGTTGCCGGCACCGCCGACCACCTCGGCGACGACGCCTTTCAGCGTCGCCTGCAGGCTCATCGCCGTGTCGATCTGGTTGTAGTACATGCCGACCAGCATGCCGGAGACGCCGCCGAGCGCGGCGGCGATGCCGAACACGGCCTGGTTCACGCGGTTGACGTCGACGCCCATCTGCATGGCCGCGTCGCGGTCCTGCGCGGTGGCACGCACCGCCCAGCCGAGCTTGCTGTAGCGCAGGAACACGAACAGCAGCAGCGCACTGGTGATGCCGACGCCGGCGATCAAGAGGTCGAGCGGGCCGATCGTTCCATTGCCTACCTGGAAGCGGACGTCGGGGAGCTGGCTCGGCAGCGCGCGCGGGTTGGGCGAAAAGGTGAGCATAACGATCTGGTCGAGCACGAAGCTGATGCCGATCGTCGCGAGCAGCGGCGCGATGCGCGCCGAATTCTGCAGGGGACGCAGGCCGAATCGCTCGATGATCAGTCCGACGAGCGCGGCGGCGACCGCGACCACGATGATGGTGAGGGGAAGCGGCGTGTGGAGCTGCACCACCGCCACCCAGCCGATATAGGCGCCGACGAGATAGATCGAGCCCTGGGCGAAATTGATCAGGCGGCTGACGCCGAAGATCAGCGCGAGCCCGACCGCAACGAGGGCATACACATTGCCGACGATCAGCCCATTGATCGTGTAGTCGAGCCAGGAGGACACGCGGGGTTCCTAGTGAAGGGAAAACGGGCCGGAGTGACCACTCCGGCCATGATGTCAGGTCGGCTTGCCATCCCAAAGCGCGAACTGCCCCTTGCGGACGACGAGCTCGGCGTTCATGGCGCCTTTGACGCGGCGGGTCTCGACGTCGAACGTCGCGGCCCCGAAGATGACGCTCGAGACATCGCGGACCTTGGTGAAGGCGTCGCGGATGGCGCGGCGATCGGTGCCGCCGATCCGCACGACGGCAGCCGCCATGTTCATTGCATCATAGGCATAGGCGTTGAAGGCGTCGGGCTCCTGCCCGCTGTATTTCGCCTTGAAGCCCGCGATGAATTTCTTCACCTCCGGCCGCGGATCCTCGGGGAAATAGCGGGTGCCGAGATGGACGTCCTCGACCGCCTCGCCGCCGAGCTCCAAAAATTTCGGCGAGTAGACCGAGCTAGCGGCGCAGATCGTCTGCTTCAGCCCGACCTGGCGGGCCTGACGCGCGATCAGCGCGCCATCGGAATAGTAGGAGATCAGGATCAGCCCGTCGGGACTGGCGTCGCGGACGCGCACCAGGGTGGAGCGGAAATCGCGCTCCTCCGCAATATAGCCCTCGGTGATCGCGACCTCAGCACCATACTCCTTGGCCGCCTTGACGAAATAGTCGCGGCTGGTGCGGCCCCAATCGGTGTTGAGGTGCAGCACGGCGAGCTTCTTGAGGCCCAAGCGCTTCACGGCATATTGCGCCAGCAGCGGCTGCTCGTCGGCCTGGCTGACGGAGGTGCTCCACATGAAATCGCCGCCCTTGGTGAAGTCGGGATGCGAGTTGGTGAAGCCGAACTGCACCAGCCCTCCCCGCTGATAGATTGGAGATGCCGCCATCGACGCCGGGCTGGAGAAGTCACCGAGCTCCATGACGATCCTGGAATCGGAGACGAACTTCTGGGCGATCGCCACCGACTGGCGCGGATCGCTCTGGCTGTCCTCGAAATTGTAGGCAAGCTTGCGGCCGTTGATGCCGCCGGCCGCGTGGATCTCATCCAGCGCGAGATCGAAGCCTTGCTTCCACTGCGTGCCGTATTGCGCGTTCGGCCCGGTCAGGGGACCGCTGACACCGAGCAAGATCGGCTCGGACGATTGCGCGAAGGCCGTGCGCGAGAAGGCCGCTCCCGCCATCATGGTGGCAAGAGAGCCCTTGACCAGGGTACGACGATCGATGTTGCTCATACTCGGCTCCACCCGTTCACATATTGGAGATTGGTCGCAAGTTCTGTGCCAAAGAATCGATCAAGCAAGATGCCTATTTTGTCGGCTCGCCGAGCGAAAGCATTAGCCTGTTGGCCCAGTTGAAGAACGACGCGCCGTTGATGACGTCGACGATTTCAGCATCGTCGAGACCAGCGCTGCGCAGCTCTTCGATGTTGTCTTTTCCGAATGCGATCGGCGTCGTCGCCAGCGCGACGGAAGTCTTCACCACCGCATTCCAGCGCTCGCCGAGATCGGCCTTGATGCCCTCGTCGAGCAGGCGCTGCACGTCGTCGCGGCGCTTCGAGTAGGTGCTGGCAAAGCGCGCATGCACGGCGGCGCAATAGATGCAGCCGTTGTAGCGCGAGGTCGCTGCCGCCGCGAGCTCGCGCTCGGCGCGCGGCAAGCCGTCCGCCACGTTGTAGAAAATATCCTTGTCGGTCTTGGTGCGGGCTTCCAACACTTCGGGATCGCGCACCAGGAGACGGAAATATTCGGACTTGGCGCGGGCGCGATCGACGAGGCCCGCGAAGTGCCGCTCAGTCAGCTCAGCCTCGGGCAGCGGATCGATCCATGCCACCCAGCCGAGCTCATCCTGGGTGAACACGACCGGTGGATTGACTGTGTTTGCAGCGCTCATGATACAGCCTCCTACGCGCTCGCCGCGGCAAGCGTGCGCAGGCCGCTTACGACGCGCACCTGAAACGACAGGAACGCGACGAGTTGGGACAAAGTAACGATGCCGGTGTTCGACCAGCCGGCGCCGAGCAGCGCCTTCATGTCGGCAGACGCGGCATCGCGCGGCCGGAACACCAGGAGATGCGCATGTTCGAGCGCCGCGGCGAGCCGGGCGCCGAGGACCGGCTTGCGATCCGCGCTCACACGGTAGATCAAGCCGGCCTTGTTCTCGATCGACAGCGGGCCGGCCGGAAAGGCGCCATACGGCCCCGAGGTCTTGCCGTGGGCGACTTCCGCCTCGATCGCTTCGACAAGGCCCGCTCCGTCGGTTGCCGCAAGCTTTGCGCGATAGAAGGCGGTCACATTGGGCTCACCGTGGAGGCCGATCACGAAGAGCGCGACCGCCGCGCGCTCCGCGATGGAGAAATCGCTGGCGTCAATCGGCTTGAACAGAGCGAGGTAGCTCTTCTGCGCGTTCTCGCGCGCCTGCGCCCGCCGGGCGCGGATCGCGTCCAGGCTCGATCCGGGCTCGATCCCGGCGAGCGTGTCGATGATATCCGTCGTGCTCATCATTCAGCCTCGTGCAACGCGATTTGTCCATTCCGGCTAGCCTGCCAACGCGACGTCGGCCGCAGCCGTTCGGGTCCAGCCCAGCGCCGGTGCAACCTTGTCCGCGACCAGCTCGATCGATCGGAGGATATAGGGGTGCGGTGGATCGACCGAATGCGCCTGGAAGACGAGGTCGGTCACCCGCTCCAGCGTGGCGTCGGCTCGGAGCGAGGCGACGACGTCGTCGGCCGCGCCCACATGGGTGTCGAACGCCGTAATCATCTCCTCCAGCGTCTCGCCTGGCGCGGCGTGACCGCCCTTCATGAACTGCGGGAGCGCGCGCCGCAGCCCGATATCGGCGAGGCGCATCGCTTCGCGACGGTCCTCTGCGACGAAGACGCTGCGCGATGCCATGATCCGCGGCTCGCATCCTGGCGGCAGCGCCTCAAGATAAGCATCGATGATCGGATTTTGGATCTCGGCGAGCGTGGCCTTCGGCGCCTCCTTGGTGCGGGGCTGGGTCCGCGACAGCAACAGGCCATCGCCAGCCTTGCCCGCGCGCGCGCCACCCGTCACCGAGAATGTCGCCTGCCAGACCCGGTCGCACAGTTGCGGCCGCTGCGGATAGAGCGTATCGCCGCCGGTGAGTGGCTTGCCGGCCAGCGCGCTTCGGACGACCTCGAGATTGCGGGCGAAAATCTCGTTGCGCTGGGCGCTGTCGAGGCCGAAGGCGGCAAAGGCCGACGGGTTGCCGCCGGTGCCGACGCCGAGCTCGAACCGGCCATTGCAAAGAAGATCAAGAACCGCGGCGTCCTCCGCCACCCTCACGGCATTCTCCAGCGGCAAGGTGACGATGCCGGTGCCGAGGCGAATGCGCGAGGTCTGGGCGGTGACGTAGCCGAGCAAGGTGAAGGGCGACGGCAATCCGCCCTCGCGCTCGTGAAAATGATGCTGCGCGATCCACGCGGAATCGAGGCCTGCCTTTTCCGCGTGCACGATCTGCTCCGCCGCGAAGCGGTATCGCTCGGCCGGCGGTGCCTCATCGAGAAGGCGCGTGAAGAACCCCAGTCGTTTCAGGTTTGCAAAGCGTTTCATACGACCCCTGTCGGGCGAGGATTGCCACGGCTCCGATGATGTCGGTTGCCGCGGCCGGAGACAAGCGGGCATTGCGCAAGGCTGCCACGTCGCCCCGATCGCGCCTCCGCCGGAGTTTGGCTGGGCAGTCTGCCTACCAGCTCGGCAGCACCGCGCCCTTGAACTTGGTCAGGACAAACTCCTTGACCTCCGGCGTGTGATAGCTGTCCACGAGGATCTTGACCCAGGGCTTGTCCTTGTCGGCGGTGCGGACCGCGATCAGGTTGACGTAGGGGCCCTTCGGATCTTCGCGCAGGATCGGATCCTTGACGGGATCGAGGCCAGCCTGGGTCGCGTAGTTGGTGTTGATCGCGGCGGCATCAACATCGTCGAGCGCGCGGGGCGCCTGCGCCGCGTCGACCTCGACGAACTTCAGCTTCTTGGGGTTTTCGGCGATGTCCAGTACCGACGGCTTGAAGCCGACGCCGTCCTTCAGCTTGATGACGCCCTTGTCGCGCAGGAGCAGCAGCACGCGCCCGCCATTGGTCGGATCATTCGGGATCGAAATCTTGCCGCCGTCGGGAATGTCGGCCCAGTTCTTGTGCTTCTTCGAATAGACCCCGATCGGGAAATTCACGGTGAGCCCGACCGAGTCGATCTTATAGCCACGGTCGGCCTTCTGATTGTCGAGATAAGGTTGGTTCTGGAAGGAATTGGCCTGGATGTCGCCGGCATCGAGCGCGGCGTTCGGCACGACATAGTCGGAGAACTCGATGAGCTGGATATCGAGCCCGTTCTTCGCCGCGATCGGCTTCACCGCTTCGAGGATCTGCGCGTGCGGCCCCGGCGTCACGCCGATCTTGATGGTCTCGGCCATGGCACCCGCGGACCAGACGGCGAGCAAGGTTGAAAGGATCAGGGGGAGGCGAAACGACATCTTGGTCTCCATGGAACCGGCAATAGCTTGTGTCGTCTTGTCCCGTGTGCAGCACGAAATCAATGAAATGGAAATTCAAATTTGGCCCCGTGGAGGCACGCTGCTTCTCTCTGCGTGGCCAATCGGGAAATGGAACGCGTGGCACGGCCTGAGCATGTGCGCGAGACGAGCCCGCAGCCCCGATCACTCGGGACGCCAGGTCGATGGCGACAGCATGATCAGGGCGCAGATCACGGCATAGGTTAGGAGCGAAACGGTAACCATGCCGGCAACCCCCGCCATTCCCGCGCCAAAGCTGGCGACGGCGATCCAGCCTCCGCCGGCCGCGATCAGGATCCGCGCGACGGATGAGGCGAGCGGGCCCATCGCGCGGCCGGTGCCCTGGGCAGCGAAGGACGCGACGAAGCCGAAGCCGAGTGCGGCATAGGCCGGGGCTACGATGCGCAGATAGACCGTGCCCGCGCGCACCACCTCGGCTTCATGGCTGAAGAGATGCAGCCAGCCCGTTGGAAAGATCGCAACCGTGATGCCGATCGTGCCGGTCATGATCATGCCGAGGACACCGCTGATCCAGCCGATCTTTCGCGCCCGCGCCGTCTGCCCTGCACCCATGTTGACGCCGACCATGGTCAAGGTCGCGGTGCTGATGCCGAACAGGAGCGGGATCATGATGTAGTCGAGCCTCGAGGAGATGCCGTAGCCCGCGAGCGCGGAGGTCCCGAACAGGCCGACCGCGCCGGTGACGAGGATGACGGTCAGATTGGTCAGCACCGCGTTGAGCGCGGTGGGAATACCGACCTTCAGCATGTCGGCGAAGATCGCGGCCCGCAGGCGCACGATGCGCAAGGTGAGACCCGATTGCCCGGAGGCCATGTAGCGCAGCAGGACCAGCATCGCCGCCCCGTAATAGAGGCCGAAAGCGACGCCGGCGCCGCCGATGCCGAGCCGCGGAAACGGACCGAAGCCGAAGATCAGCACCGGCGAGACCGGGATGGTCACGATCGCGCCGATCAAAGTGACCAGCGCGGGCACCTTCACGTTGCCGGAGCCGCGCAGCGCCGCCGCCTGGAGATTGACGATCCAGACTGGAATGGCACCGGCAAAGAGATAGTCGGAATAGGTGATGGCGGCAGCGAGCGCCCCGTCCTGGCCGCCGAGTAGGCTATACAGACGCGGACCGCCGACGATCGCGCCGAACGTGAAGAGCGCGCCCGCGACGACAGCAAGCACCACGGCATGAAACAGCGCCGCATCGGCGTCATCGCGGCGGCCGGCACCGACCGCACGTGCCACCGAGGACGCCACGCCGCTGCCGAACCCGCCGTTCGACATCATGGTCATCAGCATGAAGATCGGGAACACCAGCGCGGCGCCTGCCAGTGCGTCCGTGCCGAGGAAGCCGACATAGTAGGCCTCGGCGATGTTGACCGCCGTCTGCGCCACCAGAACGGCCACGGTCGGCAGCGCGAGCTTGATCAGGGTGGGCAGGATCGGCGCGGCCAGCAGCGCGGCCCGCCTCCGCGCGCTCGCGCTCTGGGCGGGCGGCGCCTCGCGAAGCGGCGCCGTGGCCCGGACCGGGCTTTGCGCTGCTGACAAAGCCGGCGCCGCGGCGTCCTCGACTGACATGCGTTCGATCCTGTGTGCCCCTCATGGACCGCCGCCTATCGGCCGCCCCTATTGTATTATGGCCATAATGTCTTATTATGAGCGTAATGCAATAGGTCCATCCTCACGATTTTGTGGCCGGGTCCGGTCTGTACGCAGGAGGCAGTATTGGCGCGCTACGACAAGGGACAGAGGGATGCGACACGCCGGCATATTCTCGACGTCGCCTCCGCGCAGTTTCGCGAGAGCGGCATCGCCGCAGTCGGCCTTGCCGGGATCATGTCGGAGGCGGGCCTCACCAACGGCGCCTTCTACACCCACTTCGCCTCCAAGGAAGAGCTGGTGCGCGAGGTGCTGCTCGACGCGCTGTCCCGGAGTGAGCAACGGCACGAGGACAATCTCGAGAACGGTATCGCGCTCGAGACGACGATCCGCGACTATCTCTCCCCGCATCATCGCGACCGCGCCGGCACCGGCTGCCCGACCGCCGCCCTCGTTGCCGAGGTCGCGCGGCATCCGAAGGCGACCCGCGACGCCTTCACCCGGAAATTTTCGGACATCATCGCGCTGATGGCGGCGCAAATCCGGCAGGGTTCGCCGGACGAGCGGCGGCGCAGGGTGATCGCGATCTACGCCACCATGGTCGGCGCTCTGCAATTGTCGCGCGCGATCAACGACAGGCAGTTGTCGGAGGAGATCCTGAAAGATGCAGCGGAGGCGGCGGTCAATCTCGCAGGCCCGAAGAGGGCTACAGGAACCGATTGAGTGGCGAAACCTACAGTCGAGGGGATTGCCATCTTAGCTGGCAAAAGGTTCAGCACGCTACGCGGGCGACCTGTTTTCATCCACCGCCAGCCTCGGTCGCCGTCACTGGCGGCAACGCCGATCCAACACCGCTTTCCGCCAGCGCACTATCCACGAGCACAGCAATCAACCAGCAGATCCCAAATCCGTTGAGTCTCTGCGCTCTTGTGCATCTCCAATCGTTCTTCTGTGTTCGGCTCCGAATAGCTGGCAACCGGAATAATTTCACGCGGCACAAACCATCGCTGCGTGATCGGATCGTACCATTTTCCGATGTTCATGTCGCTCACGTCGATCAGTCCACATCGTTGAACCCGTTAAGCCTGGGGCTTGAAGCTCCAGGCAGTTTGCCAACCAAGTGCTTTCGCAAACGTTCCCGATTCCGCACAATTCGTCGTGCGGTATCACGCTCCGTCTATGATGTTCGGAAGCGGCAATCTGCAGTCAGGATGACGGCACTATGGCAACAATGTGCCTGTGGTCGCGACTAGCGCGCCCTCGCCGGATGCAGCGTGCGCGGATGACGCTCGTGCAGCGGCCGCGCGAGGTCTTCGCGCTGGGTGTCGCGCCCCTTCATCGCGGCCTCGAACAGCGCTTCCTGGATATCGCGAGGCATGTCGCCCCAAACCTGCATGGCCGCACGTCCCAGCAGCTTAGCGAAATAGTCCGCTCCATCGCTCATTCGATTCTCCCGATCCATCGCTTTCCCGGCCGGGAACAGGCGCGCATCAAGCCAAGGCAACGCCCATTACTTGGCAACTTTCCCCGGACACGCGCATTAACGGGTAGAAATGGAACAGGACGCGCTCTCACACTCGTGAGCAGCCGGATTTATTTCCCAGCCATGCCGCATGCGGAACACGCGGCGCTTGCGCGCATAATCGTCGCGTTTGCGCGCCGGACACTTTTCGGGGCGCAGAACCCAAGCACCTCTCCCGCGCGAGCCGGTAGAGCCCCGCCGGTCAGCCCCGCGCGAACTGGCTACCGCCGCTCCGGAGCAACATTTGCGCTTGTTCGATTTCGGGAAGAGATCGCTCTGCATCAAATTCGGCGATGATGCCAGCGAGCACCTCGAGTGCCGCTCTGCCTTTCGTATTGCGCATGCGTGTAAGTCCAAGTGCGCTGCGGAGCTCGAATGTTCTCGTCTGTTGATGTCGGGCGATTTCCAGAGCTCGGTTGAAGGCATCTTCCGCACCGGAAAGGTCCGGCGGCTCGTGACGCAATAGAAGTTCGCCCCGCACGCGATGCAGTTCGGCATCGAGCCAACGCTGACCGGAACGCTCGGTCCATCCAATCAGCTCGCTCAACATGTCCAAGCCGGCCTGGAGTTGGCCCGCCTCTGCCCCTGCCACGGCAACATGCATGACCCAAAACGGCTCACAAAGGTAGCAGTCATTCTCGTGCAGCGCGGTCAGCCCGAGGCGCATGTCTGTGAGCCCCGCCATTCGGTCATCGGCCCGCCACTTCGCCAGACCGTTCAGGTAGGTTCCGGCGGCCACATACAAGGGCATCGTGTGGTCGCGAGCCAACCCCAGTGCCAGGATCGTCTCTGTTTGCTGCAACATACCCCCGCATAGTCCGTCGAAAACGGCCCTGTGAACGAGCGCATTGGCCTGGGAAAGCGCCCGCTTCTCTCCTTGCGCACTCACCGCTTCTGCGGCGAGCCGGCGCGCGCGGTCTATCTTTCCAAGCGGCCATAGCACGAGCGCAAGGAATCTCATGATGACGAACGGAAGATCCAGCGCCGACATCCTGAACGTCGCGGGATCCGGCTCGGCATCATAGATCGCAAGTGCCTGCTCGAGATGCGTTCTCGCGTTCAAGTAATCGCCCCCGAACCAGCAGGTCACCCCACTCGTCCAATGCGCGACAACGGCGGCCACCGGCGATTCCGGCCGTCGCTCGGCGGCACTCATGACGGCATTCGCCAGCTCCCGCATCGGAGCGATCTCGCCATGCGTCAGGCAGGCATTGAAGAGGCCCGAATGGATCGGCGCAAGTTCGACCGGATCATTGATGTCGGCCGCGAGCTGGCGGGCGCGCGTCCATGCGGCCACCGTTTCGGGCGCGCTGTGCCCGAGGCTGCCCCGCAATGCACGGCCATATGCGATCTGAAGGTGGAGCCTGCTCATCATGCGGCCGGGCTCATCGGGCAGCTCATCGGCGATGGCAATCGCTTTGCGAAGATGCGCAATCGCTTCGGAATAGGCCGAGCGCTTCAGCGCCTCTTGGCCCGCCTTGCGCCACCATTCGAGGGCGACCTCGCTCAGTCCCGCCTCACTGAAGTGGTGTGCAAGTATCTCCGGCTCAGTCGCGGCGACGACTGGAAACTTGTCACGCAGAACGTCGCCAATCTGCTTGTGGAGCACCTGCCGTCTGCTCCTGAGCATACTCTCGTAAGCCGCTTCCTGAACGAGTGCATGCTTGAAGCTATAGTTCGCTTCCGGCGGGACGCCGCGGCACACCAGCAATTCCGCCTCTTCGAGCTGCCGTAGTGCGGCGCTCAGCGTCAAGTCATCGCGCCCCGCCACATACCTCAGCAATCCGTAAGAGAAGTCGCGGCCGATCGCGGCGCCGATCTGCGCCACCTCCTTGACTGGAGCCAGCCTGTCGAGCCGTGCCATGAGGGAGTCCTGCAGCGTCGCGGGAATGGCGAGCGGCGGAAGCGGACTATCGAGGCGATAGCGCCCGGCGTCTTCGACGAGCAGTCCGGACTCCAGCACCATCTTGGTCAATTCCTCGACGAAGAGCGGGATTCCGTCGGTCTTGTCGATGATCTGCTTCATCATCTCGCGCGGAAGCTGGCGGCCGACGGTCACCTGCTCGACCAGAGCGCGCGTATCCTGCCGGTCAAGCCGGTCGAGCCGCAACAGGCTGACATTGGCGAGCCCCGCCCAGGACGGTTCGAACTCGGGCCGCGACGTCATGAGGACGAGTATCGGCAGACCCCTGATCCGGTCGACCGCGAGATCCAGCAGTTCGAGCGTCGTGGCATCGGCCCAATGCGTGTCCTCGCAGATAATCAGCACAGGCTGCTGCCGTGCCAGCCCCTCGAGCTGATCGAGAAGGGCGGCGAACGTCTGTCGCCGCTGCTGCGCCGGGCTCAGGCCGAGCGGCGGATAACGGTCGCCGGTGGGAATCGAAAGGAGCGCCGCGATGAGCGGCGTCGCTTGAGCCACCGACGCTGTTCCAAGTGCCAGCATTGCCTCAAGCTTGTCGAGTTTCTGCGCAGGCGTGTCGTGCGACCGGATGTCGGCGGCGCGCTCGAGCTGCGCGACGAAGGGATGAAGCGCGCTGTTGGTGTGGTAGGGCGAGCATTGATACCGCACCCGGCGGTGCGGACCCAAAGTGGGGCTTTCCGCGAGCGTTGCAACCATGCGCGATTTGCCGATGCCTGCTTCGCCGCAGATCAGCATCATCTGGCCTTGCCCCTGCCACGCCAGGCGCTGGCGCGAGAGCGCGAACTCGATCTCCTCCTTGCGACCGACAAAGCCGATCGAGCGCGCCGCGCGGACCGCCTCGAAGCGGCTCTCCGACGCGGACGCACCTTCGACCGCCCAGGCCGCGATGGGCTCGGAGATGCCCTTGACCTCGCGGCGGCCGAGATTGCGAAACGCGAAGAGATCACCGAGCAGCCGCCGCGTCGACGCGGCAACGACGACCGCGCCAGGCTCGGCCAGCCCCTGGAGCCGGGCGGCGAGGTTCAACGCATCACCGACCGTCGCCTGCTCCTCCGACGCAGTTCCGCTGACGAGATCACCGACCACCACAAGTCCGGTCGCAATCGCAATCCGCATTTCGACCTGCTCGCGTGTCTTGAGCTGCCTGACAGCGGCTATGACGTCGAGTCCCGCGCGTACTGCGCGCTCCGCATCATCCTCGTGAGCGCGGGGATAGCCGAAATAGATCAGTATTCCATCGCCCACGAACCGGGCGACCATGCCGTCATAGGCGGCGACGACGTTGGCGCAGGCGGCGCGATAGGCCCGGATCACTTCCCACATGTCCTCGGGATCAAGGCGCGCGGAGAGCGCAGTCGAGCCGACCAGATCGCAAAACATGACGGTGAGATGGCGGCGCTCAGCGCCGTGCAGAGGGGCCTGCGACGGGATCAATGCGGCCGGGTCGAGTTCGGCGATGGCGCGCAGCATTTTGCGACGATGGCCAAGCAGAACTCCGAGCTTGTCGAAATCCTCGTCCCTCAATTCGGGAAGGACGCCTATGTCGATCCCATTCTGAGCAAAGCGCTGTGCGTATTGCCCAAGCCCCAGGTTCTCGAGCCACTCCGCAATCTGCTGCATAGGCTCCACCGATACTCTGGTTGGCGGTTAGCAGAATCTTGGATCACGGCGTGCGGGGACGATATCCCAACATCAATGCGATGGCACGCCTTGTCTACGACCATAACGACATAGGTTGCTCAGTACCGATGCCGCTTTGAAGCCACCGAGGTTGAATGATTCACGAGTTCTCGCTTTCTAACCGAGATGCGACCTCAGCGAGGTGACCTTCGCATTCACGCTACGGAAGTCTTTTGCGAACGCGGCTTTCATCAGCTCTTCTCCGCAATGTCGTTGTTGCGAGCCAAGGTGCCTGCGATAACTTGAAGTGAAGAGCCCGCGAACCAGCAGCCAGCGACAACGGCGATCCCTCCGCTGGGGACATTTTGGTCAAGGACAATGATGCTGACGGACAGAGCCGCAGCAATCGCGGCGCCAAACGTTCCGGCTGCGCTGATGATCTCGGGTGCATCGGAGGCATCCCATTCTTCGGAGATGCCCGAATTCGATTTTCGCGCTTTATTGCCGGCCAAATCGATCCCGACATAGTAGCTCAGGGCTCCGTAGAGCATCGCCAGCAGCACGATCCAGCCGCTCTCGAACAATCCGCTTTCCTGACGCAACAGGATTGCACCCACGTAAAGACCGCAAGAGCCCCCAACGGCAGCGAGGCCGACCCTTTCGAGCAGATGGGCCAATTTGATCAGACTGGAACGGGCGATCCGGACACTGCCGCTGCGCCTTGTCACCAACGAACCGCGGAAGACCTCATTGCTTATTTTCATGAGATGCTCCTCTTAAAGTAAGTAGCGGCCTACCGGTCGAGCCTGAAAAAGGCTCTCGTGGCCGACGCCATTCGCAACGCGCTCTATTCCAATCTTCGAAAAGTACTGTGCGGCGGGCGAGCAGAAGGCGTCGCCGGCCTTGGCGTGCGTGTGAGCAGAGTTGCTCGGGGCACGACGATCAGGTGTGAGAATGCTTGCTCTTAAGGAGTCGATTCAAATATGAGACGGTTCACACGCGTGCTGCTTTTTCCCGTTGCTGCTACGGGCGCAAATGTGAGCACCTCTCGTTGAGCTTTTGCAAACTCTCACACCATAAGCTGCCGTGACGTTGGCGAGCGTAGGCGCACCGCGAACGTCGTGCACCCCATCACTTCATGCGGCATCTCTCGTTCGATTTGCTGCGCGCAAGTACGCGTGCATCGGCGCGCGATCGCGCCGCGTCCGTTACACCGGATCGAACGCGCGGATCGGCGGCAGGTTGCCAGTGAAGCGCTCCACGTCGACCGTCGTGAGCTGGCCGGTGCAGCCTTGCGCAAGTGACGATGTGCCGATGTCACGGGTGAGCACGTTCGGATTGCCGTGAACGCAGAGCGGCGCCTCGTCCTCGGGATCCATCGGATCGTACCAGGCGCCGGTCGGAAGCTGGACGACACCGGGCGCGATGCCGTCGGTGACATGCACCGCGGCAAGGCAGGCGCCGCGGTCGTTGAACAGGCGGATGATGTCGCCATCCGCGATGCCGCGCGCTTCCGCATCGCGCGGGTTCATGCGCGCGACCTCGCGGCCGCGATGCTTGGACGCAAGCGAATGTCCGCCGAAGTCGAGCTGGCTGTGCAGGCGCGTCACCGGCTGATTGGCAACGAGGAAGCACGGCGCACCTGGCTTCGGCACATCGGTCTTCTCGAGCCAGACCGGATGACCCGGACAATCCGCATCGCCATGGCCCGCGATCTTTTGCGAAAAGATCTCGATGCGTCCGCTCGGCGTCGGCAGGGCATGAGTGATCGGATCCTCGCGGAAGCGGCGCAGCCGGCCGCCGTCATCGGGCTGTTGCGGCACGACGAGGCTGCCGCGCCGCCAAAACTCCTCGAAGCTCGGCGCCTCGATGCCGCGCGCGGCAAGCGAGGCGCGGGTCGGCTCATAGAGATGTTCCAGCCATTGCCGCGATGTGCGGCCTTCGGTGAAGGGTTCGCGTGCGCCAAGACGCTCGGCGAGATCGGCAAAGATCTCATAGTCGTCGCGCGCAAGGCCAAACGGCT